>JAKATZ010000004.1 GCA_021827925.1 Microcaldota archaeon | reverse complement strand
CAACGCCAGCCCGTCCTCTACGACTACGTACACTTATCTTGCCACAGACTCGGCAACGTCGCCGGAGTCGGCATGTTCCCCCTCCGACAATGTTACCGTTTCTCGCCACAAGGGCAGGGCCGCACTGCGTGCAGCTTCGGCTCCCATGGAGGCCGCCATCATGAGATGGTGTCTTGAGGCAGATCCGTTTTTGACAGGTGCAGATATAAGTATCAAACTGCCTTGAAAAAACCTCCGGGATGGCAGTACCTATAACAATTAATTTTGCCGATTGTATTGTGATTTGAATGGAATGGACTAAGACAGCAGACGAGACGGTGTTGGGAAAAACGGCTGACGCCCTCAGGGAAAATGGTTTTGAGGTTTATCTGGTCGAGAGCGGAGATGATGCAAGGAAGAAAGTCGTTGAGATTCTACCTTCCGGCGCTGAGGTCCTTACAGTCACTTCGAGGACCTCTGAATCGATAAATCTGGCAGCTGAGATAAACGAATCTGGAAGGTACGTTTCTCTGAGAAATAAACTTAGCACCATGAACAGGGAGACACAGGCTGCTGAGATGAATAAGGTAGGCGCATCTCCGGAGTGGGTTGTAGGCAGCGTACATGCCGTGACTCAGGACGGTAATATACTCATCGCATCAGCGTCAGGAAGCCAGCTGCCTGCTTACTCCTACGGCGCAAGAAGGGTAATATGGGTCGTCGGTTCACAGAAGATAGTGAAAGACATCAATGAAGGAATGAAGAGGATATACGAACACACGCTTCCACTAGAAAGCGAAAGGGCCAGAAAAGCATACGGTGTACCAGGAAGCTCTGTCAATAAAATACTGATAATGCAGAAGGAACGTCCAGGAAGGATAACGATAATATTAGTCAAGGAGGCGCTGGGTTTCTGAGCAAAAGTGCCAATTGGCTTTTCGGTAGAAACATTTTTATATCCAAACCTGACATTCTTGATATGAATCTGATTCTGGTTACTATGCAGTGATCCATTGGCAAATAAAAAAGGCAGAGCCGAGGCACATGTGAGCAAAATCGAGAGAGAACTACTATCCCGCGAGAGCAGGTACGGAAAGCGCTACAAATGGGTGGCACTGTCTAACACTACTCTCGGGGTCCTGATGGCTGCAATTGACGGTTCCATAGTCTTGATATCACTGCCTGCGATATTCAACGGGCTTGGCATAAACCCGCTAGATCCGTCAAACGCAAGCTACCTTTTATGGCTCCTTCTTGGCTACACGGTAATACTTTCGGCTACTGTGGTGACAATAGGCAAGCTCTCAGATATGTTCGGAAGAGTAAGGCTCTACAATCTGGGCTTCCTTGTCTTCACAGTAGGATCCATACTGGTGTATCTGTCTTCATTGTTTGTTCATGGCACCAGTGGTGCCCTCTCCCTCATCGTCTTCCGCCTCGTGCAGGGCTTGGGGGGCGGCTTCCTCTTTGCGAACAGCGCCGCCATAATAACCGATGCGTTTCCCCACAATGAACGCGGAAGGGCAATGGGTATCAACCAGATAGCAGGAGTCGGAGGGAGCCTGCTCGGTATGATAATAGGGGGAATTCTTGCTGCCACCGACTGGCATCTCATCTTCCTGATCAGCGTTCCGGTAGGAATAGCAGGGACGATCTGGGCATATCTTGCTCTGCATGAATTGGCAGTTGTAAAAGAGAAACAGAGAATAGACATACCCGGGAACGTTACGTTTGCCTTGGCAGTCACATCGCTGCTGATAGGCCTTACCCTGGCACTATCCCCTTATGGCAAAAGTGCCATGGGATGGTCAAACCCCGTAGTTATTGGCCTCTTCACCGCAGGCATCTTGCTCCTGGCCTTGTTCATTTATATTGAGATGAAGGTAGCGCAGCCTATGCTGCACCTGCGATTATTCCGCATCAGGGCATTTGCAGCTGGAATGCTGAGCCTGCTTTTAGCAGGGATAGCACGAGGAGGCTTGCAGCTGCTGCTGGTCATATGGCTCCAGGGCATATGGCTGCCGCTGCACGGCATAAGCTTTGCGAATACCCCTTTCCAGGCAGCCATAGCGATGCTTCCAATGGGCATAGGATTCCTTATTGCAGGCCCTCTCTCGGGATATTTGTCTGACAAGTACGGTGCGCGTACCTTCACAGTGTTTGGCATGTGCGTAAATGCCGTTGCGTTTCTGGCATTAGCCGCACTTCCTGCCAATTTCAGCTATCCTGTTTTCATGGTCATCATATTCTTCGCTGGAGCCGGACAGGGAATTTTTGCATCGCCTAATCTCGCAGCGATAATGAGCTCTGTGCCACCTCAAAACAGGGGAATGACCGGAGGCATGGTCGCCACCTTCTTCAATGTGTCGTATGCGATAAGCCTTGCCCTCTTCTTCTCCCTTCTTTCTTCCGGATTGATCTCTGCGGGCCTTTCAGCGTATATATCACATGGCCTTGGATCAGAAGGCCTTTCAAGCGGCACTGTGAATTACATCTCTTCAATATCCCCAACTGCCGCCATTTTCGCTGCGATGCTCGGATACAACCCCATAGCGCACCTGTTGCCTGCACAGATACTCTCTTCAATGCCTCCTTCAACTTACAGGATAATCATTGGCGAACACTTCTTTCCGTCCCTTCTGTCCCAGCCTTTCAAGGCGAGCATGAGCACCATATTCTATCTCTCTGCTTTCCTTGCGATTATAGCAGCATTGGTATCAGCAATGCGCGGGCCGAAGTACTTGCACGAGGTGGGATCCGCTGCAATAGGCAGTCCAGGCCACTGAGCAGTTTGACTGTAGTACGGGTACATGGGAAGGCGTATATAGCAGTCAAATCCCAGATTATATTGAAGGCCAACTGGCTCCTGAATGCTTGGCAGCCTTCCCATGGTGCTCGGGCGCCATTCCTTGCCAAGCTTGGTGGGTGTTTTCGTATCTGCTGTCACAGTTCAACAAACTCTGTCTTTATCTGCTTAAGCGAGCTTAATGACATTGTTTTGGCTATCCCTTTCATTGATAGCACCTTTCTGACGAATTCATAAAACGAGTCGATGTCGCTTGTCCTTATTTTTATCACGAGCTCCCAACCCCCTGCTATTACGTCAACGCTCTCTATTTCAGGAAACTTCGCCAGTGTCCTTGCTATTTTTTCTGGATCAGTATATTCTTCCGGAGCCAAGTTTATCAGAACATAACTGCAGAACCCTTCCCCTATTCCTTTGTAATCGAATACAGCCTTGTAAGCCAACGTAATACCCTCCTTCTCCATCTGCTTTATATTGTAATGTATCGTCGCAGAAGGCGCTTTCAGCTTCTTCGCTATGCTTACTATCTTAGGAGTACAATATCCCGACTTCATGTGCTCTACCAGGCTTCCCTTTATATTCCTCATGCTTATTGAATAATATTCAGAATTTATATTCATTTCTACATCTTATTCAGATTTACTTCAGAAAAACATATATTGAGAATTTGCAACATCTACGTGAAACAAGCTTATCAAAAAGAGAGGTAATCCAATGGCAACCATAAGTTCAAGAGGCGGGTTAACAGACACAAACATACGAGAGTCTACTAAGCTAATAAGGCCTGTCGATCTCTGGCGGGAAGAGCCTTTAAGTACAAGGGCAAAGAATGCGATACTCCTTCGAAGAGAGAAGATCGGGGCCATCCTGCGTGGAGATGATCATAGGGTAGTTTTCATAGTCGGACCATGCTCAATACACAATCCAGAAGCTTTCATTGAATATGCAGAAAGATTAGCCAAACTCAGTGATCAGGTAGGAGATATTATTTTGCTTGTGCCAAGGGTGCATGGAGAGAAACCTAGGACAAAAGATACTGAAATAAAAAAGTCCTGGAAAGGTATGGTTACTGACCCTTCTCTCAGCGGCAAAGGAGCAATGAACAGTGGGCTACGTAGGATTTATCAGTTGATGGCTGCATGTGCAGAGATGGGGATCCCTGCCAGCACCGAAATCCTAAATATAGAGTTGTCACAACATCTTTCGCCTCTTCCAGCACTGGGTGTCTTGGGCGCAAGGAGTGTTGAGGATCCGGATCACCGCCACGTCGCATCTGGCTCTTCGATGCCAATTGGGGCCAAGAATACAACTACTGGGAATATTATTGCAGCGGTAAACGCAGCTGTTACTGCCAGAGTTCCGCATTCTTTTGCAGGCATAGACAGACACGGGAGAGCTGCGCAGATAGATACTTTGGGCAACCCACACACCTTTGTAATTCTCAGGGGGGCGGATACCGGACCGCTTATGGGACCTAATCACGATGAAGCTACAGTGAGGGAGGTACAAAGAATGCTTGAAAGAGAAGGTCTCAGGCCTGTGATTGTTATTGACTGTGCCCATGGAAATGCAGGACCAGATCCACACCGGAGGCATGAGATTCAACCCGGCGTATTCCGTTCTGTGTTGAGGCAAATGGAGACGAATATGCACATCATAGGTTTGATGCTAGAATCAAACCTCCTCCCCGGACGACAGGATATCATACCTGGCAAAACTCCCGATCCAAGAAAATCCGTAACCGATGCCTGTGTAGGGTGGGATGAGACAGCCGAACTTATCCTAGAAGCGAGGGAAGTCCTTCTGAAAGCACGCCGTGACTAAAGACACACGAGGATAATTACATGCAAAAACATAACCTACGCAATAAAATACCAGATAATGCGGATCCTGATCTTACTGCCTTGAGAAGAAAATCGGAGTATCTTAGACGGCTTGAAGGGCAATCATCTCGCTTGGCAACTCTAGACCTCTTTATAGGCAGCGCCCTCACCATAACCCGTGCTGTAGACAGTCATAGTCTCTCAACTGTCGGAGTACTTGCCTTGGCAACATCTGCATTCTATCAGATAACATCCGTGTTTGCCGGTGTTTCAAGGAGACGAATAAACATCGCATTAAAAGAAGCAATAAGGCCACCTGATAGAATGCAATGACAAGTATCAAAACCACACTGCCTTCGTCAAAAACTGCACTTTGGAGAATGCCAGAGATCATATCGACGGAGTTTATCTTAATGATAATATACAAGCCCCAGTTAAGATCCTACACCCCCATATGGGAGAAATTGGTCAGGAGAACTGCCACATACCATGAATCCACGCACTATTCTGGAGACAGTTCGGCAGCACATACTTGCAGAAGCATCTGCTTTCTTATAACCGCGTCTTACAGGTCGCAAAAAATCAATATATAATGCCTAAACGTGCATTTTCTGCGACGCTTAAATATCAGAAAAGAGGAATTGATACTGAGAACAATGCCCGTAATTACTATAGACAACTCAAGAGGCATATCCTCAGTACAGAGAAAAATAGCCGGAATGCAAGATGGCATAATTGGCGCAATATACGGGCCCAAAGGAATAGGGGATTTTACTCTGCACGGAGGCTTAGGCATCGAAAGGACAGTGAGACCTTCAAGCAACAGAAGCACCGGAGATATAGATGGCTACAGCAAGACTGAACCGGGGGATATAAGGCAGGTTCTGGGCAGGTCAATTCGAAATATTGGTTTTTCATTTTCAAATTTCAGAGTTACTAGTCGCAATACTACCTATGCTACCATACGCGATGATGCGTCAGGCATCGCAGTAAAACTGGAGATAATCCAAAAGGCAGCGAATGGCAGGCTTGCAGAGTATGTAACAGTAGAAGGTAATACTACAGATGTACTCACCATAACTCTGCAAGACATGGTATATGAAAAAACAGCCGCCTTACTTGACAGGAAGGAGTTCAGAGATCTTTACGATCTCCATCATCTGGTATGCAAGGTTCTTGGCGCAGAGGACATTGATGACAGGTTAAAAGAAGTGGTAAGAAAAGCCTTACCCGAGGTAAAAGATCTGCTTCACGAAGAGAGTACTAGGGCAAAGATCTATGGTAGGAAAGTGCTCCTACGTGAGGAAATGATAAATGAACTGGAAAAGGCAGTCAGAAATTGATGAATTTGCACAAAACACTTAAATATCAGAAGAGCAAAAAATAAATTAGGCTTGAAGGACCCCATGCTTTCCAAGCCTTTCCAGTAATGTGAAGCCGTATGCCGAATGTGTATGCAAAAGATATACGAATGTTCTCCACGGGAGAGTTGGGAGGAATGTTACGCCCAGCGTCGCCGCAGGAGCAGAAGATAGCCTTAACTCTCACCCCGGATGAACGTAGCGGGGTTCTCTCACCCGGGGTTCCCAGATATTCTCTCGGGATTGTGAATGGTTTTCTAGTATTCAGATACAATGTAAGGATAGATGACCCTACTCTGCAGAGCGTAAATGACGCAAAATGGAGAACCGTGGCCGCAGTATCAGAAGCAAAAGAAGAACTGGGTGCCAGGTATGGAGTTGTGAAAACTCTTGGCTTGGTATTAATAGACAACACCACACCTTCATTTCGTTTTAAGGCAGATCCAACCAGCACAAGAAACGGTGTTGTGATAGAAGCTTCACGTCTCAATGGCTCCGGAGGGCCTGCATTGTTCAGCATAACGGTCTCAATTCCTACGAGTGCCTCGGTTGATGCTATTTCAAAAATAGTGGATTCAGTCATAACCGCAGGTAGGGATCTCAGATGGAAGTATGAGAAAAACGCGGAAAAGTATCAACATTACATAGCAGCAAATGCGAAAGCGCTTGGGATGGATGAGGTAGAGTACCAGGAGTTTGCTAAGAAGTATCCTGCCGTTAACCGGATAGGCCCCGAGCAACTAAGCGTCACAATGAGATCCTTGGGCTTGTCGATATCAGAGTATTACAAAACCGTAACTGCGCTTCCCTCAATTGCGATAAGAAATCCCGATGAAATTGAAAAACTGAAAGGGGCCCTCGGACTGACTACTGCTGAGATGAGGGAAGTGATAATAGAGCATCCGGAGGTTGGCTTGCTTAACCCTAATTATCTCCTTGAAAAACTCGGCCCGTCTGGATGCCATAGCCTTGGCAATTCCCTTAGGGAAGGCAGGGCGCCGCTTAAGGGAATAATATTCCCCGCTTTCCTTGAAACTGCTCTTGAAGCTGCAAGAAGGGCATGATTTCCGAGATTAATGTGACCTGCAGAATAATAGGAAAGGACGCTGAATCCGAAAGGCGAGAATAATAAGGCTTTGATATGGAAATGTGTCTCAAACCATTCGGAGAACGACTGGCAGCAGAGCCTATTCCGAATCTAAGCGAACACGGCCCATTCGCCCAGCACAGGCAGCTCGTGGTAATATAAGACGGCGCATAATATGCCACCACGCTACAAGAACGGAAGGGAAAATGATGAAGGCGGTCACAGGCAATCTTTCGACCCTCTCCTAAAAGCGGCAAGAGAAGTTGTTAGATTCACATCTGATGCTTCAAAGGTAATAAGTGCCGTGGACAGGAAGCTCAGCGGAGCACTGGACGTTGCCTTAACTTGGGTAACAGAAGGGGACATCGCCCTAGGCGCATTCGGAACAGTTTCAGCGGGATTCTTCTGGGCAGGACTGCTTTCGCATAAACATAATCCGTACGAAGGATTTCTATTTTTCGGCGGTGCCGCAGTTGCTGGAACAATGACGGCATCGAATGTGTGGTCGAGAATAGGAACAAGCGTATCGAAAACCCTCCTCAAGGCCTTCAGAAGCGATCTTGCTTTCGGGGCTGCAGTGGCAGCCATACCCACGACCGCAGCCCTTACTGAAGTGATCAACAATAATGTGTACTCATCACAGCAGTGGAAGCTAACCGCAGGAGACCATGCGGCCATGACGTTAGCTGCAGGGATCATAGTATATAACGTAGCAACAAGGGCCATGAAACACGAAACAAGGCGGCGAAGTCAAATTGGAAAAGAGATGCTTGCCGCTATAGACAAAGCGGATATCGGACAAGTAAGGATTCTTTTAGGCAAAGGGGTGGATCCGAACCAGGAGGTAAAAGGCTATACTCTATTCTCCCATTCTATTTCGTTCCTGATCGAAGGGGAGGCTAACGGAACCAGAGATGTGCACAGACGGGCCGAAATAGCAGCGCTACTTCTTGCGGCCCAGAAAACGAATCCAAACATCGGGCTGAATCATAGCACCAGTTATCATCCATTTGCCATGGCAATAGAGCAAGGATCGTTCATGGCAGTAAGATTGCTTCTTGAATCTGAAAAAGTCAATGTAGATCAAGTTTACAAAGGGATTGGAATGGAGAGCTATCCCGTGGAGCTAGCAGTTAACAGGCCAGTAATGCTCCGTTTCTTACTAAGTAGCGGGCGCGTAGATCCAACGCCACTTGTATTCCATGCGATAAGGGCAGAGGACGTAGTTCTGCTTTCCGAGGCTCTTGAAACAGGTAGGGCAGACCTGGCAAGAACGAAGGAGGGCCACAGTCCACTATATTACGCATCATTGGCAGTGGACCGCAGATTGATAAGCACACTGATAGACTATGGCGCAAGACTTACCTCCGAAGAAGCGGCCGAGAAAAAAGCGCGGGAGGAAGCTCTGCGCAGACTGCTTGGACAATAGTGGAAACCTTTGATGGTGCAACAGAAGGTTCTTAAATTCTTTCTTTTCATACGTTTAATCAATAGTGCGGAGTGGGAAAATGTCATACGCCGATGAACTGAAGTTTTTCTGGAGCCTTGTCTGGAAGCCTGAGAAAGAGTCCAAGAGGCAGTTGGATCTTGGAAGTGCATTAAGACTTTATTACTCTCTCGCAGTATTGCCGTTCGTAGCATACCTTGTAGTTGGAGGCATTGCTGCGATGTTCGGCGCGCGGGCAGGAATCTCACCTGGATCTCCGCTGAATTCAGTGCTTGATGTAGCAGCAAAGATATCTTTCGTATCGGTATTCTGGGGAGGTATACTGCTATTTTTCATTCTGATACCCATAGGGATAGCGATAGATGCGCTGATATACCAGATAATAGCAAAGATTTTTCTAAACGCATGGAAGGGGAATTACGAGAGGACATTCACCGCACTGGTATACGGTGTGCTTCCGGTGCTTATGCTCTTGTGGCTGAGCTTCGTACCAATCATCAATGCCATATACATAATAATCGCTCCCGTGTGGGCGCTTGTTGTATTCATAATCGCACTTTCCGTACAGCAGAAGATAAGAAGACTAGATGCACTACTCATAGTGATAGTCAAGTCCATACTAGTCATAGCGGTGCTAGCACTTCTTGGTATCTCAATAGTTGCGACGGTAGCGTATCTTGCCGGAAGCGTTATACAGGCAGGCAGTTCCTTTGTGCCTTGGGGTAATCTTACGGCTGCAGGATGGCACATGGGGAATCTTGGCACAGGACCTTATGGCTGGTTTAACACAACCAAGTGATAGCCACTAGCTACGTGATAGCATTGGCCACTAGCCGATAAGGACGGCTATGGCATTGTCAAGCTCTCCGAGGGTTTTGCATCTCTTTGCAGCAAACACCAATGCTTCCATCTTCTGTTCCGCTACCAGTGGAGTAGTTGACATTTTTTGCACTTTTTCAAATATGCCCCTCAAATAGTCATCGTTACCACCCAGCACTCTTGATGCATACACTGCAACATTTGTTGCGCCTGTGAAAACCGCTGTATTATCAGAGAATCCTTTAACAAGGTCACAGAAGTCCATTACGGGTCTGATTTCAGTAGTAGCCATGAGCACAAACGAAATGGCGACCGTTGCTGCCCATAGTCCGGAACCGTTTACTGAAGAAAGAGCATCAATTGCTTTATCCAGTACAGGTATTGAACGGGCAGTGTCGACCCGCACTTTCATGCTTCGTATGTTCATCTCGGCGATAGCATCGGATAGGGCTTTGGAACTCGCAGGATCATCCATCAGGCGATACATCACCGCTATGCCTTTTCCTACGATCTTTGCTGCCAGCTTCCATTCTTCGTGGTCAGGCTCAGCATAAGCCCTCCAAGGAAGCAAGCCAAAAGAACCCAGAATTTCGGGATTGCTGTCTATGGATCTGGATATCCACTCTATAGTACGATCTATAGAGTCGGGATCCTCCCTCGCCTGCAGTGCTACGAGAACACGCATATCGCGGAAGAAAAATCTTGACATGGGGTCTTCGGAGCGAGAAGCTTTTGCAAAAGCCCTTATCGCGCTCTCGATCTGATAAGGTTTTAGCTTCTTGAACTCGTCAAGATGCCACATCAAGGATCCATGATCCGAAAGAAGATTCTTTGCTTCGAGAGCGGTAAGCCCGGGATTCTTGGTGACAGTTGCGATGTTATCCAGATAGTCGATAACGTTGCGATTGGACCTGGAGCTTTGCACTTTAAAACGGGCCGCAGTGAGGATAGTCATAGCGGCAGCCTCCGGATCGCGTGTAGCATCATATACGCGCATGCCAAGGAGAAGTGCCTTTCGCAGTTTCTCTTCGTTCAGATATGCACTCCTTTTTGTCTTCCGTTCCATCCCAGGATCGAGTTGCACTCCGTTGTCTTTAAGCAAGGAAATTGCTTGCAATGCAGTAGGACCTGCTTCTCTTAACGCCGCTACAAGGGGCGCTGACTGTGCATAGTGGACTCTTGCGATTCTTCTTGCCATATGTACCAATTTATAAAGCTAAACTATAAAGCTAAACTGAGAAAAAGTTAATTTTAATTCCGTATTTTTCATATATAGATTTTGTGGTATGGATCCAGGAGTGTGGATATAGAAGACTGAGAATCGCATAGGCTTAAATATGATGACAAAGAAAGCCCAATTTATACCTAAATTTAGAACCAAAATAGTCTTAGCTATTCTAAAATATTTTTAACGTAAGTAGGACCCATATGGCGACATTGCAGCGATCCGGATAGAAAGTAGTTTATCTGGAAAGACCCGCTTATCTTAGTCGGTCTAATAATGTGTTGTTATAGATGATAAAATGGCCGGATTTAAACAACTGCCACCTTCAGAAAACTTGGGGAAATACTTGAAGACCATAGAATTTCGTGTGCAGGGATTAGAAGGAAAAAGGCGCGAAATACAGACGGAAGTGTATATGGGGAGCATCGCATCTTTGGAAGGAACCGTAGGCCAATTCGGGCCGACAGAAGCATATCCCAAGCTTGATGAATATGGGTCTCTGCCACAGAATGTCGCTGCTGTATATCTTCCGATACCGCATACAATAGCAATAGGTAGGGAATCCGTGTATTCAATAGCACTCCATGTGGCAGTGAGGGACTTTCCTTCAATTCCTTTTGAGATAAGAAAATCAGCAGGAGTCGTAGCGGAACGAAACAAGGCAGACCTCGGATCCACGCTGGTACATGAGTTAGTGCACTCGATGAGGAGGAATGCTGCTCTTGTGTCAATATCACAATCCAGCAATGGCAGAAGCAATCTGAGGTATGCAGAAGAAGCAGTTGCTTGCTTCGCTGAAGCAGTGATCGCGAACAAATCCATTGATCAGATAAAACTCTCGATTCATGGGGCTGTGAGCGGCTTGGAAGACGGAGTGGCATATACCTTCGGACACCTGTTGGGATATCTGGCTGCTTTCCGCTGGGCAGGCAAGAATGCGAAAGAGTTAGTACAAGAGCTTATAGGAGAGGAGAATCCACACAGGATCCTACAAAGGGTCCTGCCTTTTGCAATTGAAGCAATGGAAACAATAGCAGGAATGCCGCAGGACGTTCTTTTAGGAGGAGAGTATGTTAAAAATAAAGCGCCTGCGCTCCTCAGGAAGTTTATTGGATCGATAAATTCAGGGGGATAGCCAGTTTTCAAAAGCAACCAGATTATACTAATATTATTTTAGTTTATCCAATATATTCTAGTTATATGCAATTTATTGCTTTTATTAGATACAGAGTGAATAAATTCGCACAGAGAGTATAATTGAAGGAGAAAGAATTGGATTTAACGCGTTGGTAATCAGAGAGGGTGGAGAAGTAGAGGGCGGGTAGAAACAGCTTTAGTCATAATTCAGGTGTAGTGCTTGAACCACAACACAAGAAGAGATCCAGCAGTTACAAAGGCAATAGTAAAATAACTTATTAGAATATCTCAAATTATCTTAGTATTCCTGAGATTGCCCCTCCATGTGCTTTAAGCAGCGTTTCTTCTGTGCATACAATTCATCAAAAAGAAAAAGATCGTTGAAAAATACGCTATTTCCGCGCATGTTTCTGTCGTCGGAAAGCTATTTTCATGGCAAAATCAGTACTTCTTTTTGAAATTCCATAAAAGTGAATTCTATATCCCTATTTTCCATAAAAATGCAACAAAAAAGGCCTTCAGAGGGAAAGCACTTCTCTTTTGATCTATTTCTGGCTTAAGCG
The DNA here is from genome assembly GCA_021827925.1 of Microcaldota archaeon. GTDB lineage: Archaea > Micrarchaeota > Micrarchaeia > Micrarchaeales > CABMGC01 > JAKATZ01. The sequence goes on along the minus strand of JAKATZ010000004.1, from coordinate 71,420 downwards.
GGATGCTATCACCAAATCAAGGCTTTTTCCATAAATCTGAAATGAGTTACTCTAACTAAACTAATTTTTGTTTCAGAAAAATGGAAGAGCATAATTGAACAACCGCCTTTACCAAAATTCCATTATTTTGAATATCTGGTTGTAAACCACAGTAGATTGTGTTATTATAATCCCCCTGCTGAAGGAATAGCTCCTAATTCGCCGGCCCTATTAAGGTATTCTATGCCTTCTGATCTTCTTCCCAGCTGAAATGTAGCGACAGCCAAGTTATACCATGCTGTTCCATTTTTAGGATCAAAAGAAATAGCAGTCAGCAATGAAGAAAAAGCATCTTCATACATATTCATGTGAACTTGTGAATGACCTTTTTGGGTCCAAAGACCTGAATCGCCAGGGTCTAGTTTTATCCCATTCTCGGCTGCAGTAATTGCTTCACCATATCTACCCTCAATGCAAAGACTACCACTCTTTTGAAGCCAGGTTGTAGCTAGTAACTTCTCTATACCAACCTCACGCAAGTTTGTATACGTCATGTTTAGATAAGGCAATCGTGGCACTACACCAGCTTCAACTGTACCTGGCATTGTGTCCAAGACATGCATCTAAATCCCACGCTGCACATGTTGCTTTTATACTCTAGAAATAAATAAAAGCCTTATCCAACGCCCCCGTCTTGCGTCACACAAGTAAGCGATTAACACTTCTAAAATGAGTTTTAAGTAGTTATTTCCAGAAGCTTCTTAGAAATACTAAGACTATTTTGTTTACCACATAATCTGCAATGGTCCCTACTTCCAAACATCCTAATGCTAGGGATTTGTGGATGTCGCGTCTTTAAACTGCCGTATTAGCTCGGGGAGGCCTTTTTCAGGTATGAAATGCAGTTTTATATCGTCATATTCTGCTCGCAGTGCTTCTGCTATTTCAGTTGCGTGCAGATAGCCAGTTATGGCCATCTCGACATCACCGTCTTTTATCATGCTTGCCATATTTCTGCTCCTAACGCGAATATCATTACCCATGAGGCCGGATAATTCCTGTGGAGATCTTTTATACAAGTCCAGAGCAATGGATGTCCATTTCCGGAGGAAGGAAAGCAGACGTTCTGGCATCTGAATGTTACTCGCAGGAGTTACTTGAAACGCTTCCATGCCTCTTATCGCCTCGCTTATATCTACACCATCCCTTGTACACGTCGTCCTCAGATGCATCGCCATGATTATGGCTGTTGACATTACCGAGCCATCCAGGTTATCAAGTGGAAGAACGGAAACGTTTAGACTTTTAGCTGTTTTTGCCAGCAAATTGAAAAAACCATAACCCAGGCCGATGTTTTCAAGAAGAACTCTTGTTGACTCTGTTGCATTGATCTCTTCGGCAGTCCCTTCGAGGCCTATTCTCCTGAGACCTGATTTAGCCGCACGGAAAAGGTCTTCGCGGACGGCTTCCAGAGTCTGAGGAAGATGCGTGACCCCAACTATGCGCACGGTTCTCGGTCTCTTTGAGTCTGCCATGACCATTTAACCACAGACTCATATGCCATCTGAAGATTAATCTACCTGGATTATTCTGGAAATGACTCGTTGAAGCTCTGTGAAATCGATTGTGAATTATTGCCTTGTGCCTTCTTGTTTTACGAGATCCGCAAAGGCAGCATCAAATGCTTTTTTTACATCCGGGCCTGAATGCCCTATGCGGTTCATTATGCTTGAATGCTATCGACATGCTATCCGTTTATATTTTTTTATTCACATATATTTAAACGTTCTCTTTTTATCCCATAATGGCTGATTTTTTAGAATTATTGGGAAGTGTTTAATCGTAGATTTTATCGTAATAGATGGTGATGATTGATACCGTAAAAGGGAGTAGTTACTCCGGGAGGCAGTCTCGCTATGTCTCTGCGCAGTAGCGTTCTGAGATGCGAGGTATCGATGTCCATTCCCAAGGACCGGGCGGTTTCTGCCCAGCCCAACGCATCAAGTCGCATATCTACCTTGAGAGAAATGGGCGTGCCTCTGCTTCGTGCAAGAACTGCGAAATCTACGCAGGCGGTGGCTGCTATTGCGGCTTTGAACTTCCTTTTCTCTTCAGGCGTCAGGCGCTTATCCCTTCCAATGTTATCTAATGCCATTTGGTACCTACCATTTGATACCAAGCCCTCAGCCTCTTTAGGATAACCATAGAACCCGATAAAGTGTCTCATATTCAGACCAGAGGATGCGCTGTTTTAATCATCGGCTTTTGCTTTAGATATTTAGGCTCGGTTTTTTAGCATGCATTAATTATTTCTATGGGCTTTCAAGAGCCTCCGGATCGCTTTAGTTCAGAGAATGCTATGCCTGCGTCTTCGTCTCTTCCGTTGACTTTTGCAATTAGGTGGATCTCTTCCAAGGCACCTTTTGCTTTAGCTACTCCGCCCCTGGCGAAGATTCCCAGAATATGTATGGCTTGCTGTCTTCCAAGCCCCATGGAGTCGTGAAGAGCATGATACGTCAACACGGTTATGTCAGATGCTTTTTCAGAGAGTGGAGAACCTAGCTGCCGTCTCATTGAAGAAAGCACAGCAAGAAGTACATTTGCAGGATTAGAATTAATTCTGGCTGCAATTTCAGGTGAACGTATCTCTTCAGAAAGAAGGTCGAATGACCTGTATCCATCTCCTGCGCCAGAGTCTGCCCTGCTGCAGGCTATGCCAAACTGCAGTAGCAGTGAATCGCGCACGGATGGATTGCTATATCTTTCCATGTCTGTTCTTAGCCGTATAAGGCGACCAGTATCAAGTCCGCCCAGCGAAAACAGTATCGTCTGCGTTACCTGCAATCCTATTCTGCTGCTGCTCATTCTGTCCACTGATCCAACAAAAGCATCAGAAGAAAGGGCAGCCATCCTCGTCTCAACCTCGTCTGGGCCGCTGTTGCCGCTGGCTATTGCGACCAGTACACTGGTTTTAAGCCCTACATTACCGTATCTCTGAAGTGTTTTTAAGAGTAGTTCTATTGTGACGTTGCCCGTTACGTCCATACTCAATGATTCTACAGCCGAGACGGAGAGCGGTATTTTTCCTGCGCTTTCATACTTGTCTGCATTCACGATATGAGAAATGTCCCCGTACAGTATAGTGCCAACCTTATTGAAAACTTCCTATCGGATTCTGGTTGTACAATGCTTTTCAGCACAAGTTCCCTTTTCTCTGGGCCGTATGCGTTCAGCCTCTCGCCGACTAAATGGCGCTGGGCATTGTCTTGTCCGTATACCGCTGAGAATCGCGTCCAGAATAGCTGTTCATTCTGGGATCTCCTCATTCCTTCACCGGGATTATGTTTTTGTGGCATATTCTTGCACGTTTATTCGGGATTTTTGTTTTCTGGACATGCCTTTATTGCCATTATTAATTACAGCTTATGCACTGCACGCTGGAATTGGCATCTATAGCTAGAGTATTGAATCCCTCATTAAAGAACCGGAACATGTCCATCCCCGATGCGCCTGGGACGGACATGTGACCATATCCGTAAGCTACTCTGGAAGTTAAGAACCAGATGCTGGAGGTATGATCCCATCGTCAGCCTGTTCCCCTCTCAGTTCTGCAGTAAAATCCCTTTTCATAGCAACGTTGCTGGCCGGAGTGGATGCTATTGCTGCCTTAAGGATTTTAATCTCTGCGGCGTCGTTATTTGCCGGACCAGTTTCCTCGGCTTCTGTCTGGAGATCGCGCGTGAGCACTGCACCGGCAGTATTTATCTGCTGTGTCATTGCGGCTCTCTCTGCCCTATAGCCCATGTTGTAGCCTGCGATGCCGCCGGCCAATGCGCCCAACGTAAATACTGTTGCGGTTGCTGCAATCAGAAGAGCCTTAGGAGGTGTGTGCCTATGGACTTCTATCAAGGCCTGCTGTGTTGCGCCTTTTCCCGCTGTCATATTCAGGTGTGCTCTAGTTGTCATTTTATCACTTTAAGCAGAGAAATTCAATGGATATTTTAACAGGTTTAAAATAGATATATTGAAGAATTAGGGATTTCGGATATATATTCCTTTTGAAGGAATATTAAGAAGATTTAAAAAGGTATGTATGCTTAGAGCAATTAATTGAGCCAATGATACATCGATTTGAATACTAGTAGTGATTTAATATAGCAGAAGTATTATAGCAAACCCGCACCCATGCTGGGAAATTGGTGGAAACAATGCGCAGAAAAGATGGAGCATCGATAGTCCATGTGCACAAGTCCGTTGCGATGCAGGAGAAGGCAATGCTTGAACGGGAGAAAGGCAATCCCGCCCATGATTATCCAGGTAACGGATATCCTTCGCTCAGGAGACTGGAGGACAGGATTGCGGATCTTGCAGGAGTACGGAGAGGGACGCTGCTTATGCAGAATTCGGGAATGGCAGCACTGAGGGATGCAATTGACACCGGACATCCAACGAAAGGAACTGTCATCCTTTACGGGATGAGCGGATATCATCAAACAGGCAGGCAGCTGCGCGAATGCATTGCACCGCGCGGTGTGACCGTAAGGCAAGTAGACACCGCAAGTCTGGATCTGGTTGCAGATGCGGTCAGAACGCACTCCCCCGATATAATCCTTTTTGAGCTGCTTGCAAACGGACCTGATCTTCCGCTGCTTGACCTCAATGGGCTTCTCTCGCTCCCATACCTGAAGGATAGAAAGCCTCTCCTGATAATGGACAGGACGCTGCTGCCTTTGAGCATTTCCGGAGAAATTGGCTTACCACACACCTCTTCAAATTTAGTAAATATGGAGAGTGCAACGAAGTTTTACTGCTTGAATGCCGCTGTCGCTGGATTCCTCCAATCGGAAGACTCAGCGCTGTTTACATGGATGAATAGCCACAGAAGGCCCTGGGGAAGCACTCCGGACATGAATTTCGTCGAAGCTGCATGGGAAGCCGTTCCCCGTAAGGATGTTTTCGATGCGAGGCTCAAAGCGATAATGCGGAATACCATGGATATGGCAAGGGCCTGCCATTCTGTCCAGGGAAACGGTAGCCTATTCTCGGTATCGCACCCAAACCTTCCAGATCACGCCAATTCTGACCTTGCGAACTCTCTTTTCCCAGAAGGGGCATCTCCCGTGTTTTTCATACAGGCCACTGGGGCGGTGGGACAGAGGGAGATCGCAGACAGGCTGTTTAGGAATAAGACAATACAGCATTACTGCAGGATTAGAGACAGCTTCGGCTTTGACAGGACAAGCGTGCTGTATTATCACAGATACTCTGCAGTAAGAGTGGCAGGAGGCACTGAGAACGGAGAAGAGGCCGCTGACATTAGCGATGCCTTTAGGAAGGAGCTAACAGCGCTGAGCCGTGCATGAGCCCGAAAGGCTTATTACCCTTTTCCGAGATTATATCCCGATTCGATGATAACAGCGATAGTCACTTCCCTTGACCAGGACAACCTGCTCGCTACGCCGTCTAACGATGTTGATGTTAAAAGCCTTATAGGAAAGAAGGCGAGGTACGTTGACAAGAACGGAAAAATATGGCCAGGCATGGTCAGCGGCTCTTCGGATGACCTGTTCGTAGTGGTGGTCTTCGAGAACTTCCCGAGCGGTTTGGGACAGGGGCAGATGCTGGACATACTTGATTCTCCTGAAGACAGAATGGAGGATTAGCTTCTCTTCTTGATTCCGAACCATTTCATGAAATCCTTTATGGCAGGGATTGTTGTTGAAGGGCCGTGATCTCCAGGGTAGAGGAAGAGCCTTGCTCTCTTAGTGGAATCAGGAAAGACGCGCTGCAGACTTTCGTAGAAAGAAACAGACTTTGAGAAGTGTATGCAGCGATCGGATCTTCCGTGTGCCAGAAATATCCTTGCATCCCCGAGGTGAGCAATGTTGTCCATAGGGGAAAGGCCGTCTTTGTTCTCAAGATGCTCTTCCCACCTCTTGCTGAGAATCCCGCGGTAAATGTGATGATAACCGTCATAGCGCATGCTGTCAAAAAAGTCAGCGTTAGTTTCCTCGCCAGCGATGCTGCCCGAAGACTTGTTGTCAAGCGCAGGAGCAAACAAGCCAAGCTCAGATATCCGTTTATTGAATCTGGGAAGCAGTGGAACGTAAGATCCTCCGAGGCTCTTGCCTGCGAAAATTAAGCGGCCGTACATGATTTTCACTCTCTCCCCGGAGTAGCCGCTCCTGCCAATGCATCCGGAGGTGAATGAATCGTATATCCGCAAAAAGGTGCGTATGCAGTTCATCGGAGTGAACTTCCCATCGCTCCTTGCGTATCCGAGATAATCAGGCACGAAAAGGTCGGTCTCGTAGCCCAGTATGCTCTCCGCTTCGACAAGGTTGCCGTAATCAGGAGGCCTCGGCGCCCCAACCCCCCATACTACAACTGTGCTCCTTTCCTTTCCTGAGGTGTAAAGATTGCCAGATATGCCCGTATCGCCTATTCGAAGGAGGGAGAAGCTATAGCCCAAGGGATCACACCGTAAGTACGTCTATTCTGGGCATTGAACGCGACTCGTCGGTGAAGTTCGCTATGGTGAGAAGCTGTCCCATCCTCTCCGCCTGTAGATACATGCCTGTCTTTCCCGCTATACCCGGGAGCCTGTAATCGAACGCGACATACCCTGCGACCAGATCGAACACCATTGAAGGCGTTGCCACAGCCATGTTGAGCAGGTCTTTCATCCTCTTCCGGTTGTCATTGTTGTTTACGATCCAGGTGGGCTCGCCTATCCGCCGAAGATATTCGTTAACGAGATCTATCATTGTCCCTTGTCTTTGCTCCAGTGAGGGGTCTTCAAGATTCACGCCTGGTATCCGTTCGGATCCTACTGTAAAGAACCTGGGGAGTGCCACACCGATATCGGTAAATGTGGAATATGTATACTGTATCCCCCGCGGAGAACAGAACCCTTCGAAAGCAGCACGGTATACTTCGCTGTGCCTGTCCGCTGCACTATGGTCCGCCGTATCTGGCGCATGCGCCAGAAGTATTCCGCGATCAGCAAATACGGCATGGACCTTTAGGCGTTCGCCTGCCAATTTCAGGTAATCGTCTGCAGCTGCCATGACCTGTTTGTACACCGTCCACTTGCCGCCAACTCTGGACTCACTTATGGAACCAGGATTTGGAATGAGAGTTGAATCGGCCAGTGTGCCTGGGGCGTAAAGGGGGCAGAGTATGACTACCATCCTGGGGGATACACTGCATCCCCTTCCACTTATCCTCACTGTGCCGTCCTCTTGCCGCAGGGCTCCTGCCAGCGCATTGTGGAGTCCAGACCCTGGAGAGAGGGAAAGTAAATCGGCACTTCCAGTTCTGTCCGTTGTAGTCAGGCGGCGGTGGGGCTTGTGTTGTTCCATAAAGTCACGTTTTAAAGTATTAAATAATACATATATAGTTCAATTAATACTTATTTGTACCAATAATATTTATAGCTTTCGCTTTGTGAAAACACGCGGCGTAAAAGAACCATAGCTCAGTTCCGCAGCAACGCGGATGACAGTGCAGAAGCTGCGTCAGCTACACAGCCAGCATCAGCATGTCCAGCATCGGCTACGTTATTGATTCTTGATTGCTTGAGCGATTGCAGCTCCCTGCCTAGTACCAGCAGCCTTCTCGCATATTCGAAGTACTTTCGTGAGAAACGGAAACGCGCGTCAGGGCCTGCGGCGCAAAGTGCCTCTGCGGTGGCCCCCTCCCCGTTTCTCAGGATCAATACTGCTTCACTCACTTCTGAGCCCATGCGCTCCCTTCCGAACGTTTTGCATATGGACGTAAGAAGACGTAGCGCGAGATCAGTTCCGCGCTCTGTCCTGGCCAGCGGATTCAGTGCGAGAGTCAGTAGAAGAGCAGGAGATGCAACGCGAATTCGAGCATGCGAGTCGGACAATTCTACACTGCCCCCAAAGGACGCGGAAAAAGGACCTACGCCCGTCGATTCCGTAAAGAGGTCTACTTTTTCGGAAGGCAGGGAGAATAATTCTGCGGGATGGTTTACTTTAATATGAAAAAAGGGGGATTCCTTTGCTATAAACCCGCCGCTGCCATACTTTTGGCCGTCTTGTATCATTGCAACTTCAAAACGAGCGTTGCATGAGGAACCGATGGCGCTTAGTGATTCTTGGTGCACAAGCCAGTCGCTGTCCTTATACTCCTGGCATTTTTCCAATGCGTATGGACCGCCGCGTAGACTGCTGCATAGGAGGGAGATCGCGGCTGAGCCTATCAGCAATCCTCCAGACCTCTTTTGAAATTCTGACAGTCTTGATGGTTCATTCCATGCTGTTCGTGATGCTTGCATGGAACAATATGCAGTCTTTTGGCTATTAGCTTTTTGTGCGGAAACTGAGAGGGGGTTTTGTATGGACTTACACGCAGCCGCGCAGAAGATATTTAAAAAGTGCAATCGGATTTGCTGCTGGGTGTTGGAGTGCTTGGAAGCGCATATAAGGGAGAGATCAAGTACCTGCAGATAATAGACGAGTCTGGAAACGCTGATGATTCGCTCTTCCCTAGAGATCTCGCAGATCCAAAAGTAATAGAGATGTATAAGGCAATGATGCTCGCCAGAGCGATAGACACAAAAATATTGAGCCTGCAGAGGCAGGGCAGAACAGCCACATACGCACCTGGACTTGGAGAAGAGGCTGTGCAGATAGGCAGCGCAATGGCAATGAGGAAGGAGGATATATTCGTGCCGGCTTTTCGGCAGGGAGGAGTCTACCTTGTACGCGGGCTGCCCATGGAAGTGCTTCTGCTCTATTGGATGGGCTATGAAGAAGGGAATATTATACCAAAGGAGGTGAACGGCTTCCCGATGGCCGTGCCGGTTTCGACGCAGATGCCGCACTCGGCAGGCATTGCTTTCGCGCAGATGTACAAAAGCAGGGATGTTGCCGTTGTGTCATACGTGGGAGACGGAGGTACGTCAGAGGGAGACTTCTACGAAGCGCTGAATTTTGCAGGAGTATGGAAGGCACCTCTTGTGGCGATAATACAGAATAATCAATGGGCGATCTCGGTGCCCAGGAGCAAGCAGTCAGCGGCAAGGACTCTGGCGCAGAAGGCGATTGCCGCCGGAATCAATGCTGTGCAGGTTGATGGCAATGATGTCGTAGCAGTTTACAGTGCCGTCAGGGATGCGATAGAGAATTCGAAGAAGGGACCCACGCTCATCGAGTGCGTGACCTACAGGATTGGAATGCACACGACATCTGACGATCCGACAAAATACAGATCGGATTCTGAGGTCGAGGAGTGGAAGGGCAAGGATCCCATACTTAGGATCAAAGCGTACCTTTCCAAGAGGGGAGCCTGGGACGATACGAAGGAGAAGGCGCTGGTTGAAGAGCAGGCCAAAACCGTTGACGATATGGTGGAGAAAGCAGAGGCTTTCAAGCCTGATCCAAAAAACATATTTGAGCACGTGTATGGAAGTGTTTCGGAAACGCTGAAGAAGGAGATGAACGAGGCCGAAGCCTCGTATTTCTGGCAGGGGGAGATATGATGCTTGCGAATATGGTCACTGCGATAAACAATGCTCTTGAGCTGCTCTTGCGTGAGAACGAGGAAGTAGTGCTACTTGGAGAGGACATAGGGAAGGATGGCGGTGTGTTCAGGGTTACTGAAGGCCTTTTTGATAAGTTCGGCGAGCGTAGAGTTATCGATACGCCGCTTGCCGAATCGGGGATAATAGGGACGGCCATAGGCATGGCTCTCTCCGGTCTTAGGCCCATACCAGAGATACAGTTTGCAGGGTTCATGTACCTTGGTTTCAGTCAGCTGGTAAACCATGCTGCAAGGTACAGATCAAGGACAAGGGCTACTAGAACGGTGCCAATGGTGGTACGCACTCCTGTGAGCGGAGGAGTCAGATCGCTGGAACACCACTCGGAGAGCCCCGAAGCGCTTTATTCCCACGCTGGCGGACTTGTAGTCTTAGAGCCGTCTAATCCATATGATGCCAAGGGCCTTTTGATAAAGGCAGGCAGAGGCGGTGATCCTGTGCTATTCCTGGAGCCCACGCGGCTGTACAGGTTGTTCAAACAGGAAATCCCGGAGGAGGCTTATGAGGTGCCAATAGGAAAGGCCAACATACTTAGCGAAGGGGAGGACCTTACAATAATAACTTATGGCACAATGATCCCTGTGGTGAAGGACGTTGTGGAGAAGAGGAAGCTCAGCGCAGAGGTTGTCGACCTCAGAACTATAAATCCGCTTGACAATGAGACCATAGTGGAGAGCGCTAAAAAGACGGGAAGAGTTCTTGTTGTGCACGAAGCGCCAAGAAGTTTCGGTGTTGGCGCCGAGGTTGCTGCCGTAATAGCCGAGGAAGCCATGTTCGAGCTGCAGGCCCCGGTAATAAGGGTTGGGGCGCCGAGCATGCCTTATCCGTTCCCGGGATACGAGAAATATTACGTGCCTAACGAGAAAAAGATATCCGACGCTGTGAGCAGACTCCTGAGCTTGTGATGCCGATGAAAGAGATAAAGTTTGTTGATATCGGGGAGGGAATAACCGAAGGGCATCTCCAGAAGTGGCTGGTCAGAAACGGAGACAGCGTCAAGGAGGACCAGTCCCTTGCCCAGATAGAAACTGACAAGGCAGTCGTTAACGTACCATCGCCTATATCGGGCATGGTGAAGGTTGTTGCAAAAGAGGGTAGCACAGTCAGAGTAGGGGATACGCTGGCGTATGTAGGTACCGCTGAAGAGCTGGAAGGAAGATCTGCCGCCACTGGGAAGGCCCCCGTTGAAGAGGTTGTGCAGCCCGTTGCGGCTGTCGCTGCGCCGAAACAGCATCCGATTACAGACGTAGATGAGAAAGAGATACTCGCCACACCTGCTGTGAGAAAGCTTGCAAGAGAATTGAATATAGATATTTCAACAGTCGCAGGCACGGGGCCTAACGGAAGAATCATCGAAGCAGATCTCAGACAAGCAGGGACAAAGGCAGCACCTACGGGCAAAGAAGCCGCTGCTTTTTCCCCTGTTCCGAAACGCGCTTCGCAAGATCTTACCGAGCGTGTGCCAATGTCCCAGACAAGGAAGGCTATAGCAAAGAACATGGAGCTTTCCTGGACAATACCACGCGCTGCGCACATGGATAAGCTCGACGCTACGCATCTCTTCGAGATAGTTTCTAAGGAGAAGCCGAAGATGGAGAAGCTGGGAGTGAAACTCACTTTCATGCCGTTCATAATAAAAGCAACTGTGGCAGCGCTCCGGGATAATCCGCGTTTCAATTCAAGCTATGACAAGGAGAGGCAGGAGGTAGTGCTTAAAAAATATTATAACATAGGCTTGGCGGCTGAGGCACCTGATGGACTCAAGGTCATTGTGGTAAAAAGCGCAGACAAGAAGAGTATAGCAGAGATAGCGAGGGATATAAGCGCCCTTTCCGCTAAATTGAAGGATATGACTATATCTATTGAGGAAATGCGCGACTCCACATTTACTATAACCAACATCGGCAGCCTGGGCGGTGGATATTTTTCTGTGCCGATGATCAACTACCCCGAGGTAGGCATACTTGGCGTGCACCGCATACGTGATGAAGCAATCGTTTCAGGAGGTGAAATAAGGGTTGGCAAGGTTCTACCGTTCTCAATAGTTTTCGATCACAGGGTTGTTGACGGTGCAGAGGCTGTCCACCTTGGAAATGCCATAATAAGCTATCTTGAGGATCCTGAATTCCTGGAGATGCTGGGATAGCATGAACAGTGGAGAGGCCCTTGCCGAGTTGAGGCGAAGGGCCGACGGGAAGGTTCTCTCTGGAATGGGGAGGTTCGGCATAAAAGGGAAGCGCATGCTTGGCGTGTCGATTCCGGAAATAAGGCAGATAGCAAAAAAGGCAGGTAAGGACCATACGCTTGCAGCAGGGCTTTGGAGATCGGGGATCCACGAAGCAAGGATTCTTGCGTGTATGATCGATGAGCCGGCGAGGGTGACCGAAGCTCAGATGGAGCACTGGGCTGCCGGGTTTGATTCGTGGGACCTTTGCGACCAGTGCTGCGGCTCCCTTTTTGACAAGACGAGATATGCTTATCCAAAAGCAATGGGTGGAGCGGGGATAGAAGGGAGTTCGTAAAGAGAGCCGGATACTCGATAATGGCTTCCCTTGCGGTGCATGACAAGATGGCCGATGATTCAGAGTTCACTGCTTTTCTCCCGTTCATAAAGATGGGTGCAACGGACGGGAGAAACTTCGTCAGGAAAGGAGTCAGCTGGGCTCTCAGACAGATAGGGAAGCGCAACAGCAGATTGAGGATTATAGCGATAAGGACAGCCGAAGAGATAAAAGACATGGATTCGGGAAGTTCTGGATGGATAGCTTCTGACGTTTTGAGAGAGCTTGGACGTTAGGAGACGATGCAAAAGAACGGATGCGGGTAGACGGCACGGGCGATAACTATTTATTGTTAAGGATCCAAGGGAGTGTCGTCTTGGCATGGTAATGGGTTCACTTCCTGAGGAGACGGATCTCGTTGTTGTAGGAGGAGGTGTCGGAGGTTACCTTGCCGCCATAAGGGCCTCTCAGCTTGGCATGAGCGTAACAATAGTCGAGAAGGAGAAGATGGGAGGGCATTGCCTGAACTATGCGTGCATACCTTCTAAAACGCTGATACACATTGCCGATCTCTTTTATGACATGCAGCATGCCGAGAGGTTCGGGATAACGGCAAGCGCAGCCCTGGATGCGAAGAAGATGTACGACTGGAGGGTTTCAGTCTCGAAGAAGCTTGAAGAGGGAGTAGAATTCCTCTGCAAATCGAACGGAGTCGAGATCGCAAAGGCACAGGGAACATTCTTATCATCGAGCGAGCTGCAGCTCACTGACGGCACGAACATCGAATTCAAGAAAGCGATAATAGCGACAGGCTCTGAACCTGTTGAACTGAAAGGCTTCGAATTTGGAGATGGAATCCTTGACTACAAGGGCGCACTGCTGCTGCAGAAGATACCCAAATCGATCACAATAATAGGTGCAGGGTATGTATCAGCTGAAACTGCGACTCTTTACGCGAAACTGGGATCGGAAGTGAGTGTTGTGGCGAGGTCGGGAATGCTCTCTCATTTCGACCCGGATGCCGCGGCGCTCGTCAATAATAGGCTGGGGGAGCTTGGAGTGAAAATATACGCGGGGTTGACTCCATCTGAAAGGCATAGCGGGGGAATGACGCTGAGTGATGGAACACGGATAGACTCGGAGGTCATCGTGGTTGCAACCGGACTGAGACCCTACACCAAAGGACTAGGCCTTGAAAACACAGGAGTGCAGCTTGACCAGAAGGGATTCATAAAGGTGGACAGTTCACTGAGAACAAGCGACGGAAACATACTGGCGATAGGTGATGTTGCAGGGGAGCCTATGCTCGCACATAAAGCGATGCGGCAGGGAGTAATAGCCGGGGAGGTAGCCGCAGGAAAGAACTCAGGATTCGACAATGTAGTAATACCGGCAGTTATATTTTCCGATCCGGAGATTGCAATAGCAGGAAGGATGGAAGGCGAGGGCATAACAGTAACTAAGTTTCCGCTAAGCGCAATAGGGAGGGCGGTTGCGCTTGGAAAGGCGGCTGGCTTCGCGAAGATAGCGTACGATTCAGGAAAGCAGGTCAGAGGCATAGAGATAGTATCCGAGGATGCAAACGCAATGATAGGCGAGGCTGCGCTTGCCATAGAGATGGGAGCCACACTTGAAGACATAGCAGACACCATACACCCGCACCCTACATTCAGCGAAGTGCTGCAGGAGGCCGCGGAAGCGGCTCTCGGCAGGCCGATGCACTTCTTCTATGGCAGGAGGACTGGAGGGCAATGAGGATATCAATAATAAAGAAGAGGGAGTATCCTGAACTAGCACCGCTTTACGAAGAATTTGATGTTGTAAAGAATGGGGATATCTGCGTTGCTGTCGGTGGCGATGGTACGTTCATCAAAGCGGCGGCGGAGTTCGAAGGTCCTATCTTGCCTATACGCACAGACGAGAGCGGAAGTATAGGATACTATTCAGACCTGAGCATAGGCGAGATCGGATACGTTATCGATAATCTGAAGCGAGGAAAATACACTCTCGAAAAACTTTCGAACAAGATGGAAGTGGAATACAGAGGCAGGAGATACCTTGCCATCAACGAGATAGTACTGAACAATCTCCTCGAGGAGGTAAGCTTCAGGATATACGAGCTTGAAGGAGGGAGGAGATACGAAATTTACCCGTACGTGATGAGCGGCGACGGCATGCTCGTAACGGGGCTTGTCGGATCCACAGCTTACAACAAGTCTGCGGGAGGGCCGATAATACTCAGCCCCGATGTATTCTGCATGACATTTCTGAACGTTGACGGGCCCTACAAGAATCCGATAGTGGTTGACGCAAGGAAAAGGCTTGAGATAGAGATCATAAAGTACAAGGGCAGGCTGAAGTACGACGGAAAGGAGATAGGGGTGCTAGGCCCAGGAGCCAGGTTCAGGGTAAGCCTGTCGAGGAGGGAACTGAGGGTGGTAAGATTCTCGAGAAGGGAACGTTTCGGAAGCAAGCTTGACAGGATAATAAGGAGCAGGATGCAACCCTGAGGGCGCCCGCCTTTACGAGTGCATTGCGGTTCTCGTGGCTGCATATCTTTTTAAGCGTTTCTATTCTATATATGGCTAGGTGAAATGATGGCTGAAAGAAAGACCGTGGTTCTAGTAGACCCGGACCTTTACATGAAGAGGATGCTTCACTACAACGAAAGGCACAGCGTATGGTACATATTCAGGTCGATATACGTCGCGATATACCTGTTCATAGTCGGCGCGCTGCTCATATCGCAGACAACGCTGCACTACGGATACGATGTGTTGGCAGGCATATCATTGGTCGTCTTGGCCTTGATGGTAGTGGTGTACGGCTTCGTAGTTTCTCTGCACAACAAGCTCATGGTAAGATACGGCTGAGCTGGCGGTGTAGGTTAAGCTTTTAGTCTTTTATTCTTTATTCTATTTATTAATCTGTTCTATGCCCCGCGGTTCTTGCCGCGGGTTCTCTTAGCTCCTATAGGCTGGTCTTAGTGGTTAGTTTACCGAATATTTACAAAAGCAAGCATCTCAGATACTTCCCAGTGATACCGATAGCATTGATGCTGCTATCGCTATACCTGGCAGGGCACGTGACCCTGGATTCATCGCTCAGGGGGGGAGTCAGCATAATACTCCAGACTAACTCGAGCATGAGCTCGCAGCAGCTCGCGGCTGCAATTTCATCAAAACTGCACGTACCTGACCCGAGCATACAGAAAAGCGCGGGAGGATTGCAGATTACGCTTGCATTCAACCAGAGCCTTGCCGAAGCGAATATTTATCAGATAGGATTTGACCAGAACAATTCCGCATACAAAGTGGCACTTACAAACAAGACCATAGCGGAGATAGCCCTTTCCGGAAATCAGCTTAATCAGAGTCTTGTAGCAAGAATTTCGAATTATTCAGATGCCGTAAACAGATCAATGGCAGGCATGAGAACGCAGATAGAAGGTGAGAGAAACGCGCTTGCTGCTTTCATAGGCACGCCGCCTTACGATCCCAACAGCGCCTCGAACATGAGCGCAATGGCGGCCGGAATGTACGAACAAGCCAGCAACGTGTATGAGAACAGGACAGTATCGGCGCTGCAGGGGATAATACCCTTTAGCACATTCTCATACAGCCCAGTTTCGGCGACAGTCGGCAGGTACTTTCTTGGCGAACTGGAGGGAGTGATCATAACCGCATTCATATTGATATCGATAGTTGTGTTCTTCATATTCAGATCTCCGGTTCCCGCCTTCACGGTAGTGTTTGGGGCAGCGAATGATATCCTGATAGCACTCGGGGGAATGGCGATATTCGGCATACCCCTTGGAGTGGTGAGCATAGGCGGGCTTCTGATGCTCATAGGTTACGCCATAGACACCGACGTTCTCTCGGCCATAAGGATCCTGAAGAGGCATGAGGGAACCCCAGAAGACAGGGCTTACGCATCGATGAAAACAGGAATGACGATGACAACAACTGCGATAGTGTCGTTCGCAGTGCTCTTCGTTGTGGCCTTGCTAACATACGTTCCGACTTACTATGAGATAGCAGGAGTTGTGCTGATAGGGCTTGTCGGAGACCTTCTGACAACATGGCTTGGAAACACGCCACTGGTGCTCATGTACAAGAAGCGTAAAGAGAGGATATGATGACGTTTATAGATTACATTAAAGATTACAGAGTTCTTGCGCTGCTTGTGATACTGGCCGGGCTCTTCGTAGCTGACGTGACCCACGGGATAGGCCTTGGTATAGAGTTTGTTGGGGGAACGCAGATAACGCTGACGCTGGCGCATCCAGTCAATCCCCTGATCATGAGCTCGCTGATAAGCACTCTCGAGAATAGGCTCTCTCAGTCCGCTCTCGGCCAGCCGATAGTCCAGGGAGAGGGCAATTCGCAGGTGCTGATACAGATACCGACGTTCTCAAAAAGCAGCATAGACCGCACTGTCTATCTGATAGAGCAGCAGGGCGTGTTTGAAGGGCTGGTTAATGGCAGGGAGGCGCTGAACGGATCAGGCATACTGGGGGATTCTCTGCAGTCGACGTATGGCGTTTCAGGTAGCAACGTTACGTGGCAGGTGAACTTCATAGTTACCGCGGAAGCCGCGAAAAAGTTTTCCAGCGTTGTCTTCGGGCAGGCTTACAGCCAGCTATACATGTTCCTTGACAGACCTGATGGCGCGATACTGCTTATGAACAATTCCAGAATAAGCGGAGCTGGGCTCAGCAGGCAGGAGGAACTCGGAGCAATGAGCCAGGCGCTTCTTTTCGGAAACAGGACAATACCGATCGAGATGCTCGACCAGAATGCAAGCAACTGGAAAGCGTTATACCCGTTCTTCAACGGCAGCAGGAAGAGGTATAGCCGCGTGATACTTGAGCGCGGTACCCCCGAAGGCGTTGTCAAGAACCTCACTGCGATGAATTACTCTTTGATATATGCGACTGCCTCGAACATGACTCCCAGCTTTACCCCGATAACCATCGCCAACGGCACACAGGTCATAAGAGTAACTGAATGGCCCGCGATAGGACTGCTGACATCATCGGTTCTCGAGCCTGGCATAACAACGGGGGGAGTATCTGAGACTTATGCCATAAGCGGCAGTGTCCCTCCGGGGCCTTCATTGCTGGAAGAGAACGCCGCTGCGCAGAACACCACCGGCCTCATAACCAGCGTGCTGAACGGTGGAGCGCTACCCGTGCAGGTGATAGTGAACCCACCGACAACGATTGCGCCGACGCTTGGTAAACATTTCGAGGTAGTAAGCGCGGCGGCGCTTCTCGCGGCCATAATTGCCGTAACTATAACGATAGTCATGAGATACAGGAAGATATTCCTTATAGGACCGATAATACTCACAACCATGGCCGAACTTTTCATTATTGCATCGGTCGTAGGATTAGTAGGATACATAGACCTGCCTGCTGTCGCTGGAATGATAGCGGTTGTAGGTACGGGGGTCGACGCCCAGATCATAATAACTGACGAAATACTCACAGGATCGAGGGAATCCAACATGAAATCTAAGTTCAGCCATGCGTTCTATGTTGTCTGGGCAGATGCAATACTGCTCATCGTAGCGATGGTGCCTCTTATATTCTCGACCTCGCTGATAACGGTCATCGGCTTTGCGCTCTCGACTGTTCTCGGCGCCCTTCTCGGCGCGTTGCTGACCCGTCCTGCCTACGCCTCGATTGTGGGCAGACGCTATCTCAGAGGATGATGGCATGGCCAAGCACTGCCCGATATGCAACAGATCAAGCGCGGATGTGCCTTTCCATGGCGAGTTTTGCAGATACTGCACAGAGGACAAACTCTCAGGCAAGATAAGCGCAAAAGCAGAGCTGGACATATGCAAAAGATGCGGACTTCTAAGAGTGGGCAAGGCTTTTGTGCGCCTGGAAGGCAGGAATGTGCAGAAAGTTGTGGAGCGTGCGGTGAAAGGATACGGGGTGCGCCTGGTAGATTTCGGCGAGGACTACGCGCTTGTTGAATTTACTGAGGAAGATGAACACGGGAGGGTCTCGGTGGAGAAGAGAATACCTCTTTCACGGAAGAAGGTGCTATGTGATACTTGCTTCAAGAAGGCCGCATCGTACTACGAAGCGATCTTCCAGCTCAGAGGCAGCACGACCAAGGGATGGAGGATGATAAAATCCCTTGAGAACTACCTTAAGGCCAATGACGGTTTCATATCGAAGGTAGAGGAGAATGACAACGGCCTTGATGTGTACATAAGCAACAAGAAGCTTGCAGCCGCCTTCCTGAACTTCGCAAGGGCAAGCTTTAAAGCCTCGTACACCCTTTACGGTATGAGAGGGGGGAAAAGAATATATAGGAATACATACGCTATAAGATTGTAAGCTTCCGGTGCTTGGATGGAGCTGAAAATAACATATCTTAGCTGGCTTGCCGTCTTTGCTGCCATTGGCATCGTTCCTGCTGCGGCCATGAACGCAATACCTATACTGAGCGGAGTAGCAGGCCAGTGTTGGCAGTTCAACTCTAGCTACGTGAGTTGTGTTGACGGGCAGAGGATACCCGTTACTTTCGCCGTATCAAACCCATACAAGCCCTTATATGGCAATTTCACAGCATGGCAGGAGGACCCTTACAACGTTAGCATGCCGATGGGGATCCTTGGAAGCAGATGCGAGGTCGGCAGCCTTTCTACAGTGGTCTGCACTGTCTCGCTTGTGCCTTTCTCGCTGCTTGAAGGCAATGGGAGCAGTACAAGGAAGGTGGCCATAGACTTCGTCTCTTCGAGCTACCCGCAGGTTAATTTCAGCGTATCTTTCAATATAACCGTGCATCACTATCTTAACCAGTCCGGAGGCTATCTCGCGAATCTGTACGAATCCACTTACGCCAGATACTACACGGAGAACGAAACCTACAGCTATTTCTGCGGAGTGTACGACATATGCAACTCGATAGTGAGCGGTTACCTGAATCAGACCCAGCCGTATGTCTACAACGCCCAACGGGCGATAACTGAGTCGGAGCTGGATCAGGCCGCGTATAATATCACCACTGCCAATATAATCATGACAGGCGCGAGTGCGCAGTTCGAGTCTTTCGACAATATCTCCAACAGGATAGAAAACAATGTCATAGCCGCGGATAACGCTGCGGGAATCGCAGAGGAGGAATACGCGGCAAACAGGAGCGTGCTTGCGAATTGCCGTGCCTTTGACAAGAGCCTTTACGAGGAATACGCGAACAACACAACCGCGTCAGGAACGGAGCCCGTGACTCTGAACAGCTCATCCGGCTATCTCGACGGCGCAGACTCGCTGCTACAGAATGTGCGCAGTTCGGAAGCATCGTGCAAGCCACACGCACTCTTCCAAAATCCCATACGCATAAACAGCATGCACCTTAGTGGCATAAACCTTGATTTCATGAAAAACGTGAGGTGGGGTGCAATGGGTTACATCGCATTCGTTGCGCTTGGTTCCATTCTGATAATATACGGAAGGGAGAGATTCATCGAGAGCATTGAGGAAAAGAAGAGGCAGCGTGAGGGATCCGTCTGATATGGGAGCCGGTGATTATCTCCTGGTGTCGTTGTATTCTTTCAGGAAGAATGCGGCGTTTGCGCTGTCCGCCGTCTTTCCAAGCGCTTGATCTACCTTGTTTATACCTTTGAGCGTTGGCTCTTTGCCGGAAGAGACAATCAGGTATATCGCCGCCACATACGCCAGGGTTGCACTTTCATAATTCATTGTGGAAAGGAAATCCAACATACGGTCCTCTGGCGTGATCCCCACACATTCAAGTATACGCATCACCGCGTCGCGCGTTATAGGTATGCCGTTGGATACGAATATCACATACGTGGAGAAGTAATTGAGATAACCTGCTGCGGCCATTTCCATCATGCCCTTCCTGGAGAGGGCATCCTTCACCTCTCCGTTCACTATTCTTGCCATTGTGGTAATCATCGATGCCAGGATGGCGCGCGTCTCCTCCATCGCGTCTGCTTTGTTGGAAGGCCTTGCCCCGCGCCTCCAGGAATCGTTCACTATCTCGCGGAAGAGATTCAGAGCATGGGCTGCAAGCGGCAGGTTTGATGGAAGCCCTACAGCCACGGCTATGGAATCGAGGAGTTCTACCGTAGGCTCCTTGCCGATAACACCAAGGTAATAGAGCATTGGAAAATAGGAGGCTATGTTGTTGAGTTTTGAAGACAGGATTGCCTTCATCATATTCATGTCCGGAGGCATATCAACGGCGCTTAAGAGCTTCGTCAGATTGTATGAATCTACATCTACACTGTATAGAAGGAGCATGGAAACCGCAGTTACGTACACTGCTATCTCTTTGCTGAGGCCCCTCCCACCGACTTTCAGGACGATTTTGGTTAGCGGACCGCTGTTCTCGATTATCCCATCGGCCTCCTTCCAGAGCATTGCAATCTCTACATCCCTGAACTCATCCCCCAAGCTTAGAAGCCTCTCAGAAAGCCCAGCTATGCTGTTTGGGAAATCCGCTCTTTTAGGATCTAGGCTTTCCGTAAGCACACCGGATACTGAATGGAAGGTAAGGTTTTTAACTGGGTGTCTCGCCCGGCGCCAACTGCCGGCTAGCTGAAGAACGCCATATATTTTAAGCTTGATGATCCAATATCATATGCGCTTCAATGGGAGTCTACCGGCAGCACGTATCAATTTCAGAAGAGCTGAAGGACATGGCAATAGCCGATATCGGCCTCAGCGTAGCATTCGCCATACTTCTTTCCGGAGGCATCTTCTCCTCCGTGTCAAAGGGTTTCTCGCTGCTGTACCTGCTTCCGATAACGTTCATGGCTGTGACGCTATCATTCCTTCCGCATGAATACATGCACAAGAAAGTCGCTGAGCGCTTCGGGATAATAGCCGCGTTCAAGAGGTCGGACTTCGGGATAATCGTCGCACTTTTCACAAGCATGTTCGGATTCCTCATGGCCCTTCCTGGGGCGACAATGCTCTATACCAACACTCTTACAAGGAAGCAGGACGGCTACGTCTCAATAGCGGGTCCTTTGACAAACTTCGCGATATTCCTGTTACTATTTGCCGTCTTTTACCTTTCAAACATCAACCATAACAGCTACCTCGCCATAGGGCTCTGGCTTACCCTCTATATCAATATCTGGCTGAGCTTCATAAACATGCTGCCCGTATACCCTCTTGATGGGAGCAAGATATTGGCCTGGAACAAGGGGGTCTACGCCGCCCTGCTTGTTACAGTGTTCGTACTTCTCTTCTCTCTGAACCCAGGAATAGCAATCATAGAATCCATGCTCTTCTCATTTGTGCTCATAGTGGTTCTCGCGAAACTCTCAACCGGCATGCTCTTCAGACCGCTATGAAAGGCTTTCTTTGAAAATCAGCAAAACGGCCTGCGGATGCGTCGGCTTACGTAATAGGATCCGGCTCACGAGAGCACATCGATGCTGGGTTTCATTGGCGATGCCCTTGAAGCCCTCTGGGAATCGGAATCCTCCTCCTTCTCAATTCTTACCTTCACCCCCAGGAGCTTAGCTATATACTCGCTGGAATCAAGAAACGCCTCGTATTCTTCTTCATAGCCAAGGGCCCCTTTCCTCAGTTCATTGGTCTTCCTCATCAGCACCGCTGCGTATTTGGATACGATATCGGAGCTTATCGAAGGGTATTTATCCCGTATGCCAGCCACTGTCTTTCCTATGTCCTTCGTCTCTGAAATGATGCCCAGCGCGTCGTGCTTCCATGCCCCCGCGGTTATTATCCTTATTTCTCTGGCAGAGCCTCTTCCTTTCCTGCCCATGAGCTCCATCACCTGCTTTGCGTCCAACACTGCCCGCTCCACAAGCTCTTCCCCTTCCTCAATAACTTCGCTTATCATCTCCTTATCCGCACTGGGCCAACTTTCTGCAGATGCGAAGCTATTGTTGCCAAGCATGTGCCACAGCTCTTCAGAAACGTGCGGCGCTATGGGCTGCATCATCAGAATAACCTTCGAGAGATAATCTTTCACTACCATAGAATTGTTGCCCCCTTTTGCAAAATATCTCTTTAGCTCTAAGACCGTGTTGTAAAGGAGCTGCGTAGATGCGTCGCGCAGCTCAAGCTTCTCCATTGACGCTGTGATCCCGTCTATTTTTCTATTGAGTTTTGAATAGAGCCAGTAATCCATGCGATTCAGCTCGCCCATTCCCAGGCCATCTGCATTCCTGCTGGCATTGTGCAGGTACTCGAAACGCTCCCTAACTCCATTAACAGCCTCGTCGTTGAATTCGGAATCGCTGAATAACTCTGCCCCTGCGATCACAACAAACCTTAGCGGGTCTACTCCGTATTTTGCAAACGCGTCAGCAAGAGGTATTATGTTGCCAAGGCTCTTGCTCATCTTCTCGCCCTCGCACAGAACGGATCCGTTTACCACTATCTGCTTCGGCCATCGCTTCCTTTCGAATATGGCGGCATGGTTGAATATGTACATGGTAAGATGGTTGAAGATAAGATCGGGCCCTGAGTGCCGCGATGTCTCATTGTACCAGTACTCGAAAGATTCTCTGCTCTTCCTGACTTTGTCGAAATCTATGCCTGTCTCCTTGGCAACGTCCCCTGCATTGCCCTCTCCCAGGAAGACGAAGCTGAAGAAAGCAGGAGTAAGCCTCTCAGGATCGACCTCCCTTATTATGTGGGATATCGTGTAGAATGCCATGTACACTGTAGAATCCGATAACGATTCTATTATGTACTGTTTTTCGAAAGGAAACTTCGTACCGAGGCCCTGCGCCCTCACAACAGCCCTGAGGTTTATCCATTCCAGTGCGGATTCGAATGCATTCCTGCTCTTCTCAGGGAGTATGTTCATGTTTCCGAGTGCATCCTTTGCAGTTTCCTTCCACTTCGCATCGCCGTAATTCAGAAACCATTGGTTGTCAACCACCTTCACCACAACCCCAGTACCGCATCTGCACATAACATTGCCTTCGTTCGCCAGCGCGTAGACCTCCAGTGCATCGCCACTACCCAGCAACATGCCTTTTATCTTCTCTCTTGCCTCTGGCTCAGTAAGTCCCTTCAAGCCATCCGCGATCATCCTCCCCTTGTGTGATTCCGCCTTATACTGCAGCTTTGTCGCAATCTCAAGGAGTTTCTCGTCCGAACCCGGCTCGGCCCCCGCCTTGCGCATATATGCAAGAGCAGGTATCTCTCCCTCCTCCAGTTCACCCGTCTCAAGCACGATTATCGGTTCTATGTTATCGGCCTTTCCTTCTGCCTTAAGCCTTTCCACTGCGGCGTAATCGAATGGGGCATGGGCCGGAACGCTCATAACAACTCCCGTTCCAATGCCCTCATTGACAAAGAAGCCCGGGAGCACAGGAAGCTCCGCGCCTGTTATGGGATTCGCACAACTCTTGCCTATAAGTTCAGAACCGCTGGCCTCCCCGGAAGCAACGATGGAAAACTGGTATTTCAGGGAAGGTATGCTTTCCTTCGCAATATAATACTTGCCCTTTGCGCCTTCCATGCTGCACAGCGCGTATTTCGCATTCTCATTCACGAACAGATTTGTTACCCCGTGTATTGTTTCAGGCCTCAGCGTAACACATAGCAGGTAGGAATCTTCCCCCTTTATCCTGAACCTTATCGCTACCTCTTTCTCTATCTCCGGCTCAACATCATGCTTGGTATCATGCATACCAACCGCATTGTTCTCATTGGGGCACCATCCCACCGCATGCTTCCCGCGTATGAGGAACCCCTTATCATTGAGCTTACCGAACTGCCACTCGATCATCTTGCTGAAGAATGGGTCTATCGAGACGAACTTGCGCCTCCAGTCTATGCTGAAACCCGCTAGGTGCATCCCCCGTTCTATCTCTTTAACAAAATAATTTGCGATGTACGTAGGATCAGTCATCTTCGCTATCTCCTCATCAGGTATGCTGAAGAGCTTCAGCTCCTTCACAAGATCTTCATCCCTGCTTTTTATTCTCTTTGCAAACGCAAGCACTGGTGTGCCTGTCGCGTGGAAGCCCATCGGGAAGAGAACGTTGAATCCCCTCATCCTTTTGTACCTGGCAAGAACGTCGGCCGTTCCGAAGGTCCTCAAATGGCCTATGTGCTGCGGCGCATTGGCGTAAGGAAAGGCCGCAGTTACAAAGTAAGAAGGCCTGGAATCCACGTTGCTCTCAAAAAGCCTCGCTTCGTCCCATTCCCTCTGCCATCTATCCTCAATCTCCTTGTACTCCATCCTCTCACTGTTCTGCACTCAATAAATAAATGCAATAGGTTATTATATTCTGTGTACATCCGTCCTGTCAGTGCAATTGCACCTCACGTTCTGAGTTCGCAAACCGTTTTATACTTTGCCATTCACTTATATTAGTCTAAGTTTAGACCATTATGGGTGGTGGAACGGAAACAAGGGCAGGTACGGGAAAGTACGGAATAATCGACGGCACGCTCAAAAGCGGCTTTGCGAAGATAATAATACTCAACTCAATACGTAGGAAAAAGACACACCCATACGCTCTTCTTAAGAATCTGCGCGAAAGGGATTACCCTATCGTCGGCAGGATGGGCAAGAGCGAGATATACAATATACTCAATGCGCTTGAAAAGAAAGGATTCGTCAGGAGCAAGGCAGTCATGCGCGGCCGCGTGGCACAGAAAAGGTACGAGCTAACCCCGTACGGCGCAAAGGTTGCAAACAATTCAAAAAGGATGATCTCGGGATTCCTAGCCGAAGCGCGAAGGCTGATAGAGGTCGAGTTCGAGGGATAATGCATGGCAGAGTATTCTGTGGACATAGTCAACATTACCAAAAGATTCGGCAACCTCGAAGCGGTAAAGGGCGTGAACCTTAAGATAAAGCACGGGGAGATATTCGGAATACTGGGCCCGAACGGCGCAGGCAAGACCACGACACTGAACATGGTCCTCGGTCTACTGGTGCCGAGTTCAGGCCACATAACTGTTGAAGGCTACGACAGCGTCAAGCATCCGGAAAAGGTCAAGCAGATGATCGGCTTCATGACACAGGAGACTGTTGTGGAGAGCTATCTCACTGCTAGGGACAATCTGCGCATATTCGCAAGGTTGTATCATGTGCCCACGGCTGAGATAGAGGAAAGCGTCAACCGAGCCCTCGCAGAAGCCGACCTTGTCGATTTCGCAGACAAGCCTGCAGGCACCTTCTCCGGAGGGATGCAAAGGCGCCTGAACCTTGTGAAGTCAATGATACAGGAACCGAGAGTGCTCATACTCGATGAACCTACCACAGGCCTTGACATACAGAGCCGGGTTAATATGTGGTCCGAGATAAGGCGCCTGAACAAGAAGGGGATAACGATAATACTAACTACCCAGTATCTTGAGGAAGCCGATGCCCTGTGCGACAGGATAGCGATAATCGATCATGGCAAGGTGAGCGCTATAGGCACTGCGGCTGAGTTAAAAAAGATAGTTGCGAAAGGCAGGGTCCTGAGTGTCTCTGCGGCGCATGATGATGTTCCTGCGCTAAGGAAACTACTTGGCACTGTCCTCGGCTCCGAGTCCGCCGAGAAAGACGGCCGGATAGAAGTGCAGATAAGCGATCGCCCACTCTATCAACTGCGCAAGGCTGCAGAGGCCATAGAGAAGGCCGGCATAGACGTGCATGAGATAAGCATACGTCTGCCAACCCTTGACGATGTTTTTATAAAGCTAACCGGCGCAAGCTTTAGGGACACTACCGTAGAGCAGCAATCGAGTCTCACACGGCTGCGTGCAGGTGTATGAATTGGGACTTATCCAGGACTCAATGACAATATACAAGAGGGAGATGCTTCTCTTCCAGAGCAACCTCCGCACAAACCTGATACGGTCAATGATCTTTCCCTTAATAATCCTGATATTCTTCGGAAGCCTCGGATCAAGCATAACCGGCATCCCCGTGGCAGTGGCAAATTACGCAAACAATCCTTCATCCGTGCAGTTCATAAACAGCCTCGAGGCAAACAAGGTTGTTTCGGTAACTTCTCTCACAAACCAGGAGACGGGACTTGGAATGCTTCACTCCGGAACAGTCGAGGCCGTTCTTGTAATACTCCCTTCATTCCCGCGGTCGAGCAACGGGTCGCCAAGTGTTTACTTGTATTATTCCGGCAGCGAGTTTTCGCAGGCTGGTGCTGTCCTATCCGCTATCGCGTCATCGGCAGCGGCTTTCGGTGCGAACGTTGGCAGCAGCGCTGAGCAGGCAGGTCTGGTAAAAACGGTCTCTACGCAGGGAACAGGCAGCAACTATCGCGATTTTCTGGTAGCGAGCGTCATACTGATGGCTGTGGCTTTCGGGGCTGTATTCGGAGGTGGAATGTCAATAATAATAGACCGCCAGCTCGGGAACATTAAGGCGTTTCTCATCACTCCTATAAACAAAAAAGCGATACTGATCGGCAAGCTGCTGTCTGGAACACTGCAGTCAATAATCTACGGCATACTTGCAATAATAATCGGACTGGTTCTTGGTGCAAAAATAGCGATGGGCTTGCTCGGCATACCCTACATACTCGCGATGCTGGCCCTCACAGGCATGGCGTTCTCCGGGATAACGCTCCTTTTGGGTTCAAGGATAAAACGTATAGAGGTATACACCATAGGTGCGCAGTCATTCGTGATGCCGGCATGGTTCCTCTCCGGGGCGTTCTTCCCAACGTCTTCCTTCCCGCCCATACTGCAGCCATTCAGCACTTACGATCCCCTCACCTATGCGACCAACGGCATAAGGTCCGTAATGCTAAACGGGTTCTTCCCGATCAGCAGCATGATCACCGACTTCGGGGTAATGATTATATTCACTGCAGTAGCAGTAATAGCCAGTTTTATACTGTTCAAGAATACAATAGAATGATCTTTGGTGAATGAATGAAGAACGCGCTGCCTTTAATATCTCTGGCTTTCCTGGCATTCCTACTGCCCGTCTATGGTCAGGGGACGCAGACGGGTGCACTCTCCCCTTACAACCTCCGCATATCTCCCGATCCCGTCACTGCCGGGAGCAACATGACTGTCTCTTTCCAGATATACGATTCATACTCATCATCGCTCAGCAACGTAAACCTTGAGCTTGAAGGAGCCTATCCTATACTAAACATATCGCCGACGCACTCCAATCTCATAACTACGATGAGCCAGGGCATATACGGCGGTTCGACAACGTACTTCACCTATAACGTGAAGATACCTCAGGATACCGTGTCTGGGGAGTACAACCTCACTCTTGTGGCTTATTACCAGACAACGGTAACAACTGTCACGGGCGTCTCTGAGATAGTCACCGGCGAATCGACGATACCTATAAGCTTCTATGTCCATGGCATCCCAAAAATAAGCATAGTCTCCACTCCTTCGCACATTTCCCCAGGGGAAGAATTTCCGATTGTGCTTGATGTCTCAAACATAGGGTACGGCACCGCAAAAGGACTGAACCTCTCGCTCATTAGTGATGCTAACTTCACTGCTCTTGGGAGCAGCTCTTTCAGCATCGGCAACCTAGCCCCACACGGCACAGTCTCGATAAACGCGGAGTATCAGGCCAGCCCGGCACTAGGCAACGGAACCTATCGGCTGCCCATGCACGTCAGCTACACGCCCGAGGTGGGTCCGGTGCAGAATGCTCTCATCTACCAGAACCTATCCATTGCTGTTGACAATCCCGATATAGTTGTGTCTGCAGCCGGTGCATTTCCACAGGCTCTCTACCAGGGATACAACCAGTCCGTGACTCTCTCGATTGCGAACATAGGGTACGGCACCGCTAAGAATGTCAGCGTCGGCGTGCTTCCAGGTCCCGGAACCAGCGTACTCGGTTCAGTCAACAATTTTTTCATAGGTAGCATAGCTCCTGGCCAGAGCGTCCAGGAAGCCCTTCTTGTCAGTGCCAACAACGGCGGCTCTTACAACTCAAGCCTGCTGGCCCGTGTGGACTACTATCCTGCCAACTACGGCAGCCCTATCTCCAAAAATGAGACAGTCTCTCTTTCAGTAGTGCCTTCTTCTTCATTCACTATATCAAATGGCGAATATCTTCTGCCACAGGGCTCACCGAACGCACAGCTCAGGTTAAGGATAACCAATACTGGAAACATAGCAGCAAAGAATCTGCAGCTCAGTTTCCAGAGCCAGTATCCGATAACCCCTGTCACCTCAAGCTATTACCTTGCCGATCTTGAACCAGGCCAGACTGCAAACGTGACCTTCCAGGTGAGCGTGGATGAGAAGGCCCAGTCCGGCAGGTATCCTGTAACTATATACGAAAACTGGAAGCAGTCCAACGGCGCGCCTCAGCAGGTCTATTATGGTACGAGCAACTACTATGCAATAGTGGGATCCCAGCAGGGCACCGGAGGGATAATCTCCTACATCATATACCTGGCAGTGATCATTATTGCAGCGTATATCGTAGCCGCGAAAAGACGGCAGATAGGGCGTCTTCTCCGCAAGAGGGGTTCAAAGTAGCTCCAGCTTATTTTCTAGTCCGTCAATCGACCGGCACCGTAGAACCCTTTAACCACCTCGCCGTACAATAATCCTCTTGGCGAGCTGATGCTGAGAGATAGCCACAGAATCGATGTTAATACCGAGAAGAAAGCTGTTGCGGATAGCATAGCACTCTTTATGCGCAGCAGATGGCAGAACCGTGACGAACTTAAGCTATTCCTGCGCAATGCCAATTCAGCCGGAGCTCTTGCGACCAGCTGCGGGGAGATATATCTTGGCCTCTCTGCGGCTATACGCATCGAAGGGCTTCCTCTCCGCGCGCTTTTCAGGTCTGGCGGGGCTCTTCTTTCAGACGGAAACACAATCATGCCGTATCTCAGAATAACGGACAGGAAAAATGGCAATCTCACTCTACTCGTGGCAAGAGGCGTGCGCATAACTGCAGATCCTACCCTCGGCGGAGCCCTAAGAAAGGACACTGCAGCGGAGCAGGGGCAAAGCTTATAATGATTAAACCAGATATCCAGTTATGCAGACGATTTCGCCAAAGAAGTACGTGCCAGACACTACCGGGATCAACAGCACACTTGCAGCACACATCATAGGTTTCGCCAGGAGCGGCGTAAACAAGGAAATGGCGCATCTGATAGAGGACAGCGCAAAGGCGCCGGGGCCCTGCTATCATACGAAGCAAACGGCAGGCCGAAGCTTTTCGTAGGTCTTGATATGGTTACTCTGGCTTGGCCTAACCGACGCCCCGTGATATCCGACGGCTCCCCGTTCATTGAACTCATGAGGAGAGGCAGCCTCCTTGTTGTTCCTGACGGAAAGGATCATAAGGTCCTGCACCTTTATCTTGGAATAGAAACCATAAACATGGCAGCGCTTGAGCGCTATGGGGACGATTAGTGGTCGAGATGGACGAACTGAATACAAAAGGAGTAAAGCTTGAGCTTGAGGGGTATTCTCTTTACGAAGAAGGCAAGAAGCTGGAGTCTTCCTCAAGGACCGTAGGCGAGATGAAGGAGGTTCTTCTCTCGCCCGAAGCGGCTTCCAGTGACGCCGCCGCAGACAAGCTGTACTACATGTACAGGGCTCCGGGTGTAGCGAAAAATCCTGTTTTTTCGGATAAGAAGCTGCGTTACGATGTAACCATAATGGCGCCGTACTCCCTTGGCAAGGAGTTTAACAAGACGCTAGGCCATTACCATCCATTAGCAGAAAAGGACCTCTGCTATCCTGAGCTTTACGAAGTTATAGAAGGCAATGCGACTTACCTCCTTCAGAAAAGGCTATCTGATTCCCGGTACGATGTCGTACTTGTAAAAGCCAGGGCAGGGGACAAAGTTCTCATGCCCCCGAATTATGGACACATTACAATAAACACCGGGCCAGGGAGGCTCATTATGGCAAATCTCGTGAGTTCGGAGTTCAGCTCCGATTACAATCCCATAGTACTCATGAAGGGCGGAGCTGTGTACCTTCTCACTGACGGCAGTATAGTTGTGAACAAGGAGTACAAGCGCTTTTCTCTTTCAATGCTGGATAGGGCTCCTGATTTCGGAATACCCATGGGAGAAGGTAGCATATACGACCTATTTCTTGCCGATCCGGAAAAATTCGATTTTCTGAACAAACCCGGCCAGCTTCGCTAAGCGGCAAGCATTCCATGGTCAACTAAGGCTAAACGTACGCGTTGACCCTCAGCGGCTAGACCATCTCTCCCCGTTTCACGCGCTCGCTGAATATGAGGAGGTCATAAGGGTTGACCTTCTTCTTTACATCTCCGAGCACCCTGCTTGCCGTCTGGACATTCTGGGATGTTCCGTACACGCTCTCGGTGTTCATTGCAATCTCCCCCGTTCCGAAAGCATGGACGTGCGAAAGAATGGTGCCTGTCGATGTCTGTCCTATAATAGAAATTGCTTCCTCTGCAGGCGCAAGCGATGCAAGACCTAGGCCCTTGCTTGATCGTATGACCGCATGCCTCAGGCTCTTCTGCTCTTCCTCCGTTTGCTTTTTCTTCGGAGTATCGATTGCCACAACCGCTTCGCCTATCATGCCTACGCTTCCTGCGGATTCCGAATTCTCCTGCCTTGCTGCCTTTAGAAACTCTTTTGTGAAGTCGCCCCCGTATCCTTGATTGGCATAGCTTGCATAAGACGCCTTTGCCATCTTCCCAGCCCTGCCTGGCACAGGTGTGGTTTTGACTCCTCCCGCTATTGCTGCAGTCATGACCATGTTTATGGAATATGCGATCGATTCTGCGTCATCCTTGGAGAGGCCCGTTATCTCCCTCTCATTTCCTTTGGCCCTGAAGCACGAATCATATTCCTGAATCTCCCGAAGCCTTATCTGCACAGAAGAAGTCATCAGGCCGTGTGCAACCCTGAAGCTTGCTATATTCTCATAAGGTATCGCCGCTATCTCCGACCTGCTTCTTAGAGCCTTCCTGCTAAGCGCAACGATCCTCCTGTTTGTTGTTATAAAAACAATTCTACTAAGAAGTGAGCCGTGAAGCCGGGATTTTTTTGCTGAAGAGAGAACTCTCTCATCAGGGAGCATCAGTTTCACAAGAGCCTTCAGTTCGCGGACAGAGAAATCATATCTCATGGTATCACGGCTATGCTGCGTCAGGCGCAGCCACCCGTTACCTCAACTTCCTTACATTGCACAGACTTATGCACTAATGCATCAACTGCATTCAAGGAGCCATAACCCTGACCCCTCCTCCACTGCTGTAATAGTATACTGCCGTTCAGATTTATAAACCTGTTGGGCAATCGCATATGTTTATGCTTTATTTCAGAAAAGCTATTAAAAGGTCTCTGCGAATAAAGCTCGTGGTGTTCAGGTGTGCATTCTATCAAAAAGAAGCAGGTACGCAATAAATGCTATACAGGAAGAGGATGCCGCAGCAGCAGTCTTGTCGAGATCCGGAAAGAAAATAATAAAACTTAACCGCGGTGATCCGCCAGCGTACTTCAAGACTCCGGAATACACGCTGAAGGCGTACGCAAAGGCAATCCTCGAAGGCAAGACCTACTACTCAAGCGGAGTTGGCCTTGAAGAGCTGCGCATAGCAGTAGCGAAAAGGTACAAGCGCATGTACGCAGTAGACGTTTCTCCTGATGACGTCATTGTGACGCAGGGGATAAGCGAGGCCCTTCTTTTCATAAACGCATCACTTATCAATCAGGGCGACAGGGCAGTTATCTTCAGGCCTTACTACACCCAGTATGTGCCCGACCTTGAGCTGTACGGCGGCGTGCCCATCCTGGAGCGATATGTCGAGAGTATGGATTGGAGCATAGATCCCGATAGGCTCGATAGAAGTATCCGTAAGGATCTCAGCCGTGGCAGAATGCCAAAGTACCTGATACTCACGAATCCAAACAATCCAACCGGAACCGTACTCAGCTCGGGCGTCCTTGAGGAGGTTGTCGAGATAGCAAACAACTACGGAATGATATTGGTAAGCGACGAGATCTATGATGAGATAACATACAACGGCGCCAAGTTCAAGAGCATTTCCTCCCTTGCCAAAGGGGTGCCGCACATAATACTGAACGGCGCTTCGAAAGGCTACGACGCTACTGGTTTTCGCATAGGCTTCGCCATAGTTCCCGGAGACGACGATGTTTCAGATGCGATAAAGTCCAAGCTCAAGGATTTTGCTATGGTTAGGCTGTCCGCAAACACGCCGGCGCAGTACGCCATGGCAGAAGCTTTAAATAGGGAAAGAGAGCATGGAATAGCCATAAGGAGAATGAGGAAGGAGATAGCAGAAAGGGTAAATTTCGCAGTAAACCTCCTGAACGAGAGCAAGTATCTTCATGTGGTAAGACCAAAAGGCGCATTTTACCTTTTCCCAAGATTTGAGAAAGAAGAACTGAAGCTAAACGATGATCATGGGTTTGTTGAAAAGCTTCTAAAGGAAGAGGGCGTGCAGATAACGCGCGGCTCCGGCTTCGGAGAAAGGAATCACATACGCATAGTGGCTCTTGCCCCAAACGAAATCCTTGAGGAGGCAATCCTGCGCATAGAGAAGTTCTGCAGAAGACATTCAAAATAAGAGGAGGCATAGTCTAATGGTAGGACGCTACCCTTACACGGTAGAGGTCTGGGTTCGATTCCCTGTGCCTCCATTTTTTACTCTCCGACAGCAAGCAAAAAATGGACTACTGCTGTTCCTGCTTTCTAGTGGTGGGTTGTTGCAGTGTATAAATGCATAAGTAGTGAAGCAGATATGAGTACATACGATAGTTAAAGCAACATTAATGTCTAATTCAGCATACAAAAAGATGTGTTGTAGCCCACACTGCCCAAAATTACATAGCTATTATGTAGAACAACAGGTTAGATATCCATATTTTGGATACTTGACCAGACATAAATATCATAGTATGTATAGTAGAGCATACAAAAACAAAAGGTTTAAATATTTAGTGAGTTAAGGTAAGATTATGGTTAGTTTAGATAAACTGCAAGAATTGAATAAGTGGTGGGCTAAAGGTAGCCATTTCTACATTGATGATGCAGACTTTATGAAATATCAAGGCCTAATAGTCAAATTAAAAAGAAAAGATATAACCCCGTTACTTAAGCCGGGATCCGTACTGATAATAAAAGGTCCTAGACGCGCAGGGAAAACAGTCGCCCTGAAGCTCGCAATACTTAATCTCATATCCGAAAGAAGGGCAAATCCCGATGATATATTATACTTCTCATTTGATGAGGTAATCACCCCAAAAGACATGGATAACACCATAAGAAACTTCTTAGGAAGACCGCACACCGGAACAACTTACTTGTTTTTGGATGAAATACAGACTGTGAAGAGCTGGGCAACTGTGCTTTTGGGGCTTTCTAATTCGGGAGTTTTGAAGAATACTGCTGTTGTAGCAACAGGTTCAATCGCACATTTCTTAGGCATTGAGACACTGCCTGGGCGCGGAACAGAGGGTAACATATACTATCTAAGAACCGCCAGCTTCAGAACGTTCGTTATATCACTGCTAACGGCCATGGCCATACCAGGCAATATGGCACAGGTTGTTGGCGAGCGTATCGGATATAGATTTACTTCTGGCGAAGTAAAATCCATGTTGGAAGCAATTACAAATACTTCAATAAATTTAGAGGAAGAGATAAATCAGGCAAACAAACATGTTTCTTCTATAGAGAAGTACTTCATACCGTTGAACAAAATGTTTGAGCTTTACGTGTATACCGGTGGGTATCCTATTGGTATAGCCAGTATTTTTGATGGAACGCTGCTCTCTAAATTTTACGAAGAGATATATAATTATATAAAAAATGACGCGGCAACAATAACGAGCGTGGTATCTGGTGATCCATTAAAAGCGGGCCAGGCAGTATCGGGCATACTGGTGCATGTAGGAGAGAAAATTTCCTACTCCAAAATTGCACAGAACATGTCAATGAACAAGACGACATTGATCGATTATTCAAATAGGCTTGAGAATTCTTTCGTATTCCTCAATATTAAAGGATTGAAAAGCTCTGAAAATGGCTTAAAAGAATCTGGTGTAAAAAAGTTCTATTTTGAAGATGTGTTCATGCACTATGCCGCCGGAGCGGCGAACACAGGAAAGTCTGGCGAAGTATACTCGAAGGAGATCATAAACTCTTCCCGTGTAGGCACGATAGTAGAAGAGATAGTGGCGGGCCACCTTATAAGAATAAAGGAATCCGATCCGATGAAACTTTACAGTACATACCTAAGATTCTACGATGGGACCAAAGAAGTAGATTTCGTATATAAAAGAGAAAACAACACCAATTTAGGTATAGAAGTCAAATATCAAATCGAAGCTTCCTTGCAGGATGTTAAACTCGTTAAAGGAATAGATGAGTACATACTGCTGACAAAATCCACAGATATCAAGAAAAATAACAAATGCGTAATGTTTCCTATTGCGCTTTTCCTTGCAATTTTGCATAGTTCGGAAAGTAATCTTTGAGGTCTTATGTCGCTCTGTTGAATGAATAATGTAGTAGCGCACTACTCCTACAAATTTCTTCTTCCTTTCGACTCGCATCTTACTTCTACCGTAATCCTTCAAGAGATCATAGAAGACACATACTTATCCAATGATAACATTTCCGATTGGTGGTACGGCACTGTTGGAATGCGACAAGAATAAGAGTGGTCTCCAGATCCTTAAGCATTAGCAGTGAGGATTGGAGTGAATGCTGCATATCATCCAATAACATTTATTAGCAAAACTAGATATTCAGAGTCAGTATTACATCCGACAAGAACCCTGCCTGGCTGTGCCTCCATTTTTTTACTCTTCGAGAGCAAGCAAAAGACATTTAGATATTCCGTTCTCCAAGAGAGTAGTCTATCATCTATCTGCAGTAATCTTATTGCCGCTTTTGGGTGTTGTCTCAACATTTCCTACAGTATTATCCATATTTAGCAAGCCGAAAAGATTTGAGATAGTTAAAAAAACATAATATAAAATGAGGGATCTATTAAGAGCTAAAATTGTTGTGTTGAATGAATCCCAATCCTTTCCGACTGTAGCATATTTATTGGTGCCAGTCATTTGACCATTGTTAAGGTGACCAAATGACAAGGCGACCAAAGAAGTTTGGGAAAAGAAGGTATAAAGACAGGAGAGATTGGAAAAGGTACAACGAGGAACCCGTTGTACGATGGACATTCTTCCTCGATTTCAGTTTTGCGGACAACTGGGACAAGGAATTGAAGAGGCTGAATGAGGGAAAGAGAGGCGGGCAGTACCTCTTTCCTGACTCATTTATGCGAGGGTTATCCGTGTGGCACCAATGGTCAATTACAGAGGACTTGAAGGAATATCAAGAAAACTTGCAGAACTAAGAAAACTTGCAGAACTGAAAGTTATCCCCTATTTCGAGGACTTTTCTACTGCGTGGCACAGGATACATGACTTCATTCCAGAGATAAAACTGCCGACATTCAAGGAATTGAACATATCAACAGATGGGACGGGGATGAGAGCAAGGAACAGCGGAAGGTATCTGGAAATGAAATACGGTGAGAAAGGTAGGGATAGATATGTTGTAGTGGTGTTGACACTCGATTCCAAGAGGAAGAAACTTCTTAAGATAGACGCACATGTAGAGGGGCGAGGATTATCAGAACCTGAAATTGCGATAGAACATGGAAAGGAACTTATCGGAGAAGGTTATCATATTGAGAAGTACAATGGGGACGGTGCACATGACACTAACGAAACCTTCGAGTTTTGGGGCAATAATGGTACAAAATGCGCAATACCGATAAGAAAAGGTGCGAAGATACGTCTTACGAAGAGCAAATATCGTAAACGAGAGATACGCAAATGGAGAAAATGGGGTTACAAGAGATGGCGGAAGAAAAGAGAGTATGGTGACAGACTTGCGGCAGAGGGAGAAAACTCCTGTGTAAAAAGAACATTCGGTGAAAATCTTGCCAGCAAACTGGAAAGTTCGATGTGTGCAGAGGCGATTCAGAAGTTCGTTTTCTACGACTTCTTGAAAGATTACGGCAGAAGCAGGATATGAACTGAAAAGAGGAGAATGTTTAGAGCGTTTGTCGTATGACATTATTCATTCAACAGAACAAGCTAAAATCCCATTTTATCTGAACATGCTAATCTCCCAATCCTGTAAATCCTCTAATTTATTTTAATCATAAGCTGCTACGCTTTAAATAATGATAAATAGGGTATTACCGCATAGAGTGTAGCAGTGCCATTGAATAACCTACGTCACCCTCAGTCTCTTTCCGATTTTCTTGGAGAGGCTCTCGAGATCCTGGACGGTGTAGAAAAAGGCCATCCATGACCATACGCCCCACCTCCTAATCCCCTCTGCCTTTACCATTTCAACCGCGCCGCGGTTGTTTTTCGGCTCCTTCCCGAAAAAGAGCTT
Organism: Microcaldota archaeon; assembly: GCA_021827925.1. Classification (GTDB taxonomy): domain Archaea; phylum Micrarchaeota; class Micrarchaeia; order Micrarchaeales; family CABMGC01; genus JAKATZ01. The sequence continues at coordinate 34,990 of JAKATZ010000004.1, read as the reverse complement.
TCCAAACACCTCCGCAGACCATACGTCTATGGGAAAACCTCCATGGGGATTTATTATATCTGAAGAGTAGTCCCCTATTCCTGGCAGTTCCATAAGGAAGGACTTTGCCTTTTCGACATTCATATCTTCGAGCTCCTCAGCTGAAGGGAAGCCCGGCTCGGACAATCTCTTCGCCAGCCTCACCAGGTTTTTTGACCGGTATCCCACCTTGCACTTTCTGGCAAGTTCGGCCTCAGTCAATCGCGCTATCTTCCGAGGTGAAGGCCATGCCTTTATCCGTTTGCCATCGAACGCAGCAACCTCCCCGTAGTTGTTAATGAATGATGCCATCATCTCGTTACTCCTTTTAAGCGGAGCCATCTGCAGCATTATTGCCAGTACTGCATCTGAGAATAGCATAGGGGAGAAAGTATCATGCATTCCGTAAAGGTCCCCTATTACGTGCTTCAATATGCTGTCTTTCTTTGCCATAGCATAGAACTTCCCTAGTTCCTGATCCGCCCCTATCGCCTTAGTTACAAGCTCATTTATCCTCCGTCTGCGGGCAGCGCCTTGATCATTCTCCAGGAACACTCTCACAAGCACCTCTGGATTCTCGACAGTGCCTTTCTTGGATAGCACTATGCCTGCAAGCAACCCATCAAGATATGTCACCGTCCATAGCCTTCCCTTTTCATATATCTCAAACGGACTGAAGAGCGACCAGCCGGCGGGTTTCTTCACCGTAAGCTCAAAACTGAACGGTCGTTTCGGTCTGATCCTAAATCCAAACGAGTGCGAGAGAGTTACCATGTGTATCAACTGGATAAGGGGGTTCTTAAAGCTGTCTGCGCTAACTGAGCCGCAGCGCAAGACAATCCGCAAATCATGCTTAAACCTCCGGTTACAGACATGCTTTTAGATTTGAATGCAGAATGCCCAGCATGAAAGCCCTGCAGATATCTGCAAAAGATCTCGGATGGCTAAATGCCAGCGGTTTCTGCGAGCGATGTTTCTGGATCAAGAGGCACAACAAGAAGCTTCCTTATCAAACCCCATTTGCAGGCATTTTCTCCTCGATTGACTCGTATACAAAAAGCATAGTGGAAGAGCATTTTGAACGGGAAGGAAAACTTCCGGAATGGCTTGACAAGGCCGGAAAGGCCAAGAGGCTGGTGACGGTAACGCAATCTGGTTTCGTTGCTCCAAAAGGCAGATCAATCCTAACAGGCGTCCCAGATCAGCTATTTGAGAGGCAGGACGGAAGCTACGGCATAATAGACTACAAGACAGCGAGATACACCGGAACGCAGGACTCTTTGATGCCTGTTTACGAAGTACAGCTTAATGGATATGCATACATAGCCGAGAGTCTCGGCTATTCTCCTGTCAACTCCCTTTACCTTGTTTATTTTGAGCCTCCGGTACGCGAGCAATTCAGGGAATTCGCAAGAAAACATACAACAGAAGGCGGATTCGAAATGCCTTTCGCGCCAGTTCTGCACAGAGTAAAGAGGGACAGGGAAATGATAAGCCGGCTTATCGGGATGGCAGAAAGGATATTCTCATCTGAGGCAATTCCGAAAGGATTGGACGGCTGCGAGGACTGCAGAAGGCTTGAAAAGCTCATACGGCTTGTGACAGGATCGGAAGGAAGGTGAATTCAAGAAGCTTCCAATGAATAACCCCACCGCAAGCGGTTGGGTATCTTTGCATTCTGCAAAGCACTCTTCGATATTTGTATCTCCACCCCAAGGGGTTGGGGTATACTCTAGGCTAATTATGCCTTATGGAGTAACAATGGAAAGAAAGATTTCCTACACTTTACTGCTCGGTTTCGCCATGAGTTCGGTAGGCGGACCACTGGCTCTGGCTGCTGTATACCTTAACTTCGGCGCGTCCACATTTCCCCAATGGGCTGTTGTACTCACGGGCTTTTTCGTCTTCCTGTTCCCTATGTACATATGGTATAGGTACTCGGAGTCCATCTCCTCGCCTGGCGGCATGTACGAATTCGTGTACAGGGCAGCCGGGAAGAAAGCGGCCAAGCTGCAGGGATGGGCATGGGCGTTCAGCTATTTCCTCTACCTCCCATACACCCTGTCATACATTCTGTTCTACCTGCTGCCCTCTATCTTCAATCTGCCTGCGATATACTTGTATCTGCTTGGCATCCTTCTGCCTGCCATGATCTGCTTTCTCATGCTGCTTGACAAGCGCGTGAGTCTCTCTGTTCTCACCATCGGCGCGGCGATACAGCTTCTTTTTGTGGTGGGCATGGTCTTCTATATTCATGCTCCCTCAGCCATGCATTACATGTGGAATGCGATGCCTGCGAAATCAATAAGCGCCAGCTTCTCATTCTCTCTTCTTTTAGTATGTTCCAGCCTGCCCCTATATCTCGGGGGTGAGGCTAAAGACGCCAGGAAGCGCATAGGTCCATCAATAGTGATCTCAGTGGCCACCGTATCGATGCTCCTGGCAATATGGGCTGCAGTGCATCCATCGGTCCCCGCCTCACCGGGTTCCTATTCCGCATATCAATCAGGGTTTGCCCTCTCCATGAAGTATGCACCAGCGGCATTCTCAAATGCATTGGGGATCCTCATAATAGTGAGCATAGTTTCTCTTGTAATCGCAGAGTTCTTTGCACTAAGCAGACTACTCCATTCAATGCTTGAGATCTCTGTACGCAAGTCAACAGGCTGGATATCGCTGTTTTTCATGTTCTTCGCTTCGATCAGCCTTATCGATCCTCGTGGATTCTACAATATAACACTGTATCCATCGCTTATTGCACTCTACCTATCGTTACTAATCCCCGTGTTAGCATATCCCTTCTTCCGCAGGAAGCTCCGCCTCCTGTCTCTTCTTGACATGATCGCAGTAATAATATCTGCAGCTCTTTTCATCTATGGCATTCTACTGCTCTGAATGCCAACGGCCTTAATGGAATGACGGTGAAAACGAGTCATTACATACGCAACGCGGTGATGGAAAGCTTATTAATCATTAATTGAGATTGGTATAGAGTAGCCCCATAGTCTAGTGGTCAAGGACATCGGGCTCTGAACCCGGTAACGCCAGTTCGAATCTGGCTGGGGCTATCTCGGCTTTGACGTGGCGTATGTGAAGGAGCCTCCGAGTAAGCAACTTTACAATTTGCGTGATTTTCTGAAGAGGATAGGATTTGCGGATACGACATTCTCCCGTTTCGACTACGCACAAGCAGTGCTTGACGTGCTTGAGAAGAATGATCAGAAGATCGAGGTGTTGCGCTACACCGTGCCTGGCATAAAGGATCTCCCAGTAGGGTGCAAGATCCTCTTCGGCAAGGGATGCGATATAGTGATAGCGTGCGGAATGGTGGGCAGGATGCCGATAGACAAACAGTGCTCGCACGAAGCCAGTCTCGGACTGCAGGCAGTGCAGCTATCGGAAGGGAAGCACATACTGGAAGTCTTCGTGCACATGGACGAGGCGGGAAGCGATACCGAACTGGCAGGCATATGCAAGGACAGGGCAAGAAAGCATGCCGAGAACGCCCTTATGCTCTTATTCGACCAGAAAAGGCTCAGGGAGAGGGCAGGCACGGGAAGGAGACAGGGAAGGGCCGACGAGGGGCCTTTGAAGATTTGATTGTATGATATCAATCGCAATAGTGCAGTCGAAATTCAATGACGAGATAACGGACAAGATGCTTGTGAGGGCAAGGGAGCATGCAAAGAAGCTAGGCATCAAGGTTGTCGCCGAAGCGGTGGTGCCGGGTGCCTTCGACATGCCGATCATGATAAAGAAGCTTCTCGAAAGGGAGGATGTCGATGGTATTGCGACGGTAGGTGCGGTGATAAAGGGGGAAACCATGCACGATGAGCTCATCGCAAATCAGCTTTCGCGGGCGATCGTAGAACTTTCGCTGCAGAGCGGGAAACCTATCGGCCTCGGAGTCATGGGTCCGGGGATCACATGGGAGCAGGCGGAAGCAAGGATAACGCAGTATTCGGAACAGAGCGTTGAAGCGGTACTCAAGCTGCACAACGAGCTTAACAAAGTGAGCGGGAAATCCCACATGCTTTAGCGGTGGGATGCGGGGATGCGCACAGCAAACGCATGCCAGGCATAACCGCATTTACCTCGTTAGACAAGCAGCACAACATTAATATATTTTGGTTGTTACTTTATATCCAGAGGCTTGCGGCGCGCTTTAGGGAAGGCTACAGTCCCACAAACTGCTGCCGTATCCTAGGATGTGGAGGATATGGACGATGCTGACCTTTCATGGACGGAAAAATATAGGCCCACCAAGCTTGACGAAGTTATAGGCCAGGAGGCTATAATATCCAGGCTGAGTGCTTTCGTGAAGGTCAAGAACTTCCCAAGCATGATATTTGCCGGGCCGGCCGGAGTAGGAAAGACTACTTCGGCGATAGCGATGGCCAAGGAACTTTACGGGGACGTTATCGCAGAGGCTTTTCTGGAACTTAATGCAAGCGACACGAGGGGAATCGATGTTATACGCGGAAAGGTAAAGGAGTTCGCAAGGACGATACCGCTCTCGGGAGGTATGGTAAAGATAGTCTTCCTTGATGAGGCAGATGCACTCACTCCAGAGGCGCAGCACGCACTCAGAAGGACGATGGAGCGCTATTCCGCAACGACAAGATTCATACTTAGCGCCAACTATTCAAGCAAATTGATAGAACCCATACAGAGCAGATGCATCGTGCTGAGGTTCAAGCACCTCACCGATGAGCGCATGAAGGAGTATATAAGCAGGGTGGCAGGAGGGGAGGGGCTCGATGTTGACGGGAAAGCGACAGAGGCGCTGATATACGTAAGCGAGGGAGACCTGAGGAAGCTTACCAATGTCATGCAGAGCGCAGCTGCCACCGAGAGAAAGGTTACCGAAGCTGCAGTGTATGACGTGGCGGCAAGGGCGCGCCCGAAGGAGATAGTGGCCATGCTCAGGTACGCGGTGACGGGAGATTTCGAGAAGGCAAGGACTGAGCTCAACACGCTCATACTATCGCACGGAATGAGCGGAGAGGATATACTTATACAGTGCTACAGGGAGGCACTGAACATGCAGATAGAGCAGAACCTCAAGCTCAAGCTAATAGGCAGCATTGGGGAATGCAACTTCAGGATCGTCGAGGGCGCAAACGATAGGATACAGCTTGAAGCGATGCTTGCGGGCCTTGCGCTTTCAGGCAAACAGTCATAACACAATTGGATTGGAAGCAACGGCAGGCACATCCTGGTTTTGAAAGTATGCATCGCACTAGTGGAATGTTGCAGTTTCACTCACGTCACCGGTGAGGATAAATGACGCTTCGGCGTTGCTGCCGGAATAGCATCCGGGTCCGGTACATGCCCAGCTTACAGATGCGTTGCTGCTTCCGCAGCCCCCCGCTCCAGGCACAGCCTGGATTGTGAGGGTGGCACCCAGAGGGCATTCTATGCTTTCCGTCTTAGCCGCGCAGGAGAACGTCGCGTCGCACTCCAGTCTGCCGTTTGCATAAACATATGCCTGCACCTCGCCCGCGTTCGCATTGTCCGTAGAGATGGTGACTGTTGCGGCCCTGATAGTTGTTGTTGCTGATGAGGTCGATGTAGAAGTTGATGGCGTAATGCTTGTCGATTCAGTTGTTGAGACGGCAGACGTTACTGCGGATGTAGGGTGCGGAATGCTCGTTGTAGAGGAAACGGTAGCGGACGTTGGATAGGAGTTGCTTGAAGATGCAGCAGTAGGAGCCGTCGGCGCTGTTGTCGAAGTGCTGATGGTGCCATTGGTGCTCGCTTGAGCTTTGGTATTTGAGGTCGTTGTCGCAGGCGAAGAGCGGGAAGTTATAACTATGTCATTGTTTGCAATGCTAAGCACTTGAGCCAGTATACCTGCATCGTCGGTTACATTAAACCCTGCGCCTACTCGCAGGTGTGATGCTATGGAAACAGTGTTCCTGTAGAGGCTCTGGACTTCTAGCATATAGATTGGGGAGGTCATTGCCTGCACCTGGGTCCCGTTCTGATACTGGATGTAAACAGGATTTCCAGAGATGTACTCCGGATGAGGAGGTATAACAAGGTAAGAACCTATGACATTGTCTGGCAGAACTATGGAATTCGCAGTTGCACCGACAGTTGATGCGTAGCCCTGTAGCGAGGAATTGCGGAATGCTGAACTGGCAACGGAGCCGTTAACGAAGAGGTATTTGTATAGCACAAGAATGTCTTCCGATGAATTTTCCGAGCTTGCATTAACATATACTGCCTGGCCCACTGCTATGAAAGAGTTTTTTATCACAGCTGCCCCGTTAGAAGACTTTAGCAGGTTAGTGACATCAGTGGAGTTCTTGTATACAAAGCTGCTCCCTATCCTCGCAGGCAGAGAATAGAAGGATATTGAATAGGTGAAGTTCAGGGGATGGTATAATTCCACTACCACAAGTATCGCGATCGCAACCACGATAACTATCCCTATTTTCTGCATGAGCATTGTTCTCTCAGCAGCGTGTGCCTCTGGAGTAGGGGTTTTCGGCTGTTGCGCAGGCTTACCGTATGCTGCACCTGCACCGGATGACTGGAGAACGGTCTCCCTGGGCACCTGGGTTTTTCCGGGTTCATAGTACTCTTCGGCCATCAGAAACACATCAAGGAAGGAAATCCTCCCGCTTTATCTTGTCGCGTATGTAATCATCAACGAATGTTAGCCGGGGGCCTTGAAGCGCATCCTGCTCTATCTTCTTGCGCGATTTTATCATACGTTCAAGCTCCGTCCCCCATGCCTTGTGCCTCTTTATCCATTCGTAGTTAAGCATCTCCTGCGCCCTTTTGAGGTCCACATCGCTTGCGTTTATTGTGAGCTTGTTCAGGAATTCGTAATTGTCAAGGTCCGACATAGTGACGCCTATGAACCTGGCGCTGGGGGTCGCTACGTCTTCGCCTATGTACGCGAGATTTATGCTGCCGGTTTTTATCGTCCAGTAGATGTACCATCCCCACGCATCCGAATCGGTGAAAACGTATACAGGAAGCCCTTCTTCGGATAGTTTGCGTATCAGCCTCCTTGTACCTCGTGCTGCCTGGCCCTGTGGTGTTATCAGTATTGCGTTGTCCTTCTTCCAGAAAAGGTCCTCGTTAAGCCTCTGCCAGAGTGCGTCCTTCTCTACGACTATCACGTACTTTGCCTTTATGTCGACAAATTCTATGTCGTTGTCGACATCGCTAGGTATGGCCCATCCGCTTCTTCCCTGCTTCGCGCAGTCTATCTCTATTTTTTCATTGCCAAAGGTGTCTATTATGCGCATGTTGCCGGCCAGCACTCCCTTACGGTTGGCATTGAGGTTCAGGTTCTCGCGCTTCAGATCAAGCGCCACCTCAAGGTCCTCTATGAGCGGATTTGACTCTGACTGTTCGCTGAATACGTTCTCGTCGACATCTTCGCCGAGGGAGAACTTCAGCTGGTAGAAAAGTCCCCTTATGGTCGTGTGCAGATTTTCCTTCACGAATCTGTGGCACTTTGAGGCTATGGCGATGGTCTGCATGAACCTCTTGGACTGCGCCACGTTTATGAAGTTCCTCTCCTCCTGTGCGGTGCCGAGCTTTAGATAACCCTTCTTCTGATCGTAAAGCACGTTGGAGCGGGTTCTTGCCAGGGTGACAAAGCTTGGGCTCTTGCCGGAGCGTATCTCCTTCACTATTCCCTCGCCAAGGTCTTCTATCTTCTTGTCCGGCTTTTCATCTTTTGGCATGCTACCGCCTCACAAAACTTCGGCATTCCTCGCATCAGCGGCCAGCTCTGCAACAAGAGGCTGCCTCTCGCGGGAATCGCCAGTCATATACCTTCGCAGGTGATGCACCATCTCGTCCCTCCTTGCGCTCTTCTTAAGAGCGTATTCGAGGACATCGGCTATGTTCTTTACTGGTATCACCTTTATCTTTTTCAGCTTGGACTTATCTATATTTATGTCCTTGTAGTTGCTCTCAGGTATAAGGGCGTACTTCATTCCTGCTTCGATTGCAGCCAGTATCTTGTTGGATATGCCGCCAACAGGCAGAACCTCGCCGCGCACTGAGAGCGAGCCGGTCATCGCTGCTTCCTGATCGACAGGTATGCCTTCAAGTGCGGATATGACAGCGACAGCCACGGAGATGCTGGCGCTGTCCCCTTCGACGCCTTCGTACGTCTGCAGGAACTGCACATGTATGTCGTAGCTCGCTATGTCTCTCTTCATGTGCTTCTTTATTATCGCGCTGATGTTTTTTACCGCTTCCTGTGCTATCTTTCCGAGTTTCCCAGTCGGTATTAGCTTTCCTTCAGTCCTCGAGCTGGCAGGAGTTACCTCAGCGACTATCGGAAGCACTATGCCGGCCGAAAGGTATGATGACCCTACAACAGCAAGGCCGTTCACCCTCCCTATGGCAAAGCCACTGGTGCGGAAGATCTTGTAATCCTTCCTGTATTCTATCGCCTGCGCTACGTACTGTGCTTCTATAGGCCTTGAAAGTTCCATGGCATCGTATACGTCTTTCTTCGTGACCACCTTGCGGTTGGAGTCTACTGCTATGTCCCCTGCTGCCCTTATAAGGCCACCCAGATCTCTCAGTATCAAAGTAAGCCTGTTCTTCCTTCCGCTCCTGCGCTTCGCCTCTTCAAGCAGGACCATGCAGGCTTCGTAATCGAAAGGAGGTATCTTACCGTCCTTTCGTATTTCCTGAGCGATAAACTTTATGATCTCGTCACGGTTCTCACCTGTGTCAGGCATGGACGATTCCATGTAGACTTCATACCCATATCCCCTTATCCTTGATCGCAGGGCAGGATGCATCTTATTTATGTCCTGCAGATTTCCTGCAGCAACAAGAAGGAAATCGCAAGGCACCGGCTCCGTTCGTATTAGGGCGCCTGAGCTTAGCTCGCTCTGCCCTGTTATCGAATATTTCTTCTCTTGCATCGCAGTAAGCAGCTCTTGCTGCGACCTGGGATCGAGGTCAGCAACCTCGTCTATGAAGAGGACCCCTTTGTTTGCTTTGTGTATGGCGCCGCTTTCTACCCTGAGATGCGGAGGCGTCCCGAGACCGCCGGACTGCAGAGGGTCATGTTTGACATCTCCGAACATCGCCCCGGCCTTTGAACCTGTTGCATCAACGAACGGAGCGTGCGTCTGTCCCGTGTTGTCTATTATGAGTTTCGGCTCATTTGACTCGAAAGCACCGGGAAGTATGCCCCCGACTCTGCGAAATCCTCCGACAAGAAGTGCAGCTGAGCCGAAGATGAATACGCCGAGGATCAATCCCCCAATCACTATTACCTGGTATCCATGGACAAGGCTGGAGAACGATACTGCAAGAAGAAGCACTACAATTATGGCTATTATTGGCATTATGCTTGACCTGCTTTTCGATGGGTCTACCCTGTTCTTGAGGCGCTCCTTCTGGATTATCTGCCTGCCCTGCCCGTCGGGAAGGGGCTTCCCAGTCTCGGGCTTGTTCGGATATGTACGCACCTCCTTGACCATAGGCTTGTTTTCATCGTTCGGATTCCTGTACACAAGTACATCTTCCAAGTCGGTGCTGGGAAGGAGCTCTGCTATGCCTTGCGCTATCATAGTCTTTCCCGTGCCTGGATCCCCTATGAGGAGTATGTTGCGATGCTGCTTTGCCGCCTTTCGCGTTATTTCCACTGCCTTCTTCTGGCCTATGACTTGATCAATGAGCTTGGCTGGCAGTTTTATGTCGTCAGTCGTTTTGAATTTTTTCATCGTATCTGATTCTACTCTTGCTTTAATCTTTATATATCATTCTATGATTCTATGCGAATCTAGAAGGCTTTTGTTTTTGTGGATTGCGTGCAGAAAGAGGGTCGTTCCCGTAAAACCGCATGAAAAATTATACCTAAGCTCGGCTACAGGAAAGTTATAAAAGGTAGCGTTTAGAGGGTGGGGAAGATAAGTAGATTACTCTAAACGCATGAAACAGTTTTGTACAAAAACACTTATAAGTATTGCTACTTATGTGTTTTACCTTAGTATTGCGCACCGAGGGAGAAAATCGATGCGTGCGGTTGTAATGCGACGTTTGTGACACTGCAGCACCGGCGAAAGACGCGGGTTTCTTCTGAATTCATGCAATCGCCGCGTCGGTGAGGCGCATCAATTTATGGTACTTCGATTCTTGCCTTTTTAGAGGCTTCAGTGAATCAGGACTTACCGTCCATTTGGGCAATTACCACACATGTACATTGTTTGTGCGTTTATGTCATGTCTTTAGATATTCGGCACCCCGGAATCCAGGATTTCCGCTCACTGTTTTAAATAATATTCAGTTTACCTAGTACTAGGGTGGCGGGATGAAGAATGACACAGGAATGAGCATGTCTGCCGGACGCGGAAAATAGGTGCCGATGGGATGGAAGGCATAACAAGGGAGGAGGGTAGGCATCCGATAGTAGCCGAAGGCGTTGGAAAGGCATTCGGTAGCGCTTTGGCGCTTGCCGATGTCAGCTTCTCGGCTGGAAGGGGAGAGATAGTGAATGTCCTTGGCCCAAATGGCGCTGGGAAGAGCACGCTGCTGAAGATGATTGCAGGACTCTACAAGCCCACAAGCGGAAGGACGATGGTCCTTGGAGAGGACGCTTACACGCTGGATACGGTAAAGAGGGAGCGCGTCTCTTTCCTCGGGGAAAACTATGCGCTTTATGATGATCTGACATGCTTCGAAAACATGAAGTTCTTTGCGAGGCTTTACAGAATAAGGAACTTCGAGGCGGAACTTGGAAAGCTCCTGCGTGCATTCGGCGCTTCGGAATACAGGGACAGGAAGCTTGGAGAGCTGAGCAGAGGCACTAAGCAGAAGATAGCGCTATGCAGGGCATTCATGAACAGGCCGAGCGTCATACTGCTTGACGAGCCGAGTGCCTTTCTTGACCAGAGATCTTCAGAGAGACTTCACGGCATGCTGAACAGGCTTGCCCGAGGAGGCGCGACAATACTCTACGCAACACAGAGGCTTGAGGAGCTTTTCAGGATAGGCAATGTTGCCCTCCTGATAGACAAGGGCAGAATGCTGAGATACGGGGAGATAGGAGAGATGCTAGGATCGATATCGGAACTTGAGATAGAAATAACTACGGCAAATAGGATAGACGAATGGAAAAAGAGGCTTGTGGGAGTCAGAATGACGAAGGTTTCGGACAGGATACTTAAGGCAGAGGTCTCTTCAGTAGAGGAGATACCCGAGCTCATAACAAAGATATCTGAGGCTGGCGGGAGGGTGATAAACGTAAATTCGTTGGGGCAGAACATAAGCAAGCTGATGGGGAATGCCGATGGATAGCGCAAGGGCATTTGCGGTCTCGGTGAAGGATCTCAGGGAGGTATTCTCGAGTATAGAGATATTCGGGCCGATGATATTCATACCCCTCTTTTTTTCGATCGCGCTACCGCTCTTCACATCATACATAACAAAGTACGCAGGGCCGCAGTTCGCATCGAGGATTCTTGGGATAAGCGGAGTCACAACGTACGGCCATACAGGACTTGCATTCCTATCGTTCTTCTCTACCAACGTCCTAGGCCCCGTCTTCCTCACCATGCCCATCATAACCGCTTCGGTAATTGCCGCGGACAGCTTCGCGGGAGAGAAGGAGAGAAAGACTGCCGAAGCGCTGCTCTCCTCTCCGATAACGAACTCCGAACTGCTTATAGGAAAGATGGCCTCTTCGTTCATACCGTCCATAGCGCTAACTGCCGCGGTATTCGCAATATACGCAGGCATAACCGATTACATTTCTATGAGAAGCTTCGGGGTCTTACTGTTCCCGAACGAGAGCTGGTGGCTTATGCTCCTTAACGCGCCGTTCCTTGCGCTCACCACCATAGGACTTGTTGTGATAGTATCATCGAGAGCGAGGGGCGTTAAGGAATCGCAGCAGATCAGCACACTCCTGATACTGCCGATACTGGTCATACCTTTTGCATCTATATTCAATATCTCGCGGCTCTCGGCAGGATTCTTCATAGGCATGCTCTCGGTGCTCATTATATCCGCGGCTGCAGTGGTTACCCTGGGAGTAAGGCTCTTCGAGAGGGAGAGATTCATAACGGCATGACCTAGCTTGTGCCTATCATTGCCGTGCCTATCGCTATCAGTCCGATCCCTGTCCAGCGCAGGATGCCTATCGACTCGCCAAGCACAAGTGAGGCGAGCAGACTGGCGAATATGTAACTGAGGCCGGTGAATCCGTATGTCCAGCTGAGGTGGCTCCTTCCCAGTACGTAGAAGTATATGACAGTGGAAGAGAGGTAAAGTGCCACTCCTATTGCGAGCAGGATGGCGAAGGGGCCGGGAGAGAAGGCCAGCTTGAAGAAGAGCTGGCCTCCGCTGCCAAGAAGTGCGCTGAAAAGCATCATCATGACCAGCTTCGCCTTGTTTTTCTCGCCCATCTCCATCAGTAAGTTACCGCCACTATGATTATACCTGCGATTATTGCAGCCATGCCCAGAGCCCTCCTCCGTGAGATGCCCTCCTTCAGCACAAAATGTGACATCAGAAATACAAATACAAAAGCACTTGCGAATGTCGGATATACAAAGGAGAGCTCGCCGTGCCTAAGCGCATACAGGTAGATAACAAGGCTTACGAGATATAGCAGCGCTCCGAGAACTATGCCCTTGTCTTTTATGAGGAGGAACAGGCTGCGCGGATTCAGGCTGATCTTGGGCATGGAACGCTTGAATAGATACTGTGCCAACGCAGCTATGAAAGCTGCGCAGAGCGTGGCAGAAACTATAACAATCTCGCTGACCATCGGACCAAAACTCTGAAGCGGTGATTAGATCACAATGAAAGGCTATAAGTCTTGCCGGTGAATAGGGATAGGAACTTCATGGAGCACGAGATAGCAATAAGGGGGGAGATTGTGACGGGCCTGGGAAAAGGCAGGATATTCTTGTCCATGGAGCACTACCGCAGGCAGTTCGCTGATGCGCTTGGATTTGACCCTTATCCCGGCACGCTGAACGTGAAGGTAGAAGGCGAGGATCTCATCAGCTTTGAAAATCTGAAGAGAGAGGAAGGACTGCGCATAGAAGGCGGCACTGTTAACGGGAAGCGTTATGGCGGCGCGGTGGCATACAGGTGCAAGGTCATAGGAATTGCAGCGGCGATTGTGGTGCCTGAGATGAGCAGCCACAAGGACGTTGTTGAAGTGATCTCCGGCTGCGGACTGAGGAAAAGCCTGAAACTCAGGGACGGGAGCATACTACGCATAACAGCTTCCCTTTGAGACTTTGGTTCAGGCAGACCACAAGTGTTTTAGCCTTAGCTCTAGAAAGAATATGATATGGAAAGGCTCAGCGAGGAAGATATGCGCTCTGTTGCTGTCGCGGCAGGAGTCGTTGTGCTGAGCATTGCCGCAATAATAGCCTTCTTTTTTAGCGGCGGAGACCTGATACCGTTCTACGTCATCGCTGTGCTCGCGATACTTCTATGCATCTACATGACACATAGGATATCAAAGGAATCGAAGCAGATCCAGAGGAAGAGCCAGCGGAAGGCGAAAGCGTAAGCAAGCTGATCGTATGAATACGCTGATAATAGCGGAAAAACCGAGCGTAGCTCTGAGAGTGGCTTTGGCGCTTGGAGAGAACAAGCCAAGAAGGGGCAGCTTCGGCGGAGTGGGTTATTACGAGCTGGAAAGGGAAGGAGCGAACTTATACGTGGTTGCGGCCGCAGGCCATCTCTTCTCGCTGAGGCAGAAGGGAGAGAAGAAGGAGCTGCCGATATTCGATATCGAATGGGAAGCGGCTTACAAGGTAAGGAAGGAGGCATACTTCACAAAAAAGTACCTGGATACTATAGACGAAGTAGGGAAGAGATGTTCGGTATTCATAAACGCGTGCGACTATGACCTTGAGGGCACAGTCATAGGGTCCAACATAATAAAGTACATAGTGAACAAGGATGTCAACTCCGAGATCAAGAATGAAAGCGTTAAGCGAATGCGGTTCTCCACTACAACGACACCGGACCTCATAGAGGCGTACAGGAACCTCGCCCCGTTCGATTTCGAGAACCTTTATGCGGGCGAGACCAGGCACATGCTCGACTGGATGTGGGGCATAAACATGAGCAGGGCGCTGATGCGTGCCGTTTCGTCGGCGGGAATTAAGAGAGTGCTGAGCGTCGGCAGGGTTCAGGGCCCTACGCTTTCTGTGGTGGCTAAGCGCGAAAAAGAGATACGCAGTTTCGTCGCTGAGCCGTTCTGGAAGATCATAGTGCTGTTTAAGGGAGTTGAATTCGATAACTCCAGAGGCAGCATCCTTAAGAAAGAGATAGCAGAGCAGGCTCTGCGCGCTACGAAAGAAGGCGAGGCCATAGTCAAAGAGACGAGCTCGATGGAGGAGATGATGGGACCTTATCCTCCTTTTGACCTCACATCGCTGCAGCTCGAGGCAAGCAGGGTGCACAGGATAGACCCGTCAAGGACTCTTGCCATCGCGCAGACCCTCTACGAACGCGCTTACATCTCCTATCCAAGGACATCATCGCAGAAGCTGCCGCCTACTCTGAACCTCAGGAGAATAATATCAGACATAGCAAAGAACGGCAGGTATGCTGAACTCGCACAGCGGCTTATCTCTGGCTCAAGATATAGGCCGAGGGAAGGCGCTAAGCAGGACGAAGCGCACCCCGCGATCTACCCAACAGGCGAGCTGCCAAAGAAGCTTGAGGGGGAAGAAGAGAAGGTGTACGACCTGATAGTGAAGAGGTTTCTTGCTTGCTTTGCAGAGTATGCAAAAGTAGAGAAGAGACGCATCTCCCTTGAGATAGGAGGCGAATCATACTCGACTAGCGGAGACAAGGTGAAAGAAAGGGGCTGGATGGATTTCTACCAGCCATATTACAAACACAGGGAGCTCGAGCTGCCTGACATTGATAATGGCGAGACAATAACTATAGAGAAGGCGGAGATGAGAGAAGGGATGACAGAGCCGCCGCGAAGATATACGAAGGCAACACTGATAGCGCTGCTCGAGAAGAAGAATTTGGGCACGAAGGCCACCAGATCTGCCATAATAGACACGCTCTTCAAGAGGGAATACATAAGGAACTCGAAGATAGAGGTAACCGATTTCGGCATGCGGGTCTATGAATCGCTGAGCAGGTACTGCGGTGAGATCCTTGACGAAGATCTCACGAAGAAGCTTGAACTTGATATGGAAGGCATAGCGAAGGGAAGCGTGAAGAAGGAGGATGTGATAAAAGAAGGGCGCGAGATAATATCAAGGATAGTCGGCGAGTTTGAGAAGAACAAGAAGGAGATAGGAAATGAGCTTAACCAGGGAATAGAGGCTGACGCCGAAGCCAACGTCCTCGGAAAATGTAACTCATGCGGAGGAAACATAGTGATCAAGAGGTCCATGAAGGGAAAGGTGTTTGCAGGATGCAGCAACTGGCCGAACTGCAGCGTTTCCTACCCTCTTCCTCAGTACGCAAAGATAATCCCGCTGCGCAAGGTATGCGAACTGTGCCATACCCCTATGGTGAAAGTCTTCTCAAAGGGAAAGGTATTCCAGATGGACCTTGACCCTAATTGTGAGAGCAAGAAGAACTGGGGCAAGAAAAAGGATGAGACTTCTCCTGCAGGCGGCGATGCGCAGAAGAGCGCAACTACAGGGGCGAAGACCGCGGATAAAAAACGAGGCGATGGTGAAGGCCATGCGAAGCGGCCTAGAAAAGCAACAAAAAGGAAAGCCAGAGGGAATGTGAAAAAAAGAGGCGCTTCGCAGGGAGGGGCTGAGTAGATGTTCATATATCCTTACTTCTACAGGAAACTCAAGAGGGGGCCGCAGGTGATACTGCCAAAGGACATCGGCATCATAATAAGCTACTCGAGCATAGATAAGAGCAGCGTATGTGTTGATGCGGGCACGGGCAGCGGGTGGCTGGCGCTCAGCCTTGCAAGGCTATGCAGACATGTATACAGCTACGACGTGAGGGAAGATTTCACTGCTATAGCGGAGAAGAACAAGCACATACTGGGATTGGAGAATATCACATTCAAGAAAGGCGACGTGAGGAAAAGGATAGATGAGAGGGAGGTGGACCTTGTCACCCTGGACATGCCATATGCGGATAAGGCAGTCTCGAGCGCAAAGAAGGCACTGCGGGACAATGGCATGATCGTTGGGTACCTGCCGAACATGGAGCAGGTGCAGGGGTTCGCAAAGAAGCTTAAGAAACTTGGATTCTCCGACATACACACTGTTGAGGTGACCGTGAGGGAGATGTTAGTCAGGGAGGAGGGGATGCGCCCTTCGACGAAAGGGATATGGCACACCGCATATCTGACTTTCGGAAGAAAAGAGAACCGCAAATCTGCAGAGGTGGCGCAGTGAGCTTGAGAGCGACTTACAGGGGCACTTTCAACAAGCCTGATGTACGCAGGCTTATAAGCGATGTTGAGGAGCTCTACGGTCTCCTGCGGGGCAGGGATTACAGCAGCATTGCCTGTTCTGCGGCAGCTGCGCTCTCAGGACTCTGCAGGGTGGCATCTAAGGAAGAGCATGCTTCTGCAAGGTTTTGGGAGAAACGGACCGTCATGTGGCAGGAACGCGCAGAAGATAGAAGAAGCACGGGCATTGAGCTTGTCACTGCGATGATGCAGACTGCGGAAGCGCTGCGCAGATTGGGGCAGGGAAGAATAGCGGGCAGGATTATCGAGGCTGCGGTGAATGAGGCCGCAGGACCGAATATTAAGGGAGAAGATAGAGCCATTGCATTCTCACGCATCAGGAAGCATTATATTGGTAGGGCGTCCGAGGCGCTGAATTCTGGCAGGATGAAAAAAGCAGCGATGCTGCTTGCCGAGATAGGGAGACTTGACGAGCTGCGCGACGCGTAGAAAGGCGTAGGACAGATCGGAACTGTTGCGCATTATTTCCATAAGAGTTATAGCCTTTGATGTCGTGCATTTATAGAATTGCATGCCTGGCTTCAGAGCTCAGTCGGCTATGGAATACCTTATAACCTACGGGTGGGCATTCCTCATAATAGCGATAGTGATGGGCGCATTGATAGCCTCAAATGCATTCAATCCAGGCCAGGGAGTATCGCAGGAGTGCATACTGCAGGCTGGATTCAACTGCCTCTCAGCGTACATGGCTGAAAACGGCCTCCTTACAATAAACCTGCTGCAGGCAACGCAATCAACAATAAACATAACGGCGATAGGGTGCAATGAGGAGCCTGTACTCACCGAAATGGAAGGCTTCAAGCCAAACGTCACAATGTATATTGATGCGAACAGCACCTTTACTGTGCAGTGCTACACGAGCACTGGGGCTGCATTCTCAGGGAGACCCGGTGCGCTTTTTGAAGGCAGCCTTATAGTGAACTACACGGACATAAGCACTGGCTTCCCGCAAGTAATTTACGGAAAGATTATAGCAAGAATAAGCTGAATTCGCTAACCGAAATCGCCGATCCTCTTTTGCCCAAAACCTCCCTTCCGGGCAGCAACCTTCCTGGTTATGTCTATGATCCCGAATACGCCGTCGTATCCGGGAATTATGTTGATGTCGTTAGCACGTATGTCTGCTATGGCCTCGCCTACGCCTTTATCTGCCGCAGTGAGTTCCTCAGCGCTGCTTTCGAGAAGGACATTGAATTCGCTCCCGAACCTCTTTATGAGGTTTGTGTAGGAATTATTGACGTATTCGGTGCCTACCCCTTTCCCGCTAACGTACGCTATCACCTCGCGCAACGGGACCGCGTGCACGAAAGGCACGGCGCCTTTTGGCACATAGCCATCCTCCCTGTCAGCAAGCTCTTCTATGCGGTGCAGAACACCGATGGTTAGCTTTCTCCTGCACTTTGGGCATATGTTGTTGTACTTCAAGGCATCCTTCGGACTGAGGGAGATTCCGCAGCGCCTGTGGCCGTCGAAATGGTACTTTCCTTCCTCAGGGTAGAATTCTATGGTCATGGCTGTGCTGCCGATTATGGCATCGATCATCTGATCAAAGGAGAATCCGTCTTTGCCCATCTCGAGCACCATTGCCTCCCTCCCCACTTTGGGAAGGGAATGCGCATCGCTGCCGGATATTAGGGCGTAATCGTCAAGGCCAGATATTCTCCAATTCATGGAGGGATCACTGCTTAGACCGGTCTCTATTGCACGTATGTGTTTTGCCTGGCTTCCGTACGCCTCTGCTATCGAATCGAATCCAGACATAGAACCGAATACGCCGAACCAAGGAGTCCATGCATGCGCAGGAAAGATGAATGCATTCTTGTCAACGCAACGAACCGCCTCGACAAACTCCTCGGAGGTCATGCTGAGTAGAGGCCTGCCATCGGCCTTCATGTCACCGTGCTTTGAAAGCACGTCGTTTATGCCCTCTGCAGCATCGATGCTGGGCGCCAGTACACAGTTGTGCATCTTCTTGATGCCCGAGTCTTTGCTGAACAATTGCTTCGAGCCAGTGCCACTCTCCTTGTTGAATACCAGCGAGACCTCTGTTGAGAGTATGAAGCGTGTTCCGCTGCCACTGCCTTTGAAGGAGTAGACACCGGAAGATCGCTCCTCGAGCTCCTCCTTTATGCTTCGCATCCATTCTGGATGAGTGAAATCGCCAGTTCCGAGTGTGCTTATGCCTTTCTCCTTCGCCACAGCGTCGAGATTCTTCAGGGTAAGCTGCTCGCTACACGCGCCTGCATATTTTGAATGTATGTGAAGGTCGGCTATATGCTTCATGTTCATGCGCTCTTCTTTACGCCGTTTTTTGGGCATAGTCCGCTTAGCCTGCATCTGCTGCACAGCGGCACCTTTGACTGGCAGATCCTCCTCCCGTGTGCTTTGAAGACGTAGGCTATCCTCTTCCAATCCTTCTTTTCCACGATTCTCATGAGGTCCCGCTCTATTTCCTCAGGAGCGGAGCTCTTGCTTAGGCCTATCCTTCCTGATAGTTTTATCACCCACGTGTCCACAGGTATTCCTTCAACTATGCCATACGCGTTGATTAGTATCGTGTTCGCAGTCTTTCTGCCTATGCCGGGAAGCTCTACAAGCGCCTCCATGCTTCTCGGCACCTTGCCGCCGTATTTATCCTCTATGATCCGGAACGCCTTTATTATGTTTTTCGCCTTGTTGGCCGCAAAGCTTATCCCGTTTATGTACCCGATGAGCTCGCTCTCTTTGGCTTCGGAATAGTCCTTCGCCGTACGGTACTTATCGAAGAGCGCAGGAGTGGATGAGTTTACAACCTCGTCGCGGGTCTGCGCCGAGAGTATTGCTGCAGCAAGAAGATCGATGGGAGTCTTGAACGAGAGATAGTACTTGGCATCCTGATACTCTTTTTCAAGAAGAATTATCGCCTTTCTTGCATCCTTCTCATCAAGAAGCGCAAAACCCATCCTATCACTTTTTGTATCCGAAATCACGCAGGAGCTTCCTCCTCATGAGGATATCTTCATCTGACTCTACACCCTTTGGGGCTGAGCCGTCAACTACACCTATGACGCTTCCCCCTTGTGAGGTCATCGCGACGAGAACTGTCAAAGGGTTTGCAGTCGCACAGTACACGCGAGTTACCTCTCTGACATCCTTTATGGCAGGCAGTACATTGATGGGGTAGGCTTCCTTGAAGAGTATTATGAAAGTATGCCCCGCGTTTACCCTTTTCAGGTTCTCCTCTGCAGATTTTTTGAGCTCGGGATCGTTGCCCTCTATGCGTATGAGACAGGGACCGCTAGCCTCAGCGAAAGCAATGCCGAACCTTGCTTTCGGCACCGAGTTCACCATCGCTTCGTAAAGGTCCTCGGCTGTCTTTATGAATCCGGCATGTCCGAGCAGCACCTGCGTATCCTCATCCTTCTTTATGGTGATTTCAAGTATATCAGCCATAGCATCACGGTAAAAGCCGGGTTCTGTCCCTCGGAAATAGCGAGCATTCGCGTATATTCTCCATTCCGGTGATCTTCATGGTAAATCTTTCGAGCCCTATTGACCAGCCGGCATGGGGAGGAGCTCCTTCTCGGAAGGCATCGATATAGGAAGAGAATGCAGAAGGGTCTTCTCCCCTGCTCTCAAGCGCGGCAACGAGCATCTCAGGCTTGTGTATACGCTCTGCTCCGCTGGATATCTCAGTGCCGCGGAATATGAAATCATAGCTGTTTGAAATCTCGGGATCTTTTTGGCTCGGCATGCTGTAGAACGCCCGGAGAGTGGTGGGATATCCTTTCACTATGAGCATATTGCCGTAAAGCCTTGATAGCTCCTTCTCGTGTTCCCTCGTGAAATCCTGGCCGAAATCAATCCTGGCTCCGTTCTCACTGAGTTTTTTTATAGCATCGACGTAGCTCACCTCGACGACTTCATCAGTCTCGGGACGCACACCAAGAAGCTCTAGCTCCTCCGCGTTAGAATTCGCCACTTCGCGCACCATACCCGTCACCGCAAGCTTCAGCATGCGTATTGCATCCGAATGATCAGCAAATCCCATCTCTATATCCATCTGCGTTATCTCGTTAAGGTGAAATGTCGTATTTGACTTCTCTGCCCTGAATACAGGAGTCACCATGAAGACCCTGTCCATTCCGCCTATGACTGCGAGCTGCTTGTAGAGCTGTGGTGACTGCGCCAGATACGCGTCCTGCTCGAAGTAGGCTACCTTGAAAAGGTCTGAGCCGCCTTCGGTTGCCTCTTTGACTATGGATGGAGTCCTTATCTCTTGGAATCCTTCCTTTAGCACTGTATCCCGAAATGCCCTCAAAAGAGTCGACTGTATGTTGAATATTGCAGTGGTTTCCCTCCTGCGCAGGTCTATCTGCCGGTGGTTCAGCCTGACATCGATATCCGCTGGCACCTTCCCTGTCACCTCAAAAGGTATCTCGCCGGAAAGGGGATTGAGGTTTGATATCGTTGTTGGTATTATCTCAAACCCCTTCTTCGCTACGCCGCTGAGACTGAGCCTGCCGCGTATTTGGATTGTGCTTTCCTTTGGAAGGTGCATTGCAATGATGGTTTCTTCGCTCACGATCCCGCGCTTCGCGGTAACCTGCACTATCCCCGTGTGATCGCGCAGCAGTATGAACACTATCTTACCTATGTCACGCACTTCATGAACCCAGCCTGCCAGTACGACCTCCTCGCCGTCCATCCCCGGATGCAGGTCGCGGATGTAGTGGCTGCGGTAATGGCTCTTCAAAGAAACACCTGCTTAGATTTGCACGGGAGCATATAAATTATTAAGCGTGGATCTGGAATCCGTGAGAAAGTGGAGAAGGTTGCAGAAGTCATTGATACCAGGCTCAAAGGGATTCCGGAAAGCAGTAGCATATGGAAGGCTGTGCAAACAATGGAGAGATTGGACATCAGGATAGCCCCAGTTACCAGGAGAGGGAGACTTGTCTGGATACTTAGAAAGGAGGAGATTGAGTCTTTTGTCGAGAGGGAAATCTCGGTCAGGATAGTCATGGAGGATTCGGTGTCTGTAGGGAAAGAGGATAGCATCATTCACGCTGCAAGGATCATGGCGACCGAGGGCCTCTCGAGGATTCCTGTTGTTGATGACAGGAAGCGGCTGAGATGCATAGGCACGATAGCAGCTACAGACATAGTCAGGAGAATGGAAAGAAGTAGAGGAGGAATAAAACAAATTAAAAAAGAATAGTAATGGATTATTACCTCGCAAGAGTGATCTCTATTGCACTGACTTTCGATTTTGTGCCATCCTCATTTGCAAGCTCTTCGGAACTTATGGCTATGTTGTCAACCTTTGCATCGGTTACGAATCTGTTTCGCGATATCTCGGCAACGTCCACGGCCCTTGATATCGCATTTCCCCTTGCCCTGACCTTAACGCTCTTTGCGCCGCCGTTAAACTGCGTGACCACTGCGAGCACATAGTTCATTGCAGGCTTCTTTCCTATCAAGACGATATTTCCAGGCATTGCGATCTCGGTTTGTTCTTCTTCTCCCATATCATTCACCATTGTCTATGCAGCATATAAAAGGCGGCATCTCCCTTTTAGACTAAATCCCAAAACAGATATTTAAACCTTTGCAGCTTTTGGACTCGAAGGCAGACAATAAGGACATGACAATGAATGGCTGCGGCATGATGAACGGTACTGAGACGCAAAGGTTACAGGTGCTTTTGCTAAGCAATTTAAATGTTGCATTAGCATCAATAGAATCATGAACGCTAAAATCGGAGGCAGCATGTTGCTGGCCCTCTTCCTATTATGCTCCGTGTCTGCTTACACGACATCGATACATGCACCGGCAGTGCTTCAGAACGAATACATAGGCACCCTCACAGTAATCTCGCTGAACCTCACTGCAGGAACCGGAAATGTTACCGTCACAGGACCAAGCGAAGTTGGAAGCAGCACTCTGGAATCCGCATCGGTGGCTGCAGCTTATGCCGCGTCTTACCTTGGTGTAAATGATAAAGCGTATAACTTCGGATATTCAATACATGACCCTAATGCAAATGTTTCAGGGCCTAGTGCAGGGCTTGCGTTCACGCTACTGGCAGTCTCGGCACTTCAGGGCAGGCAACTCGCAGGTAATTTTACAGTGACTGGGACAATAAACAGTAACGGAAGCGTGGGAGAAATCGGAGGCGTTTCTGACAAGGCTGGCGCGGCCGCTGGAAACGGTATGAGGTACATGCTTGTGCCTTACGTCCAGGGGTCGAGTTTTGAGACTGAAATATACTATCTCTCCCAGCAGAAATACGGACTGCCGTTCATAGAAGTAAAGAACCTTAGCGCTGCACTTCCATACGCAGGGCTTGGAAGCAACACCCCGGAAATAGGAAAGATGAGTATAAACCTAACGGCAGACTACCATGCCACCGGCCTGACTATGGCAAACATCGCCTGCAGCGCGTGCAGCAATGCAGGATACTTTTCCGAGCTTGTAAACTACACGTTCAACTTCACAAGAAGCGAGATATACTCGATAGGCGATAACTTTTCAGTGGCAAAGGCGCAGCTTAGCAGTCAGCTCTCCCAATACGAAGAGATAGCCGCGAAAGGATACTTTTACTCCGCAGCAGATCTTGCATTCCTTGGCTACCAGAGTGCCTCGGTTTTCGCAAATGCCAAATATTATAACATGACAGGAGCTGCGCAGTACATGGAGAATGTGTCCCTCTATTGCAGCAGCCTGAGCCCGCCACAGATGACAAGAAACAATTACGAGTACGTAATAGGAGGAGAGCTTCGGCAGGGATGGGCAGCGCAGAACCTGAACCTCTCGGAGCAGCTCCTGAATGCTTCCCAGTCAACAGACGGCATAATAACTAGCGTGAACACAGCAGCGGTATCGTATGCATGGTGCAAAGCAGCGGATGAGATGTATGGAATAGCATCAGCAATGGGCGGGGCATACGTAGCCTATCCGTCTGGGATCAAGTCCGCTGCGCTCTCTGCGATAAATTCCGAGAGAGCCTACGCCTCTGGAGGCCTGTATCTTGATTCTGCCATAAGTGCATACAGCCAGGGAGAATATGGCACTGTGCTGTACGATACGGCGTACGCAAGCGTTTTTGACTCCCCCACCGCTCTGAACCAGAGTACGCGTGGGGTCGTGAGCCTAACGCGCGCCAACATAGCAAATGCGACATACGGCATCTGGCCATCCGAGTTCTCCAAATCTTCCCTGTTTTACTTGAGCGAAGCTTCGATGAATGGCAATGACTCTGCAAACCTGACGCAGGCTTACGAAACGTCGCTGCTTGCGCTGAGGCTGAATGCTGTGAACAAGGAGCTTTCGGGCTCATTCGTTCCAGCTAATTCAAGCACAGGATCGCAGGATCTATACCAGGCGATACTTAGGGAGAACCAGACTCTTTCAGAGATACAGGGGGAGATATCTGTAATGTCTGCGGCTATGCTTGCCGTGCTTGTTGCTATAGTGGTCCTTTTTGTGATCATGCTGGCATTCTTCCTCAAGTACAGGGAAATGTCCGCAGGGGTTTCGCACGGGACCGTACAGCCGGAACGGAAGAAAAGCAGAAGAACTGGTGTTTGAATGGCTTTGGCCAGGGGCAGCGACGTCTTTTGCAAGGAAGAGATAATCGAGAATACATTCTACATGACAGAATCCACGATCGTTGTCTACGACATAGCTCCTGTGCTGCCTGGCCACTCACTGGTCATACCGCGCAGGCACGTAACAGACATTACAGAACTTAGCGATAAGGAGATGCTTGACATGTTCAGAAGCATACAGAGAGTAAGACCGGTGCTTTTCAAGACATACGGCACGAGCTCCGATTCCTATAGCCTTACCGCGCAGATGGGCAAGTACTCAGGCAGAAGCGTTGCGCATCTGCACATACACCTCATACCGAGGAGAAGAGACGACAAGTATCAGGGCAGGGATTATGAGCTGTACACAGACATAGAGAGGGAGAGGATAAAGGAGCTTCCGAAGGAAGAACTGATGGAGAACGTTGGAATGCTACGGAAGAAGCTTGATTGGAGAGAGTAAGAATGCCAGAAGTGCTAGTGACATTGCGACCAGGGAGAGGTTTCTTGCGAAGTCATAGAATCCTTTCCTGGCGGTACCCAGATATCCTACTGAAATGTAGAGAAGCATGCAGTCGGATGTCAGTATCAATGGCAGATATGCAAGATTATCCCTAAACGGCGGGACAGACATGAAAAGATATAGGCTTAGCACGACGGCGGCAAGGTAAAGACACATGGCAAGTACCGCGGAGTTCCTGATGCCTATGGCCCTTGGGATGGTCTTCGCCTTCCTGAGATGGTCGCCGCGCAGATCGCGTATCGTGCCGTGTATCTCGCGTGCTATCCCGCTGAGGAAGGTCAGAACCGCCACTATGGCTATGCCAGCACCTATGCTGTTTGAGACAACGTAGCTGCCGAATATGTAGGGTATAGCCATTGAAAATGCTATGTAAGCATTGCCGATCAGGAGAATCTCCTTCAGCCTGTAGCTGTAGAGCAGCGCAAGAATGCCGAATATCAGCGCTATGGCAAAGCATTGCACATTTATGAAGGCGCTTGCGATGATGCCTATGAGCATTCCGGCGGCGGTTACGAGCAGCGCGTCGTCTTTCGTCAGCTCTCCGGTGACTATCGGGCGCATCCTCTTATTTGCCTTGTCAACGGCAACATCGAAGTAATCGTTTATGGCAAACGAGGCCATGCTTATCGATGCCGGGGCTATCAGGCTCAATACAAGCAGAGCCGGAGAAGGTATGCCTTTTGCTATGAATTCCGCAGCTATGACTGCGATGATTAGCATAATGCTGTGTTCAGCCCTGGTGAGCCTCAGAAGAGCGACGAGCTTGGACATGTTGTTTATAACCGTTCAGTATATATCTGACCAGAACTATACGCAGAGAATCAAGCAGGTATGCTTGAAGGGTCTGGGACTTCTGCTGAGTCCGGAGTTTCGCCGTGTTCATTGCGCAACAGGCCATGTATGTTAAATACATGACGCGCTAGAGTCCTGACCCCTTGTTCACCCAGATGGGCTTGCAATGATTCCGCCGCATGCGTCATGAAAATGTTGATAAATTCCCCGATGGCCCTGCCTTCACTTAAAGCATCGGCTATGCTCGTGTAGGAAACGTCGGGCCTGTTTAGCACTATGGTGTGGACTACAGGCCTGATGTCTTCGCCTCTCCACTCGGAGGTTGCCATTTCTACAAGCCTGTTTGCCGCCCTCTGTATTTTTTCAAGAGCCACCTTTGTTTCTGCATTTACACTGCCGTCATAGCGTTCTTCGATAGACTTTATAATCACATATAGACGAATGTTGGCTCTGTTTATCTTGGTTATCTCATCCTCGCTGGGTCTCCTTTTTACCCCGCCTGAAGGGGAATAATGCAGATTTCCGGCGAGGGCGACTGCTTCATCTGGCTCGGCCAGTATCTTGGAGCCTATTTCAGACTGATACATGCGTAAGATCTCCTCTACTACTACCTGATTGACAACGCTGGTAACCGCAGGATCAGGAATCGCCCTAGGTCGTTCCGTTTCGGTAGCTGCGTGTATATTGCCTGGAGGCGCAGATGTAACGATGCGTAGACCGTATGCCGCTATGCTTGCCTCGGTGAGTTCGGAAAGAAACTCCTTGATCCCAAACAGCCCCACTCCCCTTGTCTTTACCTCGTCCTGCGCCCTGTCAAGCGCATTTACAACAGCTAGCTCTCTGCTTAAGTTAGACACTTCTCCTAGAAGGCTTTCGGCGTCTATGCTTCTTGCGTATCTTACGACAACATCAAACTGCTGATCTATGTCCTTGAGAGGCTTTGATGCGACCCCGTAATAGCCCCTTGCTGCCGGATTCCTTGAAGTTGCATTGTTAGACATTGCGACGTAGGATTCAACGGCATCTACAAGAGCGATCATTCTTAAGAGCTGAGACTGTGGTAATGCGGATTCGCCGGACTTACGCCTCATTTTCAATGGATTTAGTACCTGGGTTCGGAGCCAGCCGAAGTTATTATTCAGATCATCTATTGCAGATCGGATCTCAGACTTTATATCATTCATGCTATTAAGCTGGCCAGCCTGCTGCGATTTGCCTTCAGAGTCAAGCGCCGGTTCAGCGGCCATCCCTCTTAGGGTGTCCAACGCGTCCCTGTTCCCGGCCCTTACGCTTCTGTCCCAGCCGCCCACTATGGCGTCGCTTAGTGATCTTATTCTGCGCGCCCCTTCCGGATCGCCGGGAGCGAGCTGGTCTGAAACAATTCGCATGGCTTTTGCGGCTCTTTCAAAGTATGATTGCATAAACGCCTTCATCTGTGCCGTCACCTTCTCTTCCTGCTCTTTTACACTTTTTCCCCTGTGATGAAGCGCACTTGCCATTTGATCACTCATATTTAATGCGATTTTATCCTTTATAAAAGTATCGCAGAGGTGGACTGGCCTGCGCAATTTTTAAAAAAGAGGCTGAAGAGAAGTTCATACTGGAGCAAACTTGAAATGATAGTGTATCAGCCCTTCCTCCCCGTCAGCGTACATCCTGCGGAATACCGGCCGTACCTTCGTGCCTATGGTTACTTCCTTTCCGTTTTCGACTATGTGTCCCTCAACGCGGGGGCCCTCATCAAGCTCTATTACGCCTATGAGATATGGGCTTTCCTCCTCGAACGCGTCTGCAGGCGAGTGTGTCCGGGTGTACGAGTATACGGTCCCGTTGCCGCTAAGCTTCCTGCTCTCCATCTTCGTATGCCTTCCGCATTTCCTGCATACTATCCGCTGTGGGAAGTAAACCGCGCCGCAGTTCTTGCATTCGTTTGCCAGAAGATTGTAGCGCTCTTCCATTCTCCGCCATGAGCTTGCAGATGCCTTTTCCATAGATGCACCTCAGTTTGACCTCTTCATTATGTGGACAACGGCAGTAGCGCCGCTGCCTCCTACGTTGTGCGTGAGCCCCACTTCAGCATTGCTGACCTGTCGCTCTCCAGCTTCTCCGCGCAGCTGCATCACTACTTCGACAGCCTGCTTTATCCCAGTGGCCCCAACGGGATGACCACATCCCTTCAGGCCGCCGCTTGTGTTCACGGAGAGCCTTGAGTTCAATGCCGTTTCACCTTCGAATATGGCCTTTGCGGCCTTCCCCTTCTCAAAGAATCCTAAATCTTCCATTGCCATTATCTCTGCTATCGTAAAGCAGTCATGCACCTCCGCGAGGTTGATGTCCTTCGGGGAAACCTTGGCTGTCCTGTACGCCCCTGAGGCCGCTATCTGCGCGGCTTTTACTTCGGTCAGCTTCTCGCGCTCGGCAAGCCTGAGCGTATCGCTTGCCTGTGAACTGGCTGCTATGGTTATAGGCGTATCGTTGTACTGCCTTGCTTTCTCAAGTGGCGCAAGAACGACAACAGCAGCACCGTCAGATATTGGCGAGCAGTCAAATACCTTGAGTGGATCCGAAACCACCCTTGATTTAAGAACATCGTCTATGGTTATCTTCTTGCGGAACTGCGCATACTTGTTCTTGCTAGCGTTCTCGTGGTTCTTGACCGCAACGCTTGCAAGCTGCTCTTCGGTTGTGCCGTACTCGTGCATGTGCCTTTTTGCCATGAGCGCATAGAGGCCCGGAAAGGTTATTCCCTGCGCAAGCTCCCATTCCTGATCGCCTGCGCCGCCTAGTGCGGTGGTAGCTTCAGCAGTAGTGACATCGGTCATCTTCTCCACGCCACCTACGACCACTATGTCGTGAATTCCGCCGGCGACTGCGAGGTAACCCTGTCTGAGCGCGCTGCCTCCGCTCGCGCATGCGTTTTCTATCCTGACTGCAGGCACATTCTTCAATCCCATCTGATCGGCAAGAAGCGCGGCGACGTGCTCCTGGCCGGCAAACCTTCCCGAAGCCATAGTGCTGCCGTACACTATTTCAACGTCCTTGCTCTCTATCCTGGCATCGGTGAGCGCCTTTACTCCTGCTTCTGCCATCAGCTCCCTCAGCCCATGCTCCCATCTTTCCCCGAAACGGGTAAGGCCTATGCCGACTATAGCCACATCTCTCATTCGCTCACGTTAGCTCTTTTTAATGGAATTCCTGTTGCGCAAGTATACGGAGTAATCCACGTATATCTTGCTGCCGTTTATCATGCCGTCTATGCTGGATATCCTGCCCCTCTTGCCTTCGATGCCTTCGGCCACTTCTATAGCAAAGGAATCACTGCCTGCGCCTGAGCCGAAACTCGTCACGAATATCTTTTCTCCTGGCCTTGCCTTGTCAAGGACTGCTGCTAGCCCGAGAAGCGAAGCTCCGGAATAGGTATTTCCGATGAACGGGGTTAGAAGCCCTGTCCTGACCTGCTCCTCACTGAACCCCAGCTGTTTTGCAACGACAAGCGGAAACTTGCCGTTTGGCTGGTGGAATACTGCATGTGAAAAATCAGAAGGCTTGAATCCGGTCTTCTCGAAGAGAAGATTCGCTGCGCTTGTTATATGCTTGAAGTATGCGGGCTCTCCGGTGAACCTACCGCCGTGCGAAGGGAAGCTTGCCCCTTCTCTCCTCCAGAAGTCAGGCGTGTCGGAAGTGAAGCTTGCTGTCGCAAGTATCTCGGCTATCTGCTCGCTCTTCTCCTTTCCTATTATGAACGCTGCGCCGCCTGCGCTTGCGGTGTACTCCAGCGCATCTCCAGGCCTCCCCTGTGAGGTGTCGGCACCTATTGCCATCCCGTATTTTATCATACCGCTCTCAGTCATGCCCATGAGCATCTGTATGCCTGCGGTGCCGGCCTTGCATGCAAACTCAAGATCCGCAGCGGTCAGGTTGTTCCCTGCTCCGACAGCCTGCGAGACTATTGTCGCAGTAGGCTTGACAACATAAGGATGAGACTCTGAACCCACGTATATGGCGCCCAGATCGGTTGCGGCTATGCCAGCGTGCTTTACCGCGTTTCTTGCCGCCTCGACCGCTATGGTAGCCGCATCCTCGTCTATTCCAGGAACGCTCTTCTCACGTATGTTCAGCCCCTTCTTGATGCTTTCAGCATCGTCGTTCCATACGCGGGCTATTTCCTCAGCCTTGATCCGGTAGCACGGTATGTACGCCCCGTAGCCTATTATTCCAGCCATTAGATCATGTCCTGTCGCTTGAGAGTATAGGTTGCGGGATCACCTTATTAAATGCTACCATGGACTATGCTCTTTGTCGGATTGCCAGCATAAGCATGCGCATTAGGGTAGCGTGGCATCAGTCAGCAGGTATGATGTCAAGCGGCACTGAAGAGGCTGCCACAGGAGGCATTCCCCTATCGTAGAGCTGAAATATCTGTTGTTGCGAGAGGGAACTGTTGTATACCTGCACGTTTGCTATCGAACCGTTGAATTGGAAGTACGTGGGGCGATTCCACGCCATCGCTCCGATGGTCAATGGCACATCATATGAGGTGCCGGCCAGGTAAGTTACAGGCCCGGGGTTTGGTTTCGATGCCACAAGCTGCGCGTTTATGTATAGGTACCATGTATCTCCGGTGATGTTGTATGTTGCCGTTACAAAACTCCACCTGCCTGTAGGGACTGTGCCTCCTGCAAGGGTACTTCCAACACCATTTGATCCGGTGACATTCACAAGCATCTCGATCTGTCCGTTATGCAGTATCCAGAGATTGTATCCGCTGGCAAAAGAATCCCTCCCATCGCTCACTATTGTAGAGTAGATAGGAGGATAGGAGATAGGATACACCCACGCGGATATGCTCAGAGGATATTCTGATCCGGCACTCCGGTAGGAGAGAACGTTTCCAGCGGCAAGATAGCTATTCTTACCGTTGAAGATTATTCCATACTCGCCAAGGGAATTGAGCAGTTGCGGAGATACAAGACCCGCCTTATTGTATATGACGTTTACCGGTGCGCTTGCGCTCATGCCCCCTGAATAGTCATTCGCATTCCCTTCTAGCGGCCACCATCCGGCAAGGGTCGCATTGCTTAATGGAAAACCCCCAAGCCCTTCCGAATAAAGTGCGCCTGCCTGTCCGGCGGAGAGTGAGGTATTGTATACCTGCACGTTTGCTATATTGCCAGTAAAATACATGGTGCACGCCATAAGTGTTGCGCACTGTGCGCCTATCTGGTTATTTCCAGTATTGGCATAGTTATCGGATGCGCTGTTTGCCTGCGCAAGGGATCCGTCGAGATACAGATACCGTTCGTTGCCCTGGAAGACAGCTATCACCTGATGCCACCTTCCATTGCTCACAAATGCATTTGTGGGATCGGATGCCCCATTGGAGTACGTTTCTGCCATTCCGCCATTGACATATAGCTGATAGCCAGTTATCCTGTTGTTCCACGCTGAGAAGATCATCTCAGGGCTTGTGCTTGTCGTATTGATCCATGACACGACCGAGTACTGCTTTCCTGAATCAAGAGCAGACGAACCCGATATGTTCATGTAGCTGTTTATCCCGTTGAATCCTGCAACTAGTATGGTGCTTGCATTGGAAGCGGAAGGTGACGCAGGGTTTGAGTAGCCGAGATTGCCGAATGCGCTGCCCTGATTGCCGTTGCCGCTGTAATCGGCGGCATTGCCGTCCAGGGGCCACCACGCGATCAGATTTGCGGGTATCGGATCTCCGGAAAGCCCCGCGTAGTACTGCGACAGGATCTGATCATCATTCAAAATGCTGTTGTATACCTGCACGTTTGCTATCGAACCGTTGAAATAGAATGGGCAGGAGATTGTATTTACAGCATCAGAATAGCCTATCCCGAAGTGATCCTGTACGAGTGTATTCCAGGTCACAGTGCTGAATGGTCCGTATGTATTGCTGGGCACCCCGTCTATGAAGAGAGACAGGTTTGTATTCGGAGCTCCTAGATTCGAGACGCGATATACAACATAGTGCCACCTATTGTCATTGACCTTCTGGGGAGATACCACAGTGTAATAAGGATCGGCGCCCTGGTTATTTATGCTGCCTCTCAGATAACCGCCGTGTGTGTTTAGCTTGTATCCTCCCACGGAGCAACTGCCCCCCTTTGCAAGTATTTCGTTGTCCTGCGCGTCTGATTTCGTCTTGATCCATGCACCGAAGGTGAATGATCCTGATGTGAAGTTGAACGGCACGGAGTTGTACGCCTCGATCCACGCATTTTTCCCGTTGAACACAGCAGCATAGTTTGGATAGCTCCATGAAGCATTCATTATGTTTCCGGTTATGCCGTTTGCAAAGTCGTATGTCAGGTTACTCTGACCTGTGTTCAGAGGCCACCAGCTCGTCAAGTTCTTCTGGCTCAGAAGATTTCCATTGAATGCTGTTGCCTTTACAACGGCTGTGCCGCCCACGCTGAGAGGCTGATCAAGAAATGCTCGTGCCATCCCATTGGAATCGGTGTAGTTGGCGAAATAACCTCCGGAAGTGAAATTGCCGAGAGTCGATACGAAGCCGACCAGAACTCCCTTCACTGCGGCGCCGGCGCTGTTGGTTATCTTCGCTGTAAGCTGCGCGACAGTGGGAAAGAGCACAGGTCCGGATATTGTGCCTGTGCCGCCGTTGCCGCTGTAATCGGCTGCGTTTCCGTTAAGAGGATACCATGCTGATGTCGGCAGCAGGGGCTGGGCGGCTATGCCTTCCTGATATAGTTGCATCACCTGCGCGGGAGTGAGTGCTGTGTTGTATAGCTGCATGTTGCTTATCATGCCGTTCCATGGATTGACCCCAAGATTTGTCTGCTCTGATATGCCGATGTAAGGACCAACAGTCGTGGAGATGAGCGAGCCTGATCTTGTGCTAGGCGTGCCGCGCAGCGCCCCGTTTACATATATTGAGAGCGTATTTCCAGCCCATGTGCACGTCACCATATTCCAGGTGTGGGGCAGCGGGACAAAACCACTGCTTGCCCGCGGCTCGACGCTGCCGTCGGAGAGCTTTGCAAAACATCCGAAGGAGTAATCAGGAGTAGAGCCGGAATCGCCGGATATGCGTAGGAAGACCTGGTTGTTGTTGAATATCTCATAATACTTGCCGGCCCCCGGAGCGACGTTGGTTTCGACCCATGCCGACACTGTAAATGCGGAGCTCCAACCAGGTTGGCCTGAAGCTCCTATATAGCTGTTGCTTTGGCCGTCGAACTCTGCCGCATGGACAACAGCAGTAGTCATGTTTATGCCATTTGTCTGATTTGATGGAGAAGGGCACTGGTAATCAACGCATATCTCGCCGAGAGAGTTCTGGATGTCAAGAAACGCAGTATTCATTGAGTTTGAGGCCAGAACACTGTGCGCCTCGGAATACGCCACAGCTTCTATTGTTTGCTTAGCCTCCTTCGCAGAGAGTATCACCACACCGTTGCGCGTTATGTTGATATCGTATATACTGATGCCGAATAGGCTCTGTATAGGCACGTTTGCCGAGTATCCAGTGCCTGCCTCGTACGCCGTGTTTATCTGTTGCGCTATCTGCTGTGCGGTTGACTGCAGCTGCGAGAACGCCTGCTGGTTTGTCAGGAGTGCTCGCTGGTTTGAGATCACTATGAATATGAACAGGAATAAGGACACTACGAAAGAGAAGATTATTATGAACTCGAGGGCTATCTGGTTCTTCATTTGAGCACATCAGGTCTGCGGAATCATATACACGCAAGGCAGGAGAGGGTTGGAAGGGCAGTTGGACTGTGCGCTTACGTTTATCAGGTAACTGCCTTGGGAAGTTATGCCACCAAGAGATCCGCTAACGTTTGTAGGAGTGTATGAGGTTATATAGCTAAGCCCAGTTGGAGATCTTATCACGAATATTACTTCATGCCCTACGCCATTGCTCTGGGTACCCACATCGATGTACTGTACACCCTGCGGGACCTGTATCTCGACAAGTTGCTTTGCAGGTGGTCCCTCGCTGCCTATGAATGTTGCAACCCCTGACAGCTTGCTGGCTGCCTGCTGCGATTCTGCGCTGGTGAGAGATGAACTCGCATTTGACAGCTGCACGAATGCTATGAGCACTAAAGGCAGCAGTATGGCTATCCCGAATGAGAGAGTTATCAGAAGCTCGAAGCTTGACTGCGCCTTGGATTCTTTGCGGCTCGCGGTATTCATTCGGAACTACCCTTACGCTTCCTCATCGCGTAGACTATCTTCATGTCATCTTTTATAAAGTTGTATGCCTTCTCGGTAACATCCCGGAGGGTCTTTTCTAGCGAGAAGCCTGTTGCCGAAGCGGATATGGCGCCGCCTCCCTTCCGGTCAAGCCATAGCCTGAGTTTTATATCGTAGTTCCTAGCCTTGGCGCGCTTGACGTGCAATGACATCCTTTCTACGCCTATTCCATGGAATCGGTCTATCTTGCTTTCCAGCCTCTCGAGCTCACGTTCTATGTCAGCACCGTAATCAAGCGTGTAGCGGTCGAGTCCGGATATCTCTATATTTTTCCTCTTCCCGTACCCTGAAGACAGTATTGACTCGAAAACATCCTTGATGGTCAGCATGCCAACAGGCTTGCCTTTCTTTACAACGGGCAGGGAGGAGATGTCTTTCTCAACAAACATCCTGATGGCGTCTTCGACACCCGAATCATGCTCTATGGTATACGGATTGTTCTCGACTATGCTGCTTATGTCAGGATTCTCGGCGCGTTTCTGCCGCTCGTACTTAGGAGCTCTGCCTTTCGCCCTTGCGTAGTATTTAGAGATGTTGCTGTACGTTAGCAGACCGTGATTCCCGGCGCCTTGATTAACAAGAAGGCGGTTTATCCTGTTCTGTTGCATTAGCGTCTTGGCCTGTGATACGCTTGTGCCGCTCTCTATCGCTATGAGGGGCGTTGACATTACATCGCCCACCTTGCTGTCGGAGAGCAGGTGCAGGGAAAGTATCGCCTTGAGGAGCTCTTCTCTGCGTACAATGCCTGCCACGCGCTCTTTCTCGAAGTATGGAAGCGCTTTTGAACTGCTGTTGTACAGGTAGGATACCGCATCCTTTATGGTAGTCGTGGAATCTATCGCTGGCACGCGCTTCGCAAACTTCCTTACCGCGGATCCCTTCATCAGGCTAACACCCCCTTTCCTTGCCACAGACCTGCTGTCGAGTATGCCGTAGTACTGCTTGCCGTTCATCACGACAATTGCCCCGTGCCGGGATATCTTGTCAATGACTTCAGTTATCGGAGTCTTGTAATCACAAAATGCTGTCTTCGATACAAATTCCTTCGGAATGTGTTCAAATGCTAGTTCCATGCGCAACCACCCTCTGTTAGTAATAAAAAGGAGGAGTATAAGAACTTATTTGTGGCAATAGTTGTAGCTGCAGTTAGTTCGTCGACAGCTGCGCCAGGATGGCAGATCGGCTATGCGTCCGCCTGCAGAGCGGAAAAGAGGGGTTCGACTCCCTTTCCTGGCTATCAACTCCTAGGTTCAGAGATTATTATAGCGTGCAGAGCAATAAGCGCTGTAGTATCCCGAATTATTGACACCTCGGCGATTCGAGATAGCAGTCATATAATCTTACCTCAACAAACGTCTTTATAACGGTTCTATTGTAGTGCATCTTCCTTTGAAAGGCCTC
>JAKATZ010000015.1 GCA_021827925.1 Microcaldota archaeon | reverse complement strand
TTCGACCGCAAGCACCTCTGTGCCAAGTACCACGACAGTGACAACCCACGCCAAGACGTCTCCGACATCAATTAGTGGAGGAGGGTACCTTTTCCAGGTGTCTTCACCGACGGCGTACGGATACGCGTTGGGAAATTTCTCAAAGTTCAACAGCGCAAAACTCATTATACACGGCAGCAATTATACGATATTTGAGAATTTCATAGCGAGCAGATAGCCAGTGTGACGATAAACAACAAAACACTGAACCTTCTTCCTAACGTGCCTGTGATATTCGAGAGCGACCCCGTTGGCCAGTATTATGTGACGCTGACAAACCTTACCTTTACTCTGGCGCGCAGTTATATAGGCCTTGATCTGTTCTACGGCCCTAACAACGAGACGCGTGCTTTGGTCATACCCACGCAGAACTCTACAGTAAACATAAACGTATCCAATTCCAGGGTTCTGCCTTTTGACTTCTTTGGTATAGGTGCTGCAATAAATTTCTCCGCTGAGTCGCCGGGAAGATTTTTCCTATACGTGCAGAACCTTACTTCCGCAGGCAATATGCCACCTGCACCGGAAAACTACAGCAGGAACATAATAGTACGTATAGACGTGAAGAGCGCCACCTCCGGAAACAGGGATTTCATCAATATGACACTGGTAAGCAACTGCAGCGTGTTTAATGAAGGAATTGTCCCCTTCGTACTCTCTGGGAGCAACTGGGCGGTTG
Source organism: Microcaldota archaeon (assembly GCA_021827925.1). GTDB lineage: Archaea > Micrarchaeota > Micrarchaeia > Micrarchaeales > CABMGC01 > JAKATZ01. The sequence goes on along the minus strand of JAKATZ010000015.1, from coordinate 18,902 downwards.
CCTCGACATACTCCAGGTTGCCGGGCATGTGCGAAACCTCACTGCCTGTGGATCACAACGAGACCATAGCATTCATGAGTTACGTTCCGCCCTCGATTAGTGCATCTTCAGGAGCAAACACCACAGCGGAAACGTCTTCGGTGATGCCTACGACGACTATTGCGCAGAACAGCACGGGGCAGGCTAGCCTCGCAGGACCTGCTGACGATACGGTGGTTGCGGTCCTTGGCGCGGTGATGATACTCGGAGCTGCAGTGATATGGTACAAGATCGGCCCGGAGCGCGTGCTGGAGTTCCTGAATAGCCTGATGCGCAAATGACCGTTTCGGATACGCTGCACGCAGCACGAGGTTTTGCAGGTTTTTTGTATACTATTAGATTTAAATGTATATAGATTTTGGTATGATTGTGATTACATGGCAGAAAGAAAGAACCAGAGTGAACAGAGAGTTGCTGCAGCGAGGAGGAAAGCCAATGCGGCTGTTGACAGGGAACAGGCAAGGGCTGCGCTCAGAGCGGCAGGAGCCAGGGAGCCTGACGAAGAAGCTGTAGAAGCGGCCGCTGCGCTTGCGGAGGAACGCCTTGCGGAGATAGCGGCGAGGTCTGCGGAGGTCAGCGAAGACAGGGAAGAGAGGAGCTTGAGTGCGGCATCAGTTGCTGTTGCAGCGCAAAGGGAAGCCGAAAGAAGAAGGAGGGAGCAGTAAATACCATTCTGATTTAGTTTGGGGCAGGTTTCTGCCCATGCTTTTTTTAAATAAGTCGCACCTTTGTCTTGCTATTGATCACATACTCTTCAGTACACGACGGCATAGTTGAGCATGAAGGCTATGACAAAGCCGGAGAGTATGCCAATATAGGTAAGCCACATCATGTGCTTCTTCTCGGCGTTTCCTCCAAAGTCCTTGGCGATCTTATTGAGGTTTATGTGAAAGAGCACGAAAACAACGTAAAGTATCGCTGCGCTCGCAAGCGAATCGAATAGGACTATGAAGTAGCCCGAGAAAAGGAATATGCCTATCGCAGTGCCGAGTATAGTCGGAAGCCCCCCTATTAGGAAGGCTCCTGCCACGAACCTCTTCTCTACTGCTTTCCTGAGACCGAGAAGCGGGACGGCTATGGGAAAACCCTCTGTGACATTCTGAAGGGAGAATGCAAAAAGCGAGAGTACATAAATAGGCACAAGACCTGCGGAACCTGCCGATCCGAAGAGCAGGCCTTCCGTAAGGTTCTGGAAACCTATCCCTATAGCAGCCAGTAGTGAGGTGCGCTTCGGATTCTCATCTGGATCACGGCTTCCTTTCGGAGTTATGAAGAAACAGAAGGCAAGTACGAAGCCGGCAAGGAAGAGAATAAGCTTTGGATTTAGTATTGTGCCATTCCCGAATATGGAGGACACGTCGCCGTATATGTCAAGGAGAAGGAAGACCAGTATGCCTATGGCCCCTGCGTTTAGCACGAGGACGCGGCGAGCGGTTATCCTCCTGTGGAATATTATCGGCATGGAAAGGAATACGGAAAATGCCATGACCAGAGAAAGGGCCATTGTTACATACGCGTCTATCAAGCAATCCCCGCCACAACCCCGTTATATTGTATGTCTCTTGTACTGAAGCGAATAAATAATTATGCAGATCATCTAATAGGGCCTTTCTTTCCAGCAGACTTTACTGACGATGTCTCATCCAGGAGTGAGCGCTCCTCTTCGTTCATCAGCTCGTTGAACTTGTACCGCAGTAGCCTCTCGTTCTCATCGTTCATGAAGACATAGAGCTGCTCGTTCTCGCGGATCTGGCGCCCGAATGTTGCATCTTCTACTGATATCGCCGCACTCACGCCGATCCTTGCTTCCTGCATGCTCACTCCGTTGTCCTGTATCTCACGCACCTTGCCTACTATCTCGCCGTAGGCGTTCATCAGCTGTACGGAAGGCTTTACCCTTCCGGAGATTACCTCTATCCCGAAGATTGCAGGATGGGAGACCCTGAAGCAAGTGTTAGGAAGGACCTTCATCTTTCCGGGGAAGGTGAGAGAGCGCTCTATGATCTCCTTCCCCTTCTTCCGTTCCTTCTCGGCCCACTCACGGTAATCGTCTATCAGCTTGTATATTATCTCCCCCCTTATGACCTCTATCCCTGTGGCGTAAGCCTCGGCTGCAGCTTCCTCCTCCACGGGCATGTTGAATGCAAGAACGGCTGCGCTGTCAGGATCAACGGCACGCATGGAGAATGCATCGAGAACATCCCTCTTGGTGACTGTCCCTATAGCCTTCTTGCTTATCGGTACACCCGCACTGTTAAGAAGCTTTGATATCGCCTCTATGCTGCCTATGGTATCCGCTTTCAGCACTACGCCGTTCTTCTCAGTGGCAAACACCTCCTGCAGCTCTGATGCTATCTCCTTCTCGTAGTCCTTCTGCTCGGTGGATATGACAAGGGAGCCAGGTATGGCATCGTCCATCCCGCTGCCGCTTATCTTTATGCCTGCTGCGGCGCTGACGCTGTCTATGTAGTAGAACTTGCTGGACGATTCGCGCAGCTCCTGCAGAGGCTTCGGCTTAAGCAACGCCTTTATCTTGGCTGTTCCTGTGCCAGAGGAAGTCGCGAACGCTATTGTATCATTCACCTTGAGGGTGCCATTGTACAGTATGACATCTATTGTCGAGCCTAGTCCCTTCTCCTCCTTCCTCTCTATTATGCTGCCTACCCCCGGACCAGAAACCTCTATGTTGAGCCGCATCTCAAGAAACCTCTGTGCAAGGCCGGCAGCGTACATAAGAAGTTCCGCAACGCCCTCGCCAGTCTTGGCGCTTATCGGGACTATGACTATCTCGCTCTTGAAGTCCTTGATCCTGTCGAAGCGCTCCGAGTTGAATCCCAGCTCGCTGAGCTTGCCGATGAGGGAGTATATGCGCGATTCCAGCTCTTCGGAAACGTTCCTCTGCTGCTTTGGAATTGTCTCGGAGAAACAGGAGGTGGCGCTCGCCCTCCAGCCAGTTATCAGGTCTATCTTGTTCGCAGCGACTATGAAAGGCGTTTTGTACTCCTTGAGTATCTCTATGGCTTCGTAGGTCTGCGGCTCGAAGTTCTTCGAGACGTCTACCACAAGTATCGCGAGGTCAGCGACAGAGCCGCCCCTTCTTCGGAGATTTGTGAATGCTTCGTGGCCCGGGGTGTCTATGAAGAGCAGGCCAGGTATTGTTATCGAGGCATTGAAACGCTTGAGCAGCGGGCCGCATATCCTCTCCACTACATCTATGGGAACCTCGCTTGCGCCTATGTGCTGCGTTATGCCTCCGGCTTCCCTGTTTGTTATGGTTGTGCTGCGTATCCTGTCAAGCAGGCTGGTCTTGCCGTGGTCTACATGGCCCATGACTACTATTATAGGCTGCCTTATCATCGATCTCTACCTGCAGCTAAGCTTTATAGTTGTATTATAGCAAAGTATCTATATAAAATAGCGTGAAAGAATGGAGAGAGCACTTGTTCTTGTCAAGCCGGACGGAGTAGAAAGGGGCCTTGTAGGCAGGGTTATCAGCAGGTTTGAGACAGCGGGCCTGAAAGTTATAGCGATAAAAATGGTTAAGGCGAGCAGGGAAATGGCCGGCAAGCATTATATAGACGATGATGAATGGCTACTCAGCGTTGGCAAAAAGACAAAGCAGTCTTACGTTGAGAAGGGCATTAAAAGCACCAAGACGGAGAGGGAGATAGGGCTATGGGTCAGGTCCATGCTAATGGACGAGATAACAAGGATACCGGTGGTGGCCATAGTCTTCGAGGGCAATTCTGCGAACGAGGTTGCAAGGAAGATAGCCGGCGCGACCGAGCCGAGGAAGGCAGACCCTGCGAGCATAAGGGGCACCTATTCGTGTGACAGCTATGCCGCTGCTGACAATTCTAAAAGGCCTGTTAGGAACATAGTACACGTGTCTGAGAGTTCCGTAGCTGCGGAGCGCGAGATGAAGGTGTGGTTTGGAAAGCAGGAGCTGCAGTCATACAGAAGGGCTGACGAAGACATCATGTATAAATAGAGAGTCCGGACTCATTGCAGGCCGAGCCTCGCTTCTTCTGTTATCATCTCCGGGGTCCATGCTGGATCCCATATGAGGTCTATGCTCACCTTCCCTGCGTTTTCCAGGTGCTCAAGCCTGAGCTGTATGTCCGCAAGTATGATGCTTGTTACAGGGCACATCGGGCTCGTCATGGTGACCCTCACGTCCAGGTTGTTTCCTTCATCTATTCTTATGCCATAGATTAGCCCGAGGTCGACTATGTTCAGCCCTATCTCAGGGTCTACGGTATTTCTTAGTGCGTCTATAACTTCCGCGGTGCTGATGGTACGCATTTGAGCCACTCTCGCTATCCTTTGCGTATCCCTCCTATTTAAATGTGACGCGGCATTTCATGCGGCGCAGGATGGCGATGAAGTCATCCAGTAGCATTTGGAGTTCACAGCACAGATGTTGCCGCCTCCATCTTCGTTCCCGCTTGCTGTCTGGTTACCCGCGTTGCCCGTGCATGCTATGTCCTGCAGCACGGAGTTGTACAGCCTGTTGTTCCTGAAGAGGTTCGCAGTGGAATTGACAACATAGATGCCTATGCCGCCGTTGCTCGATGTGTTGTTAGTAACTGTGAGGGTCGTTCCTCCGGAGAGCTCTATGCTCACATTGTTGTCATATCCGGAGTTGTACTTCACCGATCCGTAGTATGAGTTCTGAAGGTATATCCCGTACGAAGAATTGTCTATTCTGTTGTATCCTATTATAGGGTACTGTGAATCGGATACTATTATCGACTTGTTGGTATGCGATATTGTATTGTTGAGCGCATCGAACTCGTAGCCCCCGTTGTCATACATCGCGGTTGAGAAATTCTTGATGTAGCAGTTCTCCACCTTGACGTTATTGACCTTGTCTGCGCTCACGAACGTGCCGCCGTTGGTGGCCATCACCGTGTGGCCGTTGCAGTTTATCGTTGTCCCAGTAGCAGACGAAACGTTTGTATTGTGTATGTCATAGCAGACGGAGCCGTAAGGGAATAGCATGTCCTGGCTTAGGATTACGGCAGTGGCCTGAGTTATGGGATAGCACTGTGCCGTTGAAAGCGAGGTAAGCTCCACGAGCCATGCGCATCCGCTCTTCGTGAGCCCATCGTTGATTCCGCCCGCCTGTGCGTTTATGCCTCCGCTTGCGGGATCGCAGTAATAGTCATAGTTAGAGTTCGAGTATGCGGTATTGTTGGAAACCTGATTGCCTGTGGAATTTATGAATAGGAATCCGTTCTTGGCGTTATCCTGTGCCTTGTTACCCGTAAGGAGGTTGTCCCTTGCATCCATCAGCGAGAAGCCCGTGGCGTTCACGTCGCCGTTCATTGCGATGTCGTTCACTGCAACGGTCCCGTTCACCTTGCCGAGGTAGAATCCGCTGTTTTCATAGCCTGTGACGTTCATGTCCATGATCTGGCCGTAGGAGGAGCTCAACAATTCAACTCCGGATAGAGCACCTGATATCTTTATGTTCTTAAGGGAGATGTAGCTAGAGTTCTCAGCAAGTATGCCGGTAGCATAGCCCTGCACGCCGCAGCCTGAGATGCTCACATTGTCCCTGTTGATAACGCTGAATGCACTCCCCGTATTATGCGCGCTTATCAGATAATGGCCATCGCAGCTGATCTTTACATTGCTCGACTCTACGTCTATGCAATCGGTACCGTTGGAGATCATGTTCCCTGATAGGTAGTAGCTGCCGGCTGCCTTGACCTGTGTGCCGCACGAGCTTATCGGATAAGCGGCGAGCGGAGGCAGCACCACCGAGGCGCATGAAGATGATGCCCAGCTGCAATCAGTCACACCGCATCTGGTGCTCTGGAATAGATTTGTAACAGCATTGAACGTGTCACCGCTGCAGTAGAGGTCGAACTTCGTGTTGTTTGATACCCTGTTATTGTTGAACGCGTTCCCTTCCCCGCTCTCGAAGTACACCCCGTAGGCGTTTCCCGAAGAATTCACATTGTTGAATAGGAAGCCGCTTGACTTGTTTAGATATATGCCGTATTGATTGCCATGGTAATCCTGATTCTTAATGTTCCCTTTTGTCGAGTTGAAAAGGTACATGGCGTATGTACCGCCAGTTGCAGCCATGTTGCTAAGGTTTAGCCCGAACGAATCGTGTGCGTATATGCCCGTGGTGTCATTCTGGAAGTTGCAATTCGATATTGAGATGTTGTACTCGCCATTTATGTATATGCCGTATCCGGCATTCGATATCGTATTGTTCATGCAGTCCAGCTTTACGTTAGGCGCGTTTATCTCTATGCACGCGATTCCCGCAGCAGGATGCCCGGATAGATTAAGGTAGGATCCGATGTCTAGATTCTCAGGCATTACGTAGGTGCCGCCGTAGTTGATTCCGCCGCAGGTGTCTACAACGCTGGATAGCGTCACCGAGGATATGTTGATTGGCCTGTTGTAGTAAGAACAGTAAGCGAAATCGCAGTAGTTGTTGTTGATGCACTTGGAATCTGCGAAGTAATTAGAATACTTGAAGCTTCCAAGGCCCCTGCACTCCAGATCCACAGGATTTCCGGTAAAGTTGTCGTTTGTCATCCTGTTGTTCAGCGAATCTACGTAGATCCCGTAGTATTCGTTTCCGTAAGAAGTATCATTTGAGAGTATATTCTGTCCGCCGCCGGTTATGGTGATGCCCCCGTATATGCCTGCGCTGCTTCTTACTACAGAGCCGGAGATGGTGTTGTTGTAGGAGTTGTCAAGGTATATGCCGCCGCGCGTTGAGTTTGATACTCTCACTCCTATCAGTTGCGAATTCTGCGAGTTTGAAAGGTATATGCCGTACGAGAATTTGGCTATCGGGATTCCCTCTATCTTCACGTTTGTCGCGTTCTGTATTATTATACCGTAAGTTGGTGCGGCTGATGCAACGTAAGGCCCGTTTCCGAAGATCCCAGATCCTGGCTGCGCTATGAACTGGACGTTGCTTGCCGATATCGCTATGCACGCTTGCCCTGTAGATGCGTTTGGAACTGGAGTTGGGGCGTTAATCCTGCCTGCAAGGTAATACGTGCCCGGTTTGGTTATAGACGTGCATCCTTTCACATTGAAAGAACTGCCCTGCTGCGGTATTGTAGTGGTTATCATCTGGCCAAAGTACTTGGTGTAGGCAAAAAAGCCGATGGCGAGAGCGAGCACTATTATGATGGCTGTAGATAATAGCAGTTTCTTTGATGGTCCCTCGCGCGCCTCAGGGAAAGGGATGTTCTCAGGCCTAAACTGGCGCATCGGCGGCGGTGGAGGCGGAGGCGGTGGTTGCACCTCTTCTGTTACTCCCTCTTTTTCGGCGGGCTCTCCTTCTCCAGGTTGCGAAGGCTGCGGCTGTGGTTGCTGCGGCGGCGGGGGAGGGGGCGGAGGCACTGGATTAGGATTGGAAGGGGTAACGGGTCCTTGAGGGTCTGGCTCCTGTGCAGCGAATGAGTTTGATGGAATGCGCGCCGAATAAGAATTATAGCGCGCGCCGGACTGTCTCACTGTCCTTCCCAAATCCATGCTCCCGTTCATAAAGATTCAACTTATATTCTTTTTCTTCGGTATATCTATATATTTATATCTTGGGCCCCGGTAGCTCAGTGGTAGAGCGCTTGTCTCGTATATATTCCTAAATAATAAAGGGAGAACAAGAGGTCGAGGGTTCAATCCCCTCTCGGGGCTGTGAACTGTGCCTACAAAGCCCTGAAGGCGCAGATTGGATCTGCATATACTTTTTCTTGCGTTTTCATGGCAATTCACATTCACAGAAAGTAACTGGTTCGGGATAATCTGGTGTTTTATATTTTAAGGTGGTTAACGCCCTGATATAATGAGGCTGGAAGGGAACACCGTAGTGATTACTGGAGGTTCAACAGGGATAGGATTCGCACTTGCAGAAAGGCTAGTAAAACTGGGAAACGAGGTTGTCATCTGCGGCAGGAGCGAGGAGAAGCTTAAGGCCGCTGTAGAGAAGCTGCCTTCCGTACATACGCTAAGCGCGGACATCTCCAAGGACGAGGGACGCAGACGCTTGTTTGAATTTGTGACCACAAAGTTCAAAGGCACCAACGTACTGGTGAACAATGCAGGCATACAGAGGCATATTGACTTTAGGAAGGGCATTGTGGATCTGCTGAAAAACGAGGACGAGATAGAGATAAATTTCAGGTCGCAGATATACCTGTCGGCTATGTTTATACCAGTGCTCATGAAGCAGAAGGACCCGGCAATAGTAAACGTTTCATCAGGGTTGGGTTTTGCGCCTCTAGCAGCCTTCCCTGTGTACAGCGCCACCAAGGCAGGCATCCATTCCTTCACCGTCTCGCTCAGGAGGCAGCTCAGGGACACGGAGATAAAGGTTTTTGAGGTCGTACCTCCAATGGTGTACGACACGGGGCTCAAGGGAAAACCTATTGAGAAAACCGAATGGAGCATCTCTGCTGCGGAGATGGCCGATGCTATAATAGAAGGATTGGAAAATGACGTGTATGAGATGGCCGCAGGAGCCTCTAAGAATTTCCTATCCGCATCCAAGAGAGATCTTGACAAGGCATTCGAAGATATGAACCGGAGGTTTTAGCACAGGTTCGGCGCCGCTTGCCTGCGGTGGCCATGCGAAGATATCAGTATATAAATCCTTTTATTGTCAGAATAGCCAGTGATTAGATGGCGGACGGAAAACCGGGATACATTGCAGCGGATGCGTACAGCGTGGCGAGGCAACGAGGCAGGATGCAGGGAGGATATCCGCCGCTTGTATTCAAGGATACTGAAGGCAATATTGTTTTGACTGCGAATAAGGGAGGCATAGGCAGGCATGCCATACTCATTGATCCGCAGGGGCAGCAGGTAGGCGCGATACAGAAGAAGGGGATCTCGCTAGGCAGCAAGGCCACCTACCTGTTTTTCGACGGGCAGAACAATCAGATAGGGCAGGTGATGCTCAGGACAGGGAATATGGGAATGAGCGAGAGCATACAGCTGCAGGATCCGCAGGGAGGCCTTGTCGCTACCGCGACAGGCAATTTCATGGGGTTCAGTTTTGAGATTTACGATGCGCAGGGAAGCAAGACGCTCGCAAAGATATACAGGGATACACAGCAGAAGCAGCAGCAGGGAAGCGGGCTGAAGGGCTTGCTGACAAGCGTTGCTAGCTCGGCAATAGGCATGATGATGGGAGCCTACAAGATAGAGATACTTGAGAAAACGATAAACGATATGTCGAGGCTCTTCATACTGGAGCTTATCGTTGTGCTTGACGAGATGTACCAGCCGAAGCAGGGCACGGCATTCGGGCCTGGAGCTGGAGGCTTCAAGATATAAGGGTAAATTCATGGGAATACTTGAGGCTATTTTCAGCAATGCGAAGATAGGTATTCAGCTTTCAGACCAGCTGATAAAGGTTGTGTTTAAGGACAAGGGGCTCTTTGCCTATCCGGTGCTGATGGCGATCGTATCCTCGCTTATACTCTTCGTTATCTTCGTGCCGCTGGTCCTCTTTACCGGAGGGCTCTTCCTCGCATTCGGGCCTGTTTCGCTTCTTTTCGTCCTGATAGTTTACTACTTTGTAGTGACACTGGTGGCCACATACTTCCTCTTTGCGCTTTACATTGCCTTCAAGGCATTCATTGATACCGGGAAGAAGATGCCGATAGGCACTGCGCTTTCGAAGGCGGGCGCGTACGCCGGGCTGATAGTGCAGTGGACCATAGCTTACACGATAATAAGGACCGTGATAAAGCTTATCGAGAGCCAGTCAAGAGGCATTATGGAGGCGCTGATACAGATGGTGGCGGGGATAGGTCTCTTCCTTGGCACGACTTTTGCCGTTCCGATAATTTACGAGGAACGCGTCGGACCTATCGATGCGATAAAAAAAAGCACCACTTTCATAATCAACAATCTCGGCAAGACATTTGCCGGCATAATATACTTTGACATGATAGGTTTTGTTATAAAGGCCATTGCCACCATCTTCATAGTTGCTACAGCATGCATGGTAATACTGAACCTTATGAACATCAATATTGCAGTGGGTGGATTCACCATACTGAGCAAGCCGGGAATTCTTGCCATAGGGATAACAGCTCTGATAGGGATTGCGATATTCATAATAGGCGACCTCTTCACTTACGTCACCCTGCATCTCTACTATCTGGTAGTGTATGATTATGTGAGGAACGGCAAGGTGCCGGAGGGCATGGACGAGACGCTGATAAGGAGTTCTGTGCAGGGAGCCGTTGTGAAGGGAGGCAAAGGCAAGAAGGCGGAACCCACGTTCGGCGGCCTCTTCCAGACAGGAGGAGACGCACCGGACATGAAGGACTTCGTTAAATGAAGCGCCAGACATCTACGAGCATTACGTGAAGCTTTGTGTAATTCAGTGGCCCGTGTGGGATTTTGAAGGGCTGAGAGCCGCAGGGTATTGATGCGGATACAGGTATGATGTCCGGCCTTGCTGCTATGTCAATTTCATCTACGGAGAAGAGGGGGCGTGCCGTCTCCCCAAGCCCATAGTATTTGATGCCCCGGGAAGGAAGAAGGCAGACGCCGTAGATAATAGTTAAATACAGTTAATGAGATATCACAGGGTGATATGGATGTGCAGAATGTTCGCTTACGTTGGAAGTTCAAGAAAGGACATGGAAAGGCTCTACTCAGCACTGAAGGAGGCGGCCCGCTGCGATAATACCCTCAAGGGCATGGAAGGCATGTCTCATGACGATGGATGGGGCTGCGTCATCCTCAACGGAGGCAGATTGGTGCATTACCGAAGCATAAAGCCCGTGTATTCTGACGGGGCTTTCGCAATGCCGGAGATAGATGGCACGACTTATGCGATCTTCCATGCAAGGAAGGCATCGAATTCGAGCCCGAAGGGGCTTGCCATTTTTTCACATCCTTTCGTAGCCGTAACTGAGAGCGCCGTGCTGTTCATGGCCCACAACGGGGGTCTGCAGAGCAGCGAAATACCCGTAAATACTGTTGACAGCGAGCTTGCACTTAAGAAGATAGTTGAGGCAGGATCCCTTACCGGTGCAAAGGCGGCCCTCGAGCAAGTGACAGGATCTGCACTGAATCTGCTCCTGCTAAGCGTGGAGCGCGAAGGAGATGCCGCGCGAATGGAATATCTCAATCACTGGAATGGCGAAGAGAGGAGCAGCTATTACAGGATGTACTATGCAGACATGGAAGGCGGCAGGGCGGTATTTTCGTCGACGATGGCAGAACGGATTGAGGGCAAGGAATGCGAACGCGGCAGCATAGCACGCCTCTGAATTCAAAAACAGGATGGCCGGGAAGGAAGGGCGCCTTTTTGCGCCAGGGAAGACAACCCAAAACCCCTTTTTGGCCATCTTTTGCCTTCGCAATTAATATATACACACTAGAGGTATATACGCATTTCCCAGGGGTTTGACAGCAGTCAAACAGCGCGTGAAGCAGAGGTTTAGGATTGGGTGGGAGGAATCTCTGCTACACCTTATTATTGTTTGCGGTATACTGGTTCAGCATGAAGCTCGGGAATCTGATACTAGTAGTGAGCCTGGTAGGAATGCCCCTCTTGGTGGCTCTTTCTGGATACGGCGCGGCAGGGAAAGGTACACATTTTCTACCTCCGAAAGGATGGACTGCGCACGTTCCTATACACGTGAGCCGATTCTCAAACGCTTCCCAGGTAGGTGGCTATTCGCCGGATCAGCTCAAGGCGGCATACGGACTGAGCCAGCTTAACTGCACATCTTCAAACAGCTGTGGCGGCGGGGAGACAATAGCCATAGTTGACGCTTATAGCGATCCGACTGTAGCAAACGACCTTTCCGTATTCAGCACGGAGTTCGGGCTGCCGCAGTGCACAGTTGCCAACGGATGCTTCACTCTCGCAACGCCTTTCGGAGTTCCACAGCAGAATTCAGGATGGGATCTCGAGATAGCGCTTGACGTGGAATGGGCACATGCGATGGCCCCTGGAGCAAAAATATTGCTGGTCGAGGCAAACTCGAGCAGCTTCTCCGACCTCATGAACGCGGTGAATTACGCCAAGGCCTATCCGGGAGTGCACGTAGTATCAATGAGCTGGGGCGGCTCTGAATTCCCTTCCGAAACCGCATATGACAATTACTTCAATGCAAGCGCGGTCAGCTTCGTTGCTTCTTCAGGGGACAGCGGCAATGGGGTAGAATGGCCTGCCGCATCGCCTTATGTGATAGGTGTGGGAGGCACTACGCTGAACCTTAGCTCAAGCGGAGCTGTACTGGGTGAAACAGCGTGGAGTGGAAGCGGTGGAGGCATAAGCACGTATGAGGCTGAACCGCAGTACCAGGAAGCTGTGCAGAGCAGCGGCGGAAGGGGAGTGCCTGACGTAGCCTATGATGCAAATCCGAATACGGGAGTTCCGGTGTACGAAAGCTTCGGATATACAGGATACAAGGGATGGATTATAGTAGGAGGTACGAGCATGGGGGCACCGCAGTGGTCTGCGATAATAGCGATCATAGACAGCAGGAGGGTCTCTGCACTCTCTTCCCAAGGATTCCTGGCAAACAGCCAGATATATGCAGCTGCATCAGGAGCCAGTTACACGGCAAACTACAACGACATAGTTTCTGGGAGCAACGGAAATTGCGGTGCGGTCTGTGATGCGTCGCAGGGATATGATTTTGTCACAGGGCTGGGCAGCCCTCATGCGAATAGCCTGGTTCCGTTCATAGCCAGCGTAGGCAACGTAACAACAACTACCACAAGCAGTACAAGCTCGTCGACGAGCTTATCCACAACGTCTTCGACAGTCGCTAGCACTTCGACATCAACAACATCTTCAGTATCTACGACCACGATAAGGGGGCATGGGAATGGAAACGGTGGCGGCCACGGAAAGCATTGAAAAAGAGGGAAAACAGAGCGATGGCCGGGAAGGAAGGACTCGCACAGCGCCAGCCGTGTTTGCCATACGGGAAGGCAACCCGACTCTCTTTTGGCCATCTTTTGCCTTCACAATTAATATATACACACTAGAGGTATATACGCATTTCCCAGGGGTTTGACAGCAGTCAAAGTCCTAGAGCAGTTCTATCTCCTTCTTGGCCCTGTCCAGCTCCTTCGCCGCTTTCTCCATGTGGCTTATGGCACTCTCTATCTTCTCGGTTATGCCATAAACGGCATCATTTTTCAGAGAGCGCGCAACTGTCTTTCCCACAACCTTCATCTTCTTCTGGTGAAAGCGCAGTTTTTCCGACATCTCTTCAAGCATACGGTAATCGTCAAGCAGCTCAAGCTTCTTTCCCTTCATGCAACCACGAGTATACTGTACAGCAAGCTTTATTATCCTTGAGTGGACGCAAGGATTAAAAGCAGGCAAGTACAGTAGTCTTAGGTGATTTTATAAGGCTTGAAGGCCTGGCGCTCTCACTCGCTCTTGTAGCCATCATAGTCCTGGGCTTTGCCATAGCAGGTGCTGCGCTTTATCCGAATGGCATAACCGGTTCAAGGAATGCGACTTCGATAATCGTAACTGCGACTGGGAGCGCGAGTGCGCAGCCCGCAAGAGCAGAGATCTACGTTACTGCGATGGGGGAGGGCAACTATTCGGATATTGCTTTGGCGCGGCTCGCAGTAGCGACAGCCGAGCTTAACTACACCTTCTCGAGATACAACGAAGGAAATGCTAGCCTTGCAAGGACGCTTTATTACAGCACTTACTGGAACAGGAACAAGACACAGTATTTCGCAACGGAGTACGTTGAATTCAGACTGATGAACCTTAGCAGGATAGAAGGTCTGCTCTCCGCTCTTTCCTCGGTACAGAACGTTTCCGTCAACAGTGCAAGCTCGCAGCTCTCCGCGGAGCAGGAGGGGAGCCTGATAAACTCGGCACTGCGGAATGCCCTAGCTAACGCCACTTCCCAGGCCGGGGCCATTTCCGGAGGGAAACACCTTTACCTTACAAACATAACCGTGAACAGCTATTATGTGTATCCGTTAGCTGCGGCAGGGGCTCTCGCAGGGCAGACAGCGACGCCTGAATTCTTCAACGGGATGAAGGAGGTTGTTGAGAGCATTACGGCGAGGTTCTCCTACAGGTGATATCAGATCGCAGTATACGGAGATTGCTTCCTCAGCGTTAAGCCGCGTGACGAAAAGGCAATATACCTGATGGGCACTTATAATAGGGAGTCTCGGGGTCCGTAACTCAGTTTGGCTAGAGTGGAAGGCTTTTAACCTTTAAGTCGTGGGTTCAAATCCCACCGGGCCCGTTGTATTTTTACGACGGCAAAGAAGGGTTCAGATCCAGAGCCAAGGCAAGAGCGGAGGCGAGGTAAGAAGGAACATCTGTGCGCTTATTAATGAGTACATGAAGGATCCAGACACCAAGCAGCGCAGGTAAATGTTTTATATCTTGGTTACCATATAATAGTTAGAAACATGAAGATGGAGATATATGGGTTTAAGGCCGATGTCCACAGAGAAGGCAAGTGGTTTATAGGCACAATCGATGAACTCCACGTTCAGGATCAGGCAAAGAGCCTGAGGGAGATTGAGAGCGAGCTTAAGGATGCCGTAGATACCGCTGTGGAATTCTTGCTTGGAAAGAACAACCTTAAAACAAAGTCGCCAGTGCTAAGAAGCCTAAATGTAAGAAGCTAGGTGATTTTATAGGCGCGCTTGGGCCCGTAAAACCGCTGAAACTACTCAAGGTACTACAAGAAGCAATATGGGTTCTCGGCTAGGCAGGGGAAAGGGGATCACGTAGTTCTATCTGACCAGAAAGGGCATTTTACTGTGATACAGGTTGGGCAGAAAGAGTTGAGGCAACAGATAATCAACCACCCCACAGCAAGCTGTGGGGTATGCTGTATCGCAAGACTGTTGCATCTTCGATATTAGTGTCCCCACCCCAAGGGGTTGGAGTATACTCTAGGCTAATGAATAGGATACTGAGGCAGACAGGTTTGAAATGGGAGGATATTGAAAAATACCTCTAACATGTGGATTTTGTAGCAGATTCCTCTTCCGGTTCTGGGTTCGTTTTCTGTGCGTAACTGCACCCGAGGACAATATAAATTCGGTTGCTAATAGCTATGAATTATCGGGGTTCGTTTGCGGACAAACGCTTAATCGGGGTTGCTATGAAAAACGCTAAGACACGTCAGAGTGGCTGGCTTTTAACCAGCAGGCCGTGGGTCCGAATCCCACCGGGCCCGTTTGCATGGCATAACAGGGAAAGACTGAGGCTTGACAGGCACTATCCCTGCCGGGACTGCATCCCGACAAGATAGTTGTATGATGTCAGCACATAACCCGCCTGGACATCATCGCGGGGCTTTCCGAGGGAAACGGCGACTTTGCCTATGCGCTCTACAGTAGGGGTGACGTTCAGTGAGACAAGGAAGAAGAGCGGAGGCACGTATATGAGCGCATTGCCGTAATTGATCGATAATAGGAAGTCCAGAAGATCTTCCTGAGGAACTACCCCTATGGAGCGCAGTATCCTGCGGATCTTTTCCCTGAATGCAGGCCCGTCTGTCTGGCCAAGATCAGCGCCTATTGAGGAAAGCAATGCTGCCGAGTCCAGATACGGCATTATAACGGAGAGCTCCTTCGCCCGCACGTCTTCCCTTTCGAACGTCCTCTTCAGTTCTAGTATTATCAGGTTTGAAGTCAACTTCGCTGCTGCCGAAAGGCTTGATTCTATTCTTTCCTCGAGGCCATCTGCGCCTTGAGCTGCATCCCGCTTGCCGGATTCTTCTTCGGCGTACTTGCCCAAGACAAAGCCGGCGTATTGAATGTTTGGCGTGGCGCCGAGAGCCGAGACAACTGCCGATACGTTTTCTGTGCTGACCGCACGGCCCAGATCCTTTAGAAAATATGCGGAAGAGACGTAAGGCAGCGGATCGTTAACCTTGAGGGAGTATACAAACGACTCGATGCGTTTGTCCTCGGTAAGGCCTGCGGATCGTACAAGAGAGCCGAGACTTTCCTTCGTGATCCCCTTCATCTCGAATAGAAGCAGTATCATTGCTGAGATATAAGGCATTGCTGATTCGGCTGCGCGCTTACCGCCGATTGCCATGAACAGCCTGGCAAGCGGGCCGCTTTGCTTTAATGCTGTGCGGATCTCGTAGCTTATCAGCCTCGCGGTAAGACCAGATGCAGAGATTACCGTATTTGAGGCCTTGGCAACAGTCTCTGATACTGCAGTATCGGTCATCATTGTTTAACCCGGCAATATGCGTCTTTGAATCCACTGATTGGTACTGTGCAGGGCAGGAGTTAGTGCAGCATTATCTTCGAATCCCCATAATCCTTGTACAACGTAAGTATGTATCCTGCCAGCGCCTCGTCTGCCTTTATGCCCATCGCGTCTGCTATCGCAATTATGCCATTGACTGTGGGAGCCTTGCCGACAGACAGAAGCAGGTGCAGTGCGGAGGAATATATCGCCGGAGAGGGGATAAGATCCATCCTTTCAAGGTAATCGAGGTTATTCTGGTCCGGGGTTATGCCAACCGACTCAAGTATGCTGCGTATTCCAGCTACATTGTGCTTCCCGTCAGGGGTCATGTCACGTCCTACAAATGCCAGCACCCCGTTTGCCGAGAGATAGGGTATGAATCCGCTTGTCACCGCATTCTGTATGTCCTTTTTCTCGTATGTGCGATAAAGCTCGTAGAGTATCAGCCTTGCCGTGAGAGTTGATGCGGCGATTATTGAGGAATCGAGATCCTTCCTGAAATCCGATTCGTCTTCGGCTTCGTGCAGGGGTTTTTGCTTGGCGAGCTCATACTTTTTGTACGTACCAAGAACTAGCTGCGCCGTTTCCACGTCAGGGCTTATGCCCATAGCCCTTACAAGGTTGGACATGTTTTCGGCATCCGGCTCTTTGCCCACCACGCGCAGGTAGTACAGTGCTGGCACATATGGTATGCTGTTCTTGAAATTGAGCCCGAGTACGAAGGAAAGGAATCTGCTGTTCTTTTCCACCCCAAGCGCATCTAGGAGCCTGTTTACGCTATCCTCGCTTATCTCGGCGGAGTTGAACGCAAGAGTTATCACTGTTGAGATGTACGGAGTCATCGCCTCGCGTATCTTCTTTGCAGCTACAAGCATCGCAAACTTGGATAGCAGGTCCTGTTCCTTGGTCTTCTTCTCTATCTCGTCACCTATGAGCTTTGCCATGAGTGTGCCTACGTCTACGATGATGCCCCCAAGCACCTCCCTCCAATCAGTACTATCCGCGGCCATGGCCTGTGTCACGACAAAGGCAGTCCCGGATTCGGAAATGCCAGTTATACCCCAGTTATATCCAATTGATAATAAGAAATAAATGCTTTTCCCGGAAGGCACTGATGCGATTGGCACGCGGTATAAGGAACACTGGATTTCCGTAATGATGCGGAAACGGCCCTGTGGGGAAGGAGGAGAAGACCTTGCCATGGCCGAAGGCGTTACAAAATATATATAATGATTATGAGGGAATATAAGCTGGCGCAGTGATGGCGCAGCGGTTCAGTTTTTACGGGTGTGAATGTGGCTGACGATTTCAAGCTTGAGAAGCTCAGGAAACTGCGCGAACTGGGGGTCGATCCCTATCCATACTCATTCGAGAGGACGCACAGCTGCGCGGCAGTGGCATCAGACTTCGAGAAGCTCGAAGGAAAACAGGTGGTAGTCGCAGGCAGGATGATAAGGATGAGAAACCTGGGGAGCCTCTCGTTCATTGATATACTTGACGGATCCGGGAAGCTTCAGGTGCTGGTCAGGGAGGATAATGCAGACCAGGAAACAGGTAAATTGCTGAAGCTGCTCGATGTGGGAGACATAATAGGCGCAGGGGGAAAGGTTGTCAAGACAACGAGAGGGGAGGTAAGCATAGATGCCATATCCATTGACATTCTCTCGAAATCGCTAAGGACAATGCCTGAGAAGTTCCACGGCCTTACGGACACCGAGATAAGGTACAGGAAGAGGTACCTTGACCTGATAATTAACCCGAGAGTAAGGGAGTTCTTCGTTACAAGGGCGAAGCTTCTCTCTTACATGCGGGGGTTTCTTGACAGCAGAGGATACGTGGAATTCGAGACCCCGGTGCTGCAGCACACGTATGGCGGCGCTTTTGCAAAACCGTTCAAGACCTATTACAACGCGATAGGATCCGATGTCTTCCTGAGAATATCTGATGAGCTTTACCTGAAGAAACTGGTTGTCGGAGGCTTCGAGAGGGTGTACGAGGTTTCGAAGGATTTCAGGAATGAGGACATAGACGCTACGCACAATCCGGAGTTCACGCAGATTGAGCTTTATGAGGCTTACAGGGACTACAACAGCTACATGGACCTTCTGGAAGAGATGCTCGCGGGAACTGTCAGCAGCTTATTCGGTACTGATGAGATAAAATTCCAGGGAAAGAAGCTGAGCTTCAAGCCCAAGTTCAGGAGGCTTTACTGGGTGGATGAGCTGAAGAGAAAAACCGGCATCGACGTTTCCGAGATGGAGGACAAAGATGCTGCAGCGATTGCAGAAAGGGAAGGGCTGAGGGTCGCGGTTAAGAACAGCTATCACGTGGCCGACGCGCTCTTTGACAAGCACATAAAACCGGATCTCTTCGACCCGACGTTCGTCCTGGATTTCCCGGCTTACATGTGCCCGCTTACAAAAGACAAAAGGGGCAACCCGAAGCTCAGCGAAAGATTCGAGCTTTTCGTTGCAGGCTACGAGGAGGCTAATTGCTACTCCGAGCTTACCGATCCAGAGGCGCAGGCCGCCAAGTTCAAGGCGCAGGAAGACGAAAGAAGGAAGGGGGACGAAGAAGCGCCGCCTTCTGACAGCGATTTCATAGAGGCTATGGAGTACGGAATGCCTCCGATGGC
>JAKATZ010000005.1 GCA_021827925.1 Microcaldota archaeon | reverse complement strand
CCGATCTCGTGGTGAGCGCACATGGAACAGAGAGTTATACTGGTTGACGGGAAGGATAGGAGGATAGGAACCTCAGAGAAGATACGCGCCCATTCGAACGGCGGAATCCCACACAGGGCATTCTCAGTGTTCGTATTCAATAGAAAGGGAGAAACGCTCATGCAGAGGAGGGCAAGAGATAAGTACCACATGCCAGGCATATGGTCGAATACCTGCTGCAGCCACCAAAGACCAGGGGAGCGGTCGGCAAGCGCCGCACACCGTAGGCTGCGCGAGGAGATGGGATTCGACTGCAAGATGAAAGAGGTCTTCACGTTCAAGTACGAAGCCGATGTGGGCAACGGACTCAGGGAAAGGGAGTACGACCATGTATTCTTCGGGTCATTCAATGGCGAGCCTTCGCCAGACCCGAAAGAGGTATCGGAATGGAAGTGGATGGGCCTTGATGAACTGAAAATAGAGATTGACAGAAACGCGAAGCACTATACCCCATGGCTAAGGCTCATGATAAAGGAAGTTGCCGATGCATATACAAAGTTCGCAAGAAGGATTAGTTAAGCTCAGGCTTCAGCTCTTTTACTACAACGGTGTACGTTCCTGACAGCTTCGCTGCGGCGCGCACGAGTGCCTGCCTTGCTATGTTCCTTGACTGCCTGCTCGTCTTTACCTCAAATACTGTCTGCCCGCGATTAAGCCTTGCGGCTATGGAGATGGGTTTGCCGAAAGACATTGACATCCCCTGCGATAGACGGTCAGCACCTGCGCCAGTCGCCCTTTTCTTTTCTCTTATGACGTTGTGCGGATACGGCACAACCCTTAGGAAATAGTTGCCGAGTAGCTCGCGCTCTAGGAGCTTGTTTGCCACAAGCCTTGCGGACTCCAGAGAGTTTGATCTCAATTGTACATACTGATTTGAAGTGAGCATGAGGTGCAGATCGTAGGTCGGCTTATCGACCCCCATCCTGAAGATCAGCAGGCTGGTGTGAGGCAAAGCCTTAACATAGTTCTTCTTTGGCTTCTTCACGGAATACCTGCTCCACGACTGGCTTGCCAAACTTCTCATTGTCCTTGCAGGTCTTAATTTCATCCTTCACACCATTATAAATGCAATCTTCTATGCTGCCTTCAGTAGGCCGCCTTGATCAGTACCCGCTTGTACGTACGCCTGCTCTTCATGCTGCTCCAGCAGCTCTTGCATATGAAAGCCCTCTCGGTGCCAGATACTCTTTTGGAGCTCTTTATGCAATTATTGCATATCTTTTTCCCGCAGTAGTTGCAGGTATCGTATATGTGGATGTCGCTTCCGCATCGCTCGCATCGCATAAATAACCACAGATAATAGTTAAGAACAAGAACTATTTGCTGCGAAAGATATATAACCATTTAGTATGCGGACTTAGGCTTATGCATCGTCAATTTCGAATCGTTTGCATTCCGGGAATTCGCACGCAATATGCTGCTGGGATTGTGCCTGGTTTGTTCGCTGCGATTGCTGCGCTTTGATGCGGTGCTAATTCTTATATGAAGCCTTCCTAATCAATAATCGTGAGTTGTTTATTCGATGGAGAGGATATTGATAGAGACGCACGGATGCACGCTGAACCGTGCAGACAGCGGGATAATGCGCTCCGTTCTCGAGAGCAAAGGCTTCGAGGTTGATTCCAAGCGGTATTCTTACAGTGAAGGCGGATACGATTATGTCATAGTGAACACCTGCACTGTGAAAAAGCAGACAGAACAGCGCATAACTGAGAGGCTTGGCAGGATGAGAGCCCTCGGAAAGAGGCTGGTCGTGACAGGATGCATGGCCAGCGCTAACAGCGACATGATTGCCAAGGTAGTGCCGGAGGCGAGCATAGTAGGCACAAGCAGGATATCGGAAATAGGGGACGTTATCGAAGACCTTCGGGAAGGGGGTAAGAGCACACTGACAGAGTATGTGAAAGGAGATAAGCTAGCCAACTACGTCGCAGGAAAGGGAAGGCAGGTGATAGCCAGAATACCTGTTAGCGAGGGCTGCATCAGCAGCTGCTCCTTCTGCGAAACGAAGTTTGCGAGGGGGCCGCTGAACAGCTTTTCTGAGGAGCTCATACTCAGGGCGGCGAAGATGAGCATAGACAGCGGAGCCAAGGAGATAGAGCTGACATCGCAGGACATGGGAGCCTACGGCCTCGACAGAAGGACAAACGTAGCGAAGCTTTCATCCGCGCTGTCCAGCATCGAGGGCGAATTCAGGATAAGGATAGGCATGCTGAATCCGGAACACCTTTACAGATACATAGATGACCTTATCTATGCTTACAATAACGGTAAACTCTTCAAGTTCATACACCTGCCAGTGCAGTCCGGCAGCGACTCTGTGCTAAGGAAGATGGGAAGACGATACACTTCTGATGAATTTCGGGGATATGCGAGGGAGCTCAGGGAAAAGGTCAATGGCATGAACATTGAAACTGATATTATAATTGGATACCCTGCTGAGTCGGAGGATGACTTCGCAGAGACCGTGAACCTACTGGAAGACGTGAAACCAGACGTGACAAACCTCTCGAAGTTCAGCAGGAGACCCCATGCGCCCGCATCAAGGATTGCAGGGCTTGACAATTCCGTAATAAAATCTAGAAGCATTATGCTCTCCAGGATGGTGAGGAGAATGCAGCACGAAGAGTACAGCAGGTTTGTCGGGACTGTGCGGCGGGTGCTCATCACCGAAGAGAACAGGAAGTCTTACGCAGGCAGGGACGACTCGTACAGGGCCGTCGCAGTGACCAATATTGACGATCCTTCGGAGTTGGGCAGGTTCATCGATGTGAGAGTGACGGGCAACTCGTACGCCTGCCTTATCTCATCGGCGCTGCACGGATGAATGTGAAGCGCACTTAGAAGAAGTGTTTTAAATTCGAGCGGAGTAATCAGATCATGTATGGCGGAAAGGCGGGCAAGGCGTTGCTTGACATCGGAATAAGGGTAGGGGACAGGATAAAAGTGACGAGCGGGGAGGGCTCTTTTGAGGGAGTGCTGATGCCAAAGCCGGATAGCGGTGAGAAAGACGCGATAGTGATTAAGCTGAAGAACGGTTACAATATTGGGATAAAATTCACCGAGGATATGAAGATCATGAAGGTGGGAAGCGCAGAATCCTTCTCCTTTCCGAGAAGCAGCATGAAATTTGGAAAAGGGCTTCCGAAGATAGGGCTGGTTTACACAGGAGGCACAATAGGCAGCAAGATAGACTACATGACCGGAGGGGTACATATGCTCACAAAACCGGAAGAGCTCCTTTACGAGGTTGGAGAACTGACCGAGATTGCCGAGGTGCACGTTGACGACCTGATGAGCGTTGCTAGCGAGGATATCTCGCACGTAGAATGGGCCATGATCGCAAAGGCGGTCGCAGATGCGTTTGAAGAAGGCGCAAGGGGAGTGGTGATAACGCACGGAACGGATACAATGCACTATACATCGGCAGCGTTGAGCTTCATGCTGAGCGATCTGCAGGGTCCGGTCGTGCTAACCGGTGCGCAGAGAAGCAGCGACAGGGGGTCGAGTGATGCCTTCATGAACCTCATATGCGCTGCGAGCCTTGCGGCACGGAGCGAGATCGCAGAAGTGGGAATAGCCATGCACATGGACACATCGGACAAGTATTGCGGCTTCATAAGAGGCACAAAGGCACGGAAGATGCATACTTCTGCCAGAGACGCGTTCAGGCCTATCAACAACAGATTCATAGCAAGGATTGGCTACTCAGGAAACATAGAGTACCTTGACGGTTACAAAAAGGCGGGAAAAGGGGCCAGGACAAAGGCCACTGTTAAGTTTGAGCCCAGAATAGCCATGGTTAAAACCTACCCGAACTCTGACCCTGGCATACTCGATTACCACATAGGGAAAGGAGTGAAAGGGATAATAATCGAGGGGACAGGGCTTGGACACGCGCCGGTATCGACAAAGCATAAGGAATACAACTGGATGGATGCGATGAAGAGGGCAGTTGATGCAGGATGCCTGCTAGGTATAACATCGCAGTGCATAAACGGCAGGGTCAACGGAAGTGTTTACAGGAACGCGAGGATCATCGCGGATGCGGGCGCTGTGTACTGCGAAGACATGCTCACTGAAGTTGCTTACGTCAAGCTGGGATTCCTGCTGGCACACCACAGAAAGGAGGAAGCCGCAAGGCTTCTGAGAGTGAACATGGCAGGCGAGATTACCGATAGGACTGAAACGGGAGGGGTTGACGGTGCCTTCGATGCGCAATAAAGAACATTACAAGAAAATAGGATTCATGTGCGGGCTGGAAATACATCAGAGGCTCGCTACGGAGAGGAAGCTGTTCTGCGCCTGCAGCGCAAGCATGCAAGAGCATGCTCCTGTGGGACGCATCGAGCGCAGGCAGAGGGCCGTAGCTGGCGAACTTGGAGCTGTTGACGTCTCAACTGCATTCGAGAGCGCAAGGAAGAGGAGGTTTTACTACAACATATTCAGGGAGAGTTCCTGCCTTGTCGATACGGATGAAGAGCCGCCGCATGGGGTAAACATGGAGGCCGTGGGGATAGCTATGCGCATAGCTTCATCGCTTGACGCGCGCATACCGTACGAGATCGAACCTATGAGAAAAGAGGTTGTCGATGGCAGCGATCCTAGCGCTTTCCAGAGGAGCATGATGGTCGGATATGACGGAAGCATTGAGGTATCCGGAAGGAGGATACCGATACCTTCAATATTCCTTGAGGAGGAATCTAGCGGGATAGAATCCAGCTCGAAAGACGAGGTCGTTTACAATCTCGACAGGCTTGGGATACCGCTCATAGAGATAGACACCGATCCTGTGATCGAGACTCCTGAAGAGGCAAAGGAAGTTGCAAGGAGGATAGGATTAATACTGAGGCTTAGCGGAAAGGTCCAGCGCGGAATAGGCTCAATAAGGCAGGATGTAAACGTATCTATAGGCAAGGGCAGCAGGGTCGAGATAAAGGGCTTCCAGGAACTCGGAAGCATGGATGAGATAATAGAGAATGAGGTTGAACGGCAGGAGAAGCTTGTCGCGATAAGGGAGGTGCTGCTTAGGCGCCACGCGAGGGTCGGGACACCGATAGACGTTACAGGAGTTTTTGAAGGAACCGGGGCCAGGATAATAAAGGAGAAGCTCGCGGAAGGAGGGATTGTGGTTGCGGTTAAACTCAGCGGCTTCGGAGGGCTGGTGGGCACTGAGATAAGCAAGGGACTCAGATTAGGAACTGAGATAAGCGATTACGCAAAGAGCGCCGGGGTGAAGGGAATAATACACAGTGACGAGAATCTCTCCGGATCGTACGGCATTGCAAGCGAGGAGGCAGAGTGGATAGTGAGGGATTTGGGAGTAGGTCCGGATGATGCGTTTATCCTCATAGCCGATGAGAAAGAGAGGTGTTACCGTGCGATTGCACTTGCGGTAAGAAGGGCAGAACTTGCCCTTGAGGGAGTTCCGCAGGAAACAAGGGGTATCGACCAGAGGCTTCACGTAACGAGGTTTCTCAGGCCCATACCCGGAGGCTCAAGGATGTATCCAGAGACAGATGCCGTGCCCATAGGCGCAGCCGAGGCCATGGAAGGAGTTATGATGGAAAGGATAGACCCCTCAAAGATAATGAAAAATCTCGAGAAGGAGCTAAAGAACGCACAGCTTTCGGAACAGATGCTCTGGTCAAGCAGCCTGCAGCTTTACAATCAGATACTGGCAAGGACAGGAGCGGACCCGGTAGTAGTTGCTGCTACACTGCTCGAGAAGTTCAGAGAGATGAAGAGAGATGGGATCCAGGTGGAGAGAATAGGTGATGACGCCATCATGAAAGTGTTCGAACTTTACAGCAGTGGAAGAATAACAAAGGCGGCCATAGAGACGATAATGAGAAGGATTCCTTCAGATGCCTATGAAGTGGAGAGCGCAGTTAGAGAGCTTTCGCTTGAGAGGATAGGGAAGGCGGAGCTGAAGAAGATAATAAGTGAGTTCAGGAAAGCCGGAGTGAAAGACATCAAGCGCGAAGTGATGACTAAATACAGACTTAACGTTGATGGCAGGGAACTTGATGATATTATAGGATGATACGATGAACTACGAGATAGAAGGAAATTCGATGCAGGTGCTGAAGCTTACGCTCCAGAACGGGGAAAGCGTGTATGCGGATTCAGGAAAGTTAGTAAGCAAGAGCGAGAATGTTGCGATGACGCCAAGGCTTGTTGGAGGCATCATCAAGGCTCTTGAAAGGAAGGTAACAGGAGCCACAGGTATGCTTACCGAGTTCAAGGCAGGAGGGGACAGTGCAACGCTCTCTGTGGCGGGGATAATGCCAGGCAAGATAAAGGCGATGGAACTGGGCGCAGGGGAAAGCTTCATCGCAGAGCATGATGCATTCCTTGCAGCGGGGAGCGGAGTCGATTTCACTGCGCAGACCGTCGGAATTGGCCCGGCGTTCTTCGGCGGCGCTGGTTTCGTGCTCCAGAAGTTCAAAGGACCTGGAAACGTATTCATGCACGTGTCCGGAGACATACTGGAGTATGAGCTTGACGGCACAACCGCGCTTGAGGTAGATCCTGGGCACATAGCGGGATTTGACGACTCGCTAAGCTATAAGATAAGATTCGTAGACAACATAAGGAGCGCAATGTTCGGCGGTGTGGGCCTCTTCCTTGCGAAGTTTGAGGGAAAGGGGAGGGTCATACTTCACAGCGTGTCGCGGTACAAACTCTCCTCTGCAATATACACGCAGGGCCTTGCAGAGACACAGGGCAAGAAGTGATATCCTGAAAAGAGTGGTGTACAAGGCAAGGGATTTCAGACTCGAGGAGTTCACTTTCAAGTCCGGAGGCAGGAGCAGAAAGTTTGTAAGGATGACGGGCTATAACTCCGTTGCGATAGTGCCGATATCCGAGGAAGGAGATATACTCCTTGAAAAGCAGTACAGGCACACCATAGGTAGGTATATCTACGAGATACCCGCAGGGCACATCGACAAGGGAGAGAGGCCGGCGGATGCCGCTTTGCGAGAGATGAAAGAAGAGACAGGATATGTTCCAGGAAAGATCAGATCCATGTTCAGGGCATATACCGGCCCTGGACACAATACCGAGATGATGCATTTCTATCTTGCTTCAGATATGAAGAAAGATAAAGCCACTCCGGAAGAAGATGAGCGCATCTCGGTAAGCTGGGTCAGCCCAGGGGCAGCACTCAGAATGGTAAAGGATAACAGGATCAGGGACAACAAGACGGTGGCAGGAATATTGTATTACCTTGGCTTCATGTGCGGAAATGACATCAGAATTGACAAGGGAGATTAGGCATCGCTGCTCAGCATGTACTCGCGGAGGTTGGACTTGTCTTTAGGTTGCCTGCGCCTGTGTGCATAATGAGTACTGGCCCAGGAGCGATAATAAGAATGCATTCTGTCGCGCATGTTGGAAAGCATATCCCCACGTATGCAGAAGATGATGAAATCATCCGGTTGAGGGTCACCTGAAGCTTGTAGGACGATCTTGGAGTTACTTGCCAGTAATCCCCGACAAAATCAAGGACGTTCATGGAAAGCCTGCCCTCGAGCTCTTCGCGGGATGCCTGAGTCGCAAGTATCAGATGAAGGTGGAATGCCCTGCTTGCCTTTTTCAATACACGCAGATGCTCGGGAGTTTTGAGCTCTGCTTGTGCGGCTATGACGACTCCCCTGCCGTTTATGCTAAGCTCAGGGAAGACTATATCAGGGGTTAGAGCTATTCCAAGCGAAGGGACACGTAGGGTAAGAGGGGAGAATCTCACGTCAGGATCTCCGGAGTGAACGCGCTGGTATTTTTGCACTTCGTTGGCAAAGATCCGTTTGTACATGCGGGCAGCGATTGTTTCGTGCGGCTGCCTGGATTCCAGCAGCTCTTGCACCGCTTTCTGCAATAGTATACGCCTTGACCGCTCTGAAAACTCTTCCAGAGGAGAGTATGGTGATGCCTCTGCCATTTTCAGAAAAGCCCTCAGATCATCAGGGTTGACAGAATGGCCGGATGAACGCGAAGATTCCCAGTAAAGATCGATAAATTCGGTCAGATCTGCCTTGGCACGCCGTTCAAGTTCGAAGCGTGGAACCGGAGAGACCATTATCACAAAGGCATCGTAAGCTTTGCGTATCACTCCGGTGGCATTCAAATTTACGCCTGTGGGATTGAACTGCGGCTGTATTATTACAGGCTTGTTTGCAACTCTCCTGTTTTCTATGACAGCATGAGGGAAAAACCTGCCCGTCCTATCAGGAAAAGGCAAACCTAGCCCATACCTTACTGCATTTGGAGTGCTGCCGTACCTGCCCTTCTCCGCAGTCTCAAGCTGGCGCAGGAGGGAGCCGAATACCTCTGAACGAAAAGAGCTTATTTCTACACCGCCCGATCCCTGTCTGGCGTTTGCAACTACCATGCTTTAGTTTTTCGAGGCTTTATTTATAATGTTTTTGTGCGGGATTGTAGGACATATGGAAAGGTATATTAAACTTCTTCGGGCTATTATAATGCCAAACGGCCATAGGGACAGGGAAACGCCCGAACCCATTCCGAACTCGGAAGCTAAGCCTGTCCACGATGTGGAATACTGCCCTAACGGGTGGGAAAACACGTTGCTGTTTGGTATTGCACTTATCCTTAA
Source organism: Microcaldota archaeon (assembly GCA_021827925.1). Classification (GTDB taxonomy): domain Archaea; phylum Micrarchaeota; class Micrarchaeia; order Micrarchaeales; family CABMGC01; genus JAKATZ01. The sequence continues at coordinate 11,135 of JAKATZ010000005.1, read as the reverse complement.
GTATATAATACAAATGGTAGAATCTCCATTTATGGAAAATGCTGAAGCACGCGTGCTTTTTTACAGCTGTGAAGATCATGGCGTATAAAAAAGCACAGTCCGCAATGGAATATCTTATGACCTACGGGTGGGCGATACTGATAATCGCGGTGGTTTTGGGGGCTCTTTTTGAATTGGGAGTCTTTGATCCTGCAACCTTTGCTCCCAAAACCGAACCGGGTTCCTGCCAGGTTTACAGACCTTACGGCCCCGGAACAACAACAGACATGAATCTCGTAGGTGCGTGTTTGAATATGCTGCCTAAGTTCGTGGCGGATATGAATGGAGATGGGATCATATCGACAACTTACGTACAGACTTCGGTACATGCTTATACCATAACAGCATGGATAAAGACAACTTCCGGATCAGGTAATCCTATAGTACAAGACAGGGGAAGCAACAGCGGAAACAGTATCACAATGGAAATAGGATATAATGGAGGCCAGGCTGCGCACCCGGGTACGGTGAATTGCGGATTGGATTCGGCAGATGTCTGGATAGGCGGTTTCACATACGTACCAGCGATAGGCCAGCCGCTAGCATTTAACAGTGGAGAATGGCACTTTGTAGCGTGCACTTTCGACTCGGCAGATGGTAGTCAGATAACGCCGGCTGCATTCACGGTTTATGTAGATGGTAAACAGGAACCGCTGTACACACAACAATTGGGAAGCGTTACCTCCCCGGTTACAGGATTGGGAGGTACTGGGATAGGATACCAGCAGCCATGGAATGATTATTTTGATGGAGAGATAGCCAATATACAGATATATAACAAATCTCTTGGCCAAGAGAGCATAACTACATTGTATGATGAAGGGGTTGGAGGAGACCCCATAGAACTTCAGTACTTAATGGGTTGGTGGCCCCTGAATGGCAACTCGAACGATTATTCGGGGAATGGAAATAACGGGCAGGCTTCTGGAGTGGTTTACACCGGCGCGTGGACTTCGGGGTACTCTGGACCATAACGGCAAGCGTACATACGCTGTTGGTAAATATCAGCGCATAGTATCGAATGTGTTAGAAACTAGAACCAATTGAAGGAGATCGCCATGGCTTTATTCATATTTTCCTTCTGAACATCTCCGTTATCGCAGAGTGCAGTATTGGGGAGTATTCATTCTCGGGGAGGATGCCTGCTGCTCTGGCAAGGGCTTCCTCTGCTTTCCCGCCGTACTCTTCAGCGGTGTTTTTTGCATAGCCGATTCCATCATATTTTTCTATGGTAGAGACCAGGAAACTGATATCGTCGTCTGTCTTGGCTAGCCTCTCCTTGGCGAATATCAGATCCATCCTTTCCTTTTCTGATGCGGATGCATTCTCGTACGCATGCAATACTATGAGCGTAAGTTTGCCTTCGTAAAGATCGCCGTACCTTTGCTTTCCGAACGTTTTCTCGTCGGATGTCATGTCAAGCACATCGTCTATTATCTGGAATGCCAGTCCTGCGGGCTCGCCTATCTTTTGCAGGAGATTCTGCGCCTCTTCGGGTGCACCTGCTGCTGTTGCGCCGAGTTGCATAGGGCCGTATAGTGAGTAGTAGCTCGTCTTGAGGCTAGCTATTTTGAAGTACAGTTCCTCCGTTGCGCCGCGGAGGCGCTTGGTCGTGTGTATAAACTTTATATCGTGATATTGGCCTTCCACCGTCTTGGTCAGCATCTCATAGAATTTGTCGTACAGCCCAAAGCCAACCGAAAGGTACTCTTTTGAATAATCACCGAGCATTTTCCACATTATTATGTGGGCAGCATCTCCGCCGTTTATCGCCTGCGCATAGCCATAAATCTTGTGAAGCGCAGGCTTTCCCCTTCGAGTGCTTGAATCGTCCTCAAAATCATCGTGCATAAGGATCCAGTCTTCAGAAAGTTGCATTGCTGCGGCTGGAAGTATGAGCTTTTCAGGGCTGGCTCCGAATAGCTCCCCTGCAAGCATGAGCAGTCCCGGCCTCCGGTATTTGCCCTGTCTGTCAGAGTAATCCCTGACTATCAGGTAATGCTCCTCGGGTTCCCTTATTGGAATGTAATAGCATATTTTGGAGTATATTCTCGCGCGGTGCAGCTCCACGTATTGTGAAAAGTCCATCGTATCCTCTTGTACGATTGACACTTGGGTAGGGCAGATATATAGCATATTCCACTGGTTCGTATTTGGACGTTTATGGCATGGACAGCGATTAAGGGAAAGCAGGACAAATGGCAACGCGTATAAAACTTGCCGCGCCATTCTTATGCATGAGAAGGAACAGATCAGAGGATATAGACAGCATCATGGATTCGCTCAATGAGTGGGATAGGAGACAGGAAGCACGGCAAGAAACTTCTGAGAGTACAGGATCGTCGAGGGTGTTCATAGGCAGGGTGGATCAGTTCTTTGCTAAGATAAACGTAGCTGCCATCAAGCTTGAGGCAGAGCTGAAGGTGGGAGATATAATAGAGATAGGATCTGACGAAGAGGCAATAAGGCAGAGAGTATCTAGCATGCAGATAAACAGGAATGACGTTTACGTGGCAGGCGGCGGTGAGGAAGTAGGCATAAAACTCAAGTACCAGGTAGCTGTCGGCAGCGAAGCTTACAGGATCAGGAAATGAGCAGGCAGATACCACGGCCAGCGGATGTGCATGTGCATTGCGACAGGAAAAACGCACATGGTTGTGAGTTATGCGAGCGCCGGGATTTGAACCCGGGTTTTTGGCTCTCTTCTTCTAAGAAGTTCAAATGGAAGGCCAGAGTCCTACCAGGCTAGACTACACTCGCGCCTTTTAGTATAGGCTCTGGAAGATTATTATACCTTCTACCGTTTAGGTAATCTCGTGCGTGAGGCCATGCCTCAATCAACCACCCCACAGCTTGCTGTGGGGTATGCTGTATCGCAAGACTGTTGCATTTTCGATATTAGTGTCCCCACCCCAAGGGGTTGGAGTATACTCTAGGCTAATTAAGGCTATTGCCTACCACGGTACGCAAACCTCACCGCGATATACAAAGCGAATATTATCGTCGTGATAAGGAAGCTTACAGGATACGGCTGGTAGAAAGAAATTATTAACCCTGCCCATGTAGCTGCTAATGCTATCGCCACAGATAATAAGATTGCATATGCGGGTTTTTTGGTCAGCCTCATTGAAATGGCGGCAGGGGTGACCATCAATGCGAATATAAGCAGGACTCCGACAACCTGTACTGCAATAGAAATAGAAGCAGCGAGGAGAAGCATGAATGCCAAGCCAAGCCAAAGGACGCGCATCCCTTTCGCCTCAGCAACATTCCCGTCCAGCGAAGCGAATAGTATGGGACGGTACACTACAGCTGCGATGGCCAGGATTATTATGCTGACAATCAGGGTCAGAATCACGCCAGAAGAACTTATGCCCAGTATGTCACCGAAGAGGATGGAATACGCTTCGGTTGCGTAGCCGGTGTACAGGCTTATGAAGAGCACCCCGAGACCCATCACGAAGGCCAGAACGGTGCCTATCTCAACATCCCTTTGCGATGCGTTTTTCCCCAGTACAGCTATGCCTGCGCCGCTTGTCGTGGTGAAAAGCAGAAGGCCGAATATGGGGTTGACCCCTGCGAGCACCGCGCCTGCTGCACCAGCGAAGCCGATGTGGGAGAGGGCATGCGCAGCGAACGATGATTTTCTCAGTACGACAAGATATCCTATTATTCCCGCAACTATCGCGACGATTGTGCCCGTTTCGAATGCATGCTGCATGAACGGATATCGGAGTATCTCAGGCAGGGCCAGCAGCAGGTCAGTGGACAACATAGTTCTTACCCTCGTGACGCTCCTCGTCGCCATATAGACTGTGTATCAGGATGTGACCCATCGAGTCACGAAGCACCTCCACATGAGTCCCGTAAAGCGAAGTCAAGCGCTTGGAAGTCAATATCTCCCCAGGAGTTCCCATGGCAACCCTGCCGTTTGCAATGTACACTATCTTGTCCAAGAACCTGATCATTGGATTTATATCGTGTGCGACGAGGAAGGTGGTGACGTTGCGTGACTTCGTAACCCTACCTATCAGCTCTACGAGCTCTTTGGCCCTCCTAACGTCAAGGTTGGATAGAGGCTCGTCAAGCAGGAGCATCTCCGGATTCCCAATCAATGCCTCTGCCAGGAATATTCTCTGCAGCTCTCCACCGGAAAGGCTGCCGAGGGATTTGTGAGAGAGGTCCGAAGCGTCGACTGCGTTAAGCGCGTCAGCTGCTGCCTTGCGCTCGGTGCCAGATGAAAGGCTGAATCCCCACTTGTTTCCTGAATACGAAAGGCGCACAAGCTCCATGCATTCGATGTTCGTATCATTGTCTATAGTGTGCCTCTGAGGCACATAGCCTATCTTGGGATTGCCGCGGTGGGGCTTAGAATTGAATACCCGTATTATGCCGCTGGAAGGAGCCTGTAGCCCGAGGAGAAGACGGAAGAGTGTTGTCTTGCCTGCTCCGTTGGGGCCTATCACTGCGACAAACTCGCCGCGCTTCACACTGAAGTTGGCATCCTTCCATACCGGCCTTCCTTTATATCCGACGGAGAGGCTCCTCACCGTAACAACTTCTTCGTCATTTTCCCCAGAGGGATCTACAGATTCCGAACCCATGCATTCACTTCGGCGTAGAACTGGCATTCAGAGCATCCCTGATGCTGGACAGTTCAGAAGTCATCCAGGCCTGGTAGCTGGCATTTGGAGGTTCTATTATCTCCGTTACCCCAACCACGGTAACGTTATGCTGCATTGCGATCTGCTTCATTTGCTGCGTGAGAGGCGTGATTGTCTGTTCGTTGTATACCATGAGACTCACATTGCCTGTTTCAAGCTGGTTCTCAAACGTTATAACGCTTTGCGTAGAGGGAGTCGTTCCTTCGGAAACTGCATCCATGAAGTCGGGAGGAGATACGAGGTTTAGGCCCGTGGCGTTTGCAAGGTACACGAATACCGATTCCGTTGACGCAACCCTTGTCCCTGAGAAATTATCGCGTATTTCGGTTATCATGCCGTCCACCTTTGCAAGCGAAGCTGTAAGATTGAGGTACTGCTGCCTGTAATAGCCCGAATTGGATGGATCGGCATTGGCTAGATCAAGATAAATCTCCCTTACAGTGGCATTGACGTATGCAGGGTCGTACCATATGTGGGGGTTTGATCCAGAAGGCAGACCTAGAAGCTTCCCCGCATTGATGACGGTCCTGTTTTGATTGTAGCTTGCGTTTATCAGCTTGAGAGCCCAACTGTCGTAGCCCACACCGTTAACTATTACAAGAGTTGCGTTTGATATCAGCTTTGCAACAGCGGCATTGCTCTGGTATTCGTGAGGATCGGCATTCGGATCTACAATTATGCTTGTCACGTTGCAGTGAATACCGCACAGCTGTGCCGCAAGGCTTCCCCAGAAGTTCTCTGCTGCCACTACCCGCATTATGCCGGATCTTGGAGCGTATGCCGTGGTGGGATGCTTAGCGGCTGGGCTTCCAGAATTCCACAATATGAACGCCATGATTAATACGACCATAATGAAGATTGCCGAGGCTGTTGCCTTTTTCCTTGTTGCTGCGGTCATTTTCCCACAATTAATAATAATTTCAATTAATTATATTAACCTTAATATTAATAAATATTTGTATGAGGAATATTAATATTGCTGCGATGGGATTTTCTGAGCGCGGGTTTTGAGGATGGAAATACTCAGCATTTCGATAGACAAGGAGGCACTGACGCGGCTCAAGGGAATCCAGAAGAGGCTGGGGTTCAAGAGCAGGTCAAAGATGCTCCAGAGCGCTATCCTGAGCATGCTCAAGGATTATGAAGCACTAGAGGCACTCAGAGGTAATGTTGAAAGCATATTCGTTCTAACGTATAGGGAATCGGAGAAGAATCACGTTTCAGACATATTCCACAGATTTGAAGATACAATAAAAAGCGAACTCCACCAGCACCATCACGGAAAAGGAGTGAGCATATTAAGCATAGATGCAAGTGCTGACAGGACGAGAGAGTTCTTCAGGATCCTCAGAGGCAGCAAGTGCGTGTATTCAGTGACATATGCAATTACTGAGCAGAGGATTACTGAATGAGGTTATGCTCCGGTTAATTGTAGTAGGTATGGTCTATGGGAGCTAAGACAAAGTATTTAAACCTTATTGGCGATGTATATTGGCTGTTGAGTAGTAATCCGAAGTGAAGATGGAGAGTTAGCGATTTAGAGTCCTTATATTTATTTGTAAGTTGATTTGGATTTCCTTACTTTTAATGAAAATCCCTATTTGGGATTGGATGTAGTCTTGAGAATGCAAAGAGCTCGCAACGCGATTGCTTAAGAATTGCGACTGGACTCCAGTCGATGCTGCTGGAGGACACTGCTATCAGATTTCGACAGCCATGCAAGTCAACACAACGGCTTCGTTGTGTGGCACACGGCTCAGTAACGCGTGGTCAATCTACCGTCGGGAAGGGTATAACCTTGGGAAACTGAGGATAACGCCATATAGGCTAGGGATTCTGGAAGGAGTCCTAGCTGAAAAGGTGCGCAAATTGCAGCGCTACCGCCCAACGATGAGACCGCGTCGGATCAGGCAGATGGCGGGGTAACGGCCCACCATACCTTTGACCCGTAGGGGATATGAGAGTATGAGCCCCGAGAAGGGCACTGAGACAAGGGCCCTAGCGCTACGGCGTGCAGCAGGCGCGCAAACTCCACAATGCACGTAAGTGTGATGGGGGGAGTCTGAGTGGCGGATTCACCTCCGCCTTTTGCCAAGTCTAGTCAGCTTGGCGAATAAGTGCTGGGTAAGACCGGTGGCAGCCGCCACGGTAATACCGGCGGCACGAGTGGTGTCCACTATTATTGGGCTTAAAGAGTCCGTAGCTGGCTGAAACCGTCTTATGTGAAATATAGGCGCCTAACGCCTATACGTGCATAAGATACCTTTCGGCTAGGGAGCGGGAGAGGTTAAGAGTACTTATGGGGTAAGGGTAAAATCTTGTAATCCCATAAGGACTACCTGTGGCGAAGGCGCTTAACCAGAACGCATCCGACAGTGAGTGACGAAGGCTAGGAGAACGAATCGGATTAGATACCCGAGTAGCCCTAGCAGTAAATCATGCAGACCATGGTGTTGCGCCTACCACGAGTTGGCGCAGTACCGTAAGAAAACTGTTAAGTCTGCCGCCTGGGGAGTACGGCCGCAAGGTTGAAACTTAAAGCAATTGGCGGGGGAGCACACAAGGGGTGGATGCTACGGTTTAATTGAATTCAACGTCGGGAACATTACCTGGAGCGACGGCAGGATGAAGGTCAGGCTAAAGACCTTACCTAACAAGCCGAGAGGTGTTGCATGGCGATCGTCAGTTCGTGGTGTGAACTCTCCGGTTAAGTCCGGTAAGTGAATGAGTGTTGTAATGAAAACAAAGCTAAAACCATATATATGCTATATTGCCGGCATGCAGAGCATGTCCAGCGAAGCGCATAGCGCAGTAGGAATAAGGACGTCAATATCTGAAATAGAGGAACGATTTGTCGAACTCTGTCTCAAAGACCTTGGCGTTGATCCCAAAAGGATCATCGTGGAGGATGAGAGGGTAGCCAGACACATCTATTTCTACCATTCCGGAATCTGTAGAAGGATACGGAAGGTTGTTGACGATTCTAATAAGATGTTCAAGTACAGGAACATCTTTTCCTCGAGCTATGTTGCCGGGATGTTCGATGCTGCAGGGCGAATGGATAAGAAAGGAATAAGCATAAGAGGCCTCGGCCATAAGGAGGAGCTTGTGCTTGAGCAGCTGGGTATACACACAAAAGGAGGGTTTATACTCAATCCAGGCTCGTTTATCACGCTTGTAAGAGGCTTTAGCGTATTGTTGGAACTCACTCATTTGCCCGGTAACGAACGAGATCCTCGCTGACAGTTGCTACTGGTGTAGAGATATGCCAGGCACTCTGTCGGGACCGCCTGCGTTTAAGCAGGAGGAAGGGGAGGGCTACGGTACGTCAGTACGGCCCGAATCTCCAGGGCTACACGCGGCATACAAAGGCTGATACAATGGGTCGCAACTCAGAAATGAGGAGCCAATCCCCTAAAATCAGCCTAAGTTCGGATTGAGGGTTGTGACTCACCCTCATGAAGCTGGAATCCCTAGTAATCGCTTGTCACCATCGAGCGGTGAATATGTCCCCGCTCCTTGCACACACCGCCTGCCAAGTCATCCAAGTGAGGTCTTAGTGACGCAGTATCTTTGGATGCTGTCGAACTAAGGTTTCGTGAGGGGGGCTAAGGCATAACAAGGTATCCGTAGGGGAACCTGCGGATAGATCACCTCAAACTTCTTAGGAAGTTTACAAACATCTAGTGTGCACAGATAATTCCGTTGCGGCTCGCATTAAACTCAAGACTACATTCATTTTTAGAAGGGTTAGCGTATGCTTTCCATTATCTATCTGCATTATGGGCAGGGAGAGGTCGGTCATTAGCCTCCTGTTTTTCATTGCATGTCAAAGATTAGGGAGTATGTTGCTGGCTCTTTTCGGAAATGTGTACAATGCCACGATGCTGTGCACTTTGACGTGCGTTGAAGGCCGATGGTGTTATTCCGGACAGGGTCTCCCCACCGGTCCTAAAGACCAGCGCGTCGGAAGCTTCAGGGAATATTTTCCTTGCGTCGATGTCGAAATAATCGCAGAATTCAAAATATGCAGCAGGCGAGGCCTTTCTCAGGGCGAATTTTAGTACCAGTTCTCTCTTTGTGTCTTCAGGAATCTCCGTTAGATATGCAATATTTCCAGCAGCGTACTTTGCAATGTCATAAACACTTGATATCAGTTCTATATTGATATGTGCTCCTTTTTCCTCACTTCCGTAACGCAACGAAGTTACCCCCAATGCTACCAGAGCCGCAAGACCAAGAACCGCACTTTCCGTATTAGGAGGCGTATCTCTGGGAAAGAGAACATTTGCTGCGTAGGTGGCTATCGTCTCTTCAAATAATGCATCGAAGAATCCGATAAAGGTTGCGACTCCGAATTTTGAATAATAGAGGAGGTGGGGAGAGTTGTAATAACCGGCCTGGTCAGGGCCGCGGTATAGATAAGGTCCCGGATTTACGCCAAGTTCATGCCGTATGAAATGGAGATATTCATGTGCTATCGTATTCCTAAAATCTTTTTCAGGTAAGAGGAAGGTTTCCTCGTTTATAAGAAGCCATCCGAAGTCATTAACCGCCGCTTGGGTATCGACTTTTGTCAGGCGGCCCAGTATCGGGAATGTGAGCACGTCAAGGCCTATACCAAGAGATGCGAACTTCTCCTTGGCATCGACAATGGCTTTTGCGAGCCTGAGTTTTTTAACAGTGTCAAGATGCACACCTGCCGATTCTTCTAAACCATCTATCGTATCGTGCCACCCATGCCCGGTAGCCTTCTGGGCAACGTACCTGATATCACTTGGCAGGCCAGGAATATTGGAAACTATTAGTCCACCGTGTAATATTATCCTTAGATCTCCCCAGGTAAAGGGATTGCCGGTTATTTCCACGTATCTCGCTGATTCCGGATATAGAAGTTTAAGCGCTGTTCCCGGAACGCCATGCCCTTTTATGTCCGCGCAGAATCCAGCAGCGAATTTCACTGCGCTGGATGCATCACGTAACAACGAAGCAAGATCTCCGACTTGTCTTGAAATCTCACTCCTGACTGCTTCGCTGATTGCAGTACCTGCTCTGACAGCTAAGTTTCTCATGTTTGCAGGAGATTTATGCATGAGATAATTGTACCGTTCTTGATATTTAAATTGCTTGTAAGGTTGTGACATCCTCCCACCCGTAAACGGTGTGGGCTTCCCCTGCGTTCATGCAATCACTGCATCCCGCAAGGGATGTGTTTTATCGGTTCTCAGTTCGTCGAGAGTTGCCTCCTGCTGAGGTCTTACACTCTCTCCCTGAGCGTGACTTCCCCTCTGTCCGAGGGTAGCTCTCTTGAGTATGTTTATCGATGCGTTGATGTCCCTGTCCTTTGACACTCCGCATCTCTGGCAGATGTACGTTCTTTCCGAGAGTGGCATCTCCCGAATGCTGCCACAACCACTGCATTCTTTTGAGGTGTTCCTTGCGTCCACTTTGACTACACTCAAACCGGCACTTTCAGCCTTGTATGAGAGGAGTCGGATGAACCTGTTCCATGAAGCATCATGTATTGAACTTGCCAACCTATGATTCTTTACCATGTTTTGGATACGGAGGTCTTCTACCGCGAATGAAGCGTATCCTGAATTGACGAGAGTGCCTGAAAGTTTATGCAGGTAGTCGCCAGATTGATTTGTGGAATATTCGTATGTTTTTTGGAGATGCGCCTTTGCTCTCTGCCTTCTCCTTGAGCCTTTGTTCCTCCTTGCGACTATTCTCTGCCAATGTGCAATCCTCGTTCTGTTCCGTTGCATGAACTTCGGTTTTTCTATCTTAGTTCCATCCGAAACTGCAATAAATGAATCCAGTCCCAAATCTATCCCTACTGGATTGGTGTTCTTCACTTCTGGAATTTTGATTTCATTTACTGTAGTGAAGACTGCATAGTAATTCTTCCCTTCTCTCTTTATTGCAAGCGTCTTTATTATGCCTTCTGTTTTCCTATGCAAATCTACCGGCATTGTTCCTATCCTTGAAACTCGTAGTCTACCCTTCTTTATTGAGAAAGAGCCATTGTCTTGTGGATATGTTATTGACTTATATCTGTCCCTTGACCTGAATCTCGGGAATCCTGCCTTCTTCTTCCTTTCCTTGATTCTCCTGAAGAAGTTCTGATACGCCTTGAGAAGCCTGTATTCTATCTCGCATCTTGTCTGCGAATACAGTTTCAGGTATTTTTTATCTTCTTGAATTATCTCTTTCACAAATCTGTTGAATTGTGCCATTGATGTTTTATGGTTCCCACTCTTATATGATTGGATAGATTTCTCAAGAAGTTTATTGTAGAACTGTTGTGCAAGAACCAATCTTTCATCTATCTCCTCCTGCCTTGTGGCATCAGGGTAGATTCTAAACTTGTAGGCTCTTGTCAGTTCCATGCAACCTATATTTCCATCCATATTTATACGCCTTACTGCG
>JAKATZ010000002.1 GCA_021827925.1 Microcaldota archaeon | reverse complement strand
GAGCCCCTGAAGTATCCTTAGCGCTTCTGCATCATTCTCATCGTTGAAGACAGGCACCAGCACAACATTATTCGCCATGTAGAAATTGGCGTAGCTGGCCGGCAGCCTCTGGTTCCTGTAAACTACAGGGTTGGGCATGGGAAGCGTGACTACCTTAAGCCTCTTTCCGTCCTGATCCTTTGCCCTTTCAAGCAGCTTCATGTTTACTTCCAGCGGAAGATAGTTCTCGTCCTTTTTATTGTTTTCAATGCAGCACACAACAGTATCCTTATTCACAAACCTGGCAATGTCGTCAACATGCCCGTCCGTATCATCGCCCACTATCCCGCCTCTCAGCCAGATTATGTTTGTCGCGCCGAGGTAATCCCTGAGATTTTTCTCTATGTCCTCTTTTGTGAAGTCCGGATTTCTGTTCGTGTTCAGCAGGCACTGCTCTGTAGTGAGCAGGGTGCCCTCTCCATTCGTATCTATTGAGCCGCCTTCAAGCACCATCTGCGCATCAAACCTTTTAAATCTTTCAAGAGGGAGCTTTTCCGGCACATGCGTATCTTCAACAAGGTCATCGTACTTGGCGCCCCACGCATTAAATTTCCAGTGAACGAATGCAACCTCGCCGCTGCCTTTTTTGGCTATAAAAATAGGGCCATAATCCCTGAACCACACATCAGCAGTATTTATCCTGTGAATAACTACGTTGCTCTGCGCCTTATTTCTTTCCAGCAGGGCCTTTACCCTCTCCTCCATTCTCTTGTCATCGACAAGAAGGTTTACCTTCTCGCTTTTGTGCAGCACACTTATCATTTCCAGGTAAGTCTTCTCCACGCTGCCGATTATTTCTTCTGGAAATGAGTCTCTGTTTTTCGGCCATGCTATCCATGTGCCTTCATGCCTTTCCCATTCGGCAGGCATGGAGTATCCGAGCTCAAACGGCGTCTTATCATTATCCATATAATAACCTGGGCCTGGTCATTCAAGGAACCTGGACTCTATTCCCTTGTAAGCGTCTATGCGCCTGTCCCTAAGGAAAGGCCACCCGTGTCTGGTATCATCAATATCCTTCATATCGCATCTGGCAAGCAGTATCTCCTCCTTCTCAGCGCTGCCTTTTGCGATCATCTCGCCGAAAGGGCCGGATACAAAGGATGAACCCCAGAACTTTATCCTGCCTTCTGTGCCGACCCTGTTTACTGCTGCAACGAAGACCCCATTTGCAATCGCGTGGCTCCTCTGTATTGTTTCCCACGCTGCCTGCATCTCGGCCGTTGCCTCCTTCTCTTCAGGATACCATCCTATTGCAGTAGGGTAAAAGATAATCTGCGCGCCCTGAAGTGCCGTAAGCCTGGCTGCTTCAGGATACCACTGGTCCCAGCAGATAAGGACTCCGAGTTTGCCGTAAGATGTGGGAAAGGACCTGAAGCCGAGGTCTCCCGGAGTGAAATAGAACTTTTCGTAATAATGCGGGTCGTCAGGTATATGCATTTTCCTGTAGGTCCCCAGCAGCTTCCCGTCAGCATTGATGACTACTGCGGAGTTATGGTACAGCCCCCTCGCGCGCTTTTCGAATATGCCTGCTATGATGGCAAGATTATTCCTTTCGGCAACTTCCGCAAGCCTGTCCGTAGTCTCGCCGGGTATGGGCTCGGCCAGTTTGAAGTTTGATTCATCCTCCTCCTGGCAGAAATATAGCGATCTGAAAAGTTCTGGCAGGCAGACAATTTCTGCGCCCTTCTTGCCGGCCTCATTTATCTTTTCCACAGCCCTCTTCAGGTTCTCAGACGGGTCCTGCAGCATCTTCATCTGTATCAGGGCTACGTTAACCTCTTCCTTGCTACGTTTATCAGCCATATAATCATATGCTTATTCTTCACCGCGAAACTATAAAAATCTGGGTAAATAGCCGGGTCATCCGTGCTTTATTCTTTCCTTTATCACTTCCGCAAGCACGATAGCGTTGTTATGCTTCTCGTCCTTAGTGGCATATACAAGCGTAATGTCCTCCTCTTTTATCATGTTAATCAATGTGTTTAGCGAGTCATTGCTCTCAAGCTCATTCCTGTATCTCTTCTTGAAGCCCTCCCACTTGGCTGGGTCATGGGAGAACCAGAGTCTGAGCTCCTTGCTTGGTGCAACCTCCTTGAACCACATGTCTATGTTAGAGGTGCTCTTCCTCACTCCGCGCGGCCAGAGCCCGTCAATCAGCACGCGTTTGCCGTCGGTTAGCTCTACCTTGTCATATATCCTCTTTATTCCAAGAAGCACCAATACACCACTTATATAAAGAAGGCTACTTTTTATAAACTTATAGTCTCTGAGAATCGCAAAAATACGCGAAAAGGCACTCATTTATCTATCGCATAATGCCCAAGCATTATGCTGAAGCCTTTTATAAGCTTGACAAAGGGCCCTGCATTCAGTATCGTCCCGTTCATCGTATGTATCCCTAAATTTTCAAGCACCAGTTCGTCACTTCTTGTAAGGCCGTTTATCCGTATCCTGCCTTTTTCCGCATGCCCTGCAGCATCGAAGATGCCTGCAACGTACATGCGCGAGAATTCGTTGTTGCTGTACCTGAAGATTTTGGTGGCGTTGCTGTTTATCTCGAGCAGTTCCCTGTATATTTTTGAATGGTAAAAATAGATATGCTTGCTGCCTCCTTCCTCGCGTACAATAATGCGGCTGGGCTCTATCTTCAGCTCCTTCACGCAGATCTCTGTAAACCTCTGCTCCAGCTCATCTATTCTTGTGCTTATTCCTATCGCACGATCCGTAAATCTTGCCTTGTCCTGCAGGCCGGCAAGATAACATAAGTTAGCCGTAAGTTTGATTTTCATGATAAAGTATGCGCAGCTCTTAATTTAAAATATGCGCCGATGGGTTATTCTCCAAATTCCCGGCAATTATGCCTTCTATCTGCTCTTTTTATCTTCAAGAAGAAGAGAAGGATGTAGTCTTGAGTTTAATGCGAGACAGCAACCGCTCCAGAATGATCTGTGTGGTCGTTTTTTGTAAAACTTAAGAAGGTTTTGATAAAACGCTTCCTAAAAGTTTTGAGGTGATCTATCCGCAGGTTCCCCTACGGATACCTTGTTATGCCTTAGCCCCCCTCACGGAACCTTAGTTCGACAGCACCAAAAGATACTGCGTCACTAAGACCCCACTTGGATGACTTGGCAGGCGGTGTGTGCAAGGAGCGGGGACATATTCACCGCCTGATGGTGACAGGCGATTACTAGGGATTCCAACTTCATGAGGGTGAGTTACAACCCTCAATCCGAACTTGGGCTGGTTTTAGGGGATTGGCTCCTCATTTCTGAGTGGCGACCCATTGTACCAACCTTTGTATGCCGCGTGTAGCCCTGGAGATTCGGGCCGTACTGACGTACCGTAGCCCTCCCCTTCCTCCTGCTTAAACGCAGGCAGTCCCAACAGAGTGCTTGGCATATCTCTATACCAGTGGCAACTGTCAGCGAGGATCTCGTTCGTTACCGGACTTAACCGGATAGTTCACACCACGAACTGACGATCGCCATGCAACACCTCTCGGCTTGTTAGGTAAGGTCTTTAGCCTGACCTTCATCCTGCCGTCGCTCCAGGTAAAGTTCCCGACGTTGAATTCAATTAGACCGTAGCATCCACCCCTTGTGTGCTCCCCCGCCAATTGCTTTAAGTTTCAATCTTGCGACCGTACTCCCCAGGCGGCAGACTTAACAGTTTTCCTACGGTACTGCACTTATTCGTGATAAGCGCAACACCAGGGTCTGCATGATTTACTGCTAGGGCTACTCGGGTATCTAATCCGATTCGTTCTCCTAGCCTTCGTCACTCACTGTCGGATGCGTTCTGGTCAAGCGCCTTCGCCACAGGTAGTCCTTATAGGATTATAAGATTTTACCCCTACCCCATAAGTACT
>JAKATZ010000019.1 GCA_021827925.1 Microcaldota archaeon | reverse complement strand
CTAATGGCACCATTGCATACGTCGCGCATTACACAAGCCCAGGCACGATTAGCAAGATATACGTGCCTTCAAATACAGTGGTCAACACGATAGATGTAGGTGCGTATCCGCATGGGGTCGCCTTCAATCCATCCGGATCTCTTGCCTACTCTGCAGATTATGGGGGCGATGTCAGCGTGATAGACGTAGCGACTAATACTGTCGTAAATACGATACCCGACGGCGCGCATCCGTACGGGGTCGCCTTCAATCCATCCGGATCTCTCGCGTATGTGGTAAACGAAGGCAGTGCGACAGCAAATGTGATAGACGTGCCGACAAATACGGTCATCGCAACAATAACTGTCGGCACTACTCCCTACGGCGTGACCTTTAATCCTTCCGGTACGCTTGCCTTTGTCACCAACTACGGGAGTGCAACAGTGAGCGAGATTGAGGTTGACAGCAATACCATCGTCAAGACAATATCGGTCGGCACAAATCCATACACCCCTGCATTCAGCCCCTCAGGTGACCGTGCATACATAGCCGCGTACGGCGGAGGAGTGGATGTCATAGGCAACCTGCCTGAAACAAACCTGCAGAACCTGCCTGCAGTCCAAACGTCCAACGGCCTCACCCAGGTAACCATAAATGCATTTGCAAGCAACGAACTCACGTTTGACTTCAACGGCATAACTTACACTGAGAGCACAGGCAGCAGCACGATATACGGTACCTGGAACATCTATTCGTTTGCGCAAGACAACGGCACGGATATCTCCTACTACGGTAGCAACAATCTGCTCTTGTCAAACACCCTGACTGTCCAGGCATCTTCATTCTCTACAACGTTCAACGAAACAGGCTTGCCGTATCTGGGGGAATCGTGGGATGCTACTTACGGTGGAACTCCCGGCAATTCCGTAGTTCCAAACAGCATATCCATAAGCTCAACATCTGGCAGCCATTCATACAGCGTCTCAAACGTTGTCATAGGGCGTACTGTATTTGTTCCGAACCCATCTTCCGGTTCCATATCCGCAGGCAGCATTCAACAGATAATATTCTCGCCTATTTCCGCTGCCCCCGCAACCTCCTTTGTAGAGAATGGTTTGCCCTCAAATTCAGAATGGAACGTTAACTATAATGGCATAACCGTGAGCAGCGGGGTCAGCAACTGGGTGCCTACAAACGGCTATCCGATAGCTGAGGATTTTGCCTCATGCGCTCCATACCAGGGGTACATATACTGCACAGGCGGTGATGCTATCCCTTCCGACAGGGGAGTCAACTCCGTATACTACTCCCAGATACTGCCTTCAAACGTTTTAAGTTCATGGAGCGCTGCTAACGACTATCCTGCAAATATAGCGGGCCAACAATGCTCCGTCTCAAACGGGGCGATAGGCTGCGTTGGTGGACTGATAAACTATGCATCTACGCCTACGACCTACGCTTACTACGCGCCAATACTTCCATCCAACGGAGTGGGGCAATGGGCGCTCTCTTCAAATACCTATTACACGCACATAAATCTCCACCGCTGCGTTACATATTCCGGATATGAGTACTGCGTCGGAGGCAATGCAGGCGTAGGCACGCCTCCATTCGATACTAATTCTGTATACTACTCCGAACTTACAACATCCGGCTTCTCAGGCCTTTCCGGACAATGGTTTTCAACGAATTCGTATCCCACAAACATCGAGGTCGAAGGCTGTGCTTCATACAACGCATATCTTTATTGCACCGGCGGATACAACGGTATACCTGTAAATCAAGTGACAAGGGGGTCGTATTATGCACCTATACTTCCAACCAATGCCGTTGGCGCATGGAGCGCTACCAACTCTTACCCTCTGAACATAATGGAACAGCAGTGCACCTCCTACGACGGCTACATATATTGCATAGGCGGCTCAACCGGCGCAGTAGGCCAGAACTCGGTGTATCTCGCACCCGTCTCAAACTCGGGCATAGGGAAATGGCTTCTGAGCACGCCTTTCCAGAACAAGATACTTAACCAGAACTGCATGGCGTACGGCGGAAACATATACTGCATCGCAGGGAATCCTGCCTCCGGGGGCATATTTTCAGATAATTCCACATACGCACAGATATCCTCCTTAAATACCGTTGTTGTATTCGACTCTGAAAACGGCAACTTCGTGTATACTGTGCCTAATCAAATCATAAACGGCCAGCTTTATGCGCCTATACCTTCCACCGAAAATGCAATAACTGGCAATACCGTCAACATAAACTTCTATGCTGTTCCAAACATCTCAATAGAGTATAATCCTATCCTGTACGGCCAGAACGACCTGATAACTGCAAACACAGTTCCATCAGACACCGTAAATCTTTTGATAGACGGGACTCTTGTCGCTTCCGGCACAGGATCCGCGTCTTACACCGAGAATGCCCTTTCAGTCGGAACACATGCAATAACTGCGAATGACATAAGCGATGGGATCTCTGCGGCAGCGACTCTCACTGTCACAAGGCTGATAGACTCGTACTACTGCATAGGCGGCGATTCTAATCCCTCAGGAACAGCATTCCCATCAAACATCGCAGCATTCGGCACGCTTTCCGATACAGGTCTGGATCAGTGGCACAGCACTTCGCAGTATCCGCTCAATATCTCCTACCACAGCTGTGCATCGTACAACGGCACTGTATACTGCGCAGGAGGGAAGCTCAACGACAGCACCTTTGTTAACAGCATATACTATGCCCCTATAACCTACAGCGGCATTGGGACATGGCAGCCATCCTCCACACCATATCCTTACAACGCTGCCGGGGAGGAGTGTATGACAAACAACAGCAACATCTACTGCATTGGCGGAAAGGATTCATCTGGCATATACTACAACTCAATATACTACTCGTCAATAAGCTCCGCAGGCATCGCCAGCTGGAATACGGCATCAAATGACTACCCACAGAACACTGCTTTCTCAAGTTGCCTGCCATATAACGGTATCATATACTGCATAGCAGGCGAGGAGACCGGAAACGTAGCCTCAAATTCGGTTTACTACTCCTCCATACTCGCATCAAATGATATTGGGCAATGGTCTTTATCCGCAAATGCATACCCTGTCAACACCTACCTTTCATCATGTACTGCCTACAACGGCATAATCTACTGTGTGGGTGGCATAAGCACCACTGCTAATGATGTATACTACTCTTCCATACTGCCGAATGGAAATCTGGGGCAGTGGATCACGGCTAACGCATATCCTTCTGCGGTTTCAGCTACACAGTGTACAGCGTATGGCGGGTACATCTACTGCACAGGCGGTGACATATCCGCCTCAAACTCTTGGAATGCCACCTACTACGCACAAATACTCCCAACCAATGCAATCGGATCGTGGCAGAGCACTTCTCCATATCCTACCAAACTGAGCATATCCAGCTGCGTTCCGCAAGAGTTCACCTCAACGAGCTTCAATGAGGCCGGACTCCCGTCAGGAACAACGTGGAATGCACTATACGGCAATGTACTTGAAAAGTCTTCATCTGACACAATAAATTTCGTAAATGCGGTAGCTGGAAAGATAGCAAGCTTCGCGTTTAGCATAGCGACGCAGATAGTTTCTGGAAACATATACACGCCTTCGCCATCTAGCGGGACACTGGAGCAGGGAACGAGCAATGCCATAACCTTCACGTCGCTCAGTGCAGCATGTACAATAAACCTGCCATCAAACCAGATAAACTTCGGCACAGGATTCTATCCTGCGACCAGCACCTCTCCGCTGAACTCAATAACCGACAACAATCTCGGAAGCGCGGCCGCTTACATCTATCTATCCGCAGGCAACTGGATCGGCCCCACCGAGAACTTCTATGCCCCTAACACACTATGGGGTGCGTCAATAGGGCAGATATCCGGCACAGTCCCTTTCTATAATGCTCCGGGCAGCCCTACCAACACCGCGCTTCTTGTTCCGGGGACGTCTGGCAATTTCGTTTATTTTGGCCTGAATGTCCCAATAGCGCAGCCATCGGAACTCTACACGCAGAACCTAATAATAACCAACGTATGCTAAATCCAGTACGCCAAAGCCGTGTGAAACCTCTGTTCTACACTCAGAATTCACGCGCCGGTACGCATGACAGAAAACTGGCAAAGCTTTTTAAGCAGATACGTTGATTGGTAACCAGCCCTTAGGGTATTGGAGACAAAATGAATTTGAAGGAAAAATTTGTTGGACTGCTATTATTCATCTCAACAGCCCTGATGACTGCGATACTTCTGCCTGGGTCATTGGTGCTTGCGCCTGTTTACGCAGCTACAAACAGCGTTGCTAACGTAATAAGCAATGTTCAGGTCGGCGAAGCTTGTACAATCTCCCTTCCTTCAAATGCCATAGACTTCGGTACCCAATATCCCGGCGTCGATCTGGCACCTACAAATGCGATAACAGATCAAAACCAGGGCAACATAGGTGCTTATCTGTATGTTGACGCAGGCAATTGGATCGGAGCGGGCACCAACACCTTCTATGCCACGAACACAGTATACGGTATAACTTCAGGATCCATATCAAACGTAGTTCCTTTCTATCTGGCCGCTGGAAGCCCTACCAACACCCTTGTATTACTGCCTGCGGGAACCCCGGGAGTAGCCGGTAGCAACACCATCTATTTCGGAGTCAATGTGCCGATAGGACAGCCTGCAGATACCTACACGCAGAACATAATAATCACCAACGTCTGCTGAAATCGGACTAACGCGTGTGTCTTGATGCGAAAGGAAATAGTTTACTTTTCTTTATTTGCAGCAGTGGTTTCACTGCTGACAATTCCAGTGTATGCTGATCTAGGTGAAGCCGCAGGCGGTCTTGTCTTCAATGTCATGGTGGGAGGAAGCAATACCCTTACATATACCTTGATCAATACCGGCTCATCCAACATAACCTTTAATATAAATCCCCCCAACTTCATGCCGATACCCAACCAGACGAATCCTATAATAATACTAACTCCTAAAAATGGGACAATACCTCCGCATTCTGTGCTTGACGTGGAAGTGACTGTGAAGATGCCTTCTTCTAACAAGCCCTATCTGATGTGGGACGGAATAATGCAGGCAATAGCTGCAACTCCTGAGACAAATCCCGGCGGCGCAGTCATACAAGGGGCCGTGGGAAAAGAAGTCCTGATAACTTCTTCACCTGCAAAGTTCAACGCCCTATTAACAGTGTCAATCCTTGTTGTAGTAATACTCCTAATATGCGGCTTCCTATTATACAGGAAAAGAACCGCTAAGAAAATCGCACATCTCGGCGCAGTCAAACGTGAAGCGGAAAAAGTTGCAAAAGCGTCCGGAGGCACGTCAATGCGGATTTCAAAGTCTACGAAGCGCCCTACAAAGAAGAGAACTTCTGTCAGAACTCGAGGCAGCGCAGGCAAAGCAGGGAAAAACACGGCTGGCAAAAAGCGCAAAAAAGGCAGTAAAAGGTCAACGCAAAAACGTACACGAAGATGATGGGAGTGCGTAACTTGTTGTATTTCGCATCGCGGGCGTCTGCATATGCCAAAAAATAAGCTGGCATATGCTTCTCTGATTTTATCTGCCTACTTTATGATCGCAGCACAATCCGCGTATTTCGGCGAATCTGCCGGTGGACTCTCTTTCAACCTCACGCTGGGAAACGGCAAAATCCTGAACTACACGTTGATAAACACCGGGAATTCGAATCTTTCATACAGCATAGACTATCCGAATTTTATGCCGATATCCAACGAGACGCTGCCTTATCTGGAAATATATCCTAAAAATGGGATAATGCCCCCTCATTCGGCCCAGAGGATAAACATATTCGCATACATGCCGCCGGACAACAGGCCAGGTCTATCCTGGGATGGAATAGTACAAGCCACAGCCCTGCAAATTCCCGATTCAAATCCATCTCTCGTGGGAGATGTTGGAAAGGAAGTCCGTATTCTCTCAAGTGCACCACAGCCCGTAACGCTCTCAGGGGCAGGTAACTTTCTGGATTTCAATCTCGTGCCAGGAAGCGATGCCATATTCAGCTACCCTATACATAACAGCGGTCCATCCGGCATTGTGCTAAGCATAAGCGCCCCTATTCTAGCTCCCATATCAAATTATCAGACGCCTTCCATCACAGTAACTCCCTCAATCGCGACGATGCCTCCTGGATCCTCAATAACTGTACTTGTAAGGGTATCAATGCCTCAGAAGGCTTCACAGGGGCTTGAATGGGGAGGCGATCTGAATGCCACTGCGATACTTCCTGGTGGCACATTCATTCTGGGTAACATGACAAAGAGTGTAATTGTGACTTCCATACCATCGCGTGTTTCTCTCCCCCCCATTGCAATACTGTTAGTACTCATTGTCTTTGCAATTGCTGCTGCATGCCTCTTCTACCACCTGAAGCTTTCAAAAACCCGCTTCCGCAGCTACCGCTGATCCATTCCGGTGCATCGCACCCGTTGCTCAGACGAATGTCTCTAGCATCTCAACAATGCGGAGCCTCATAAGTGCCATCCTTGCCAAAGCAGATCCTCTTCTCCTTCCCAGCGCTTCCCTCTCAAGGACCTTTGCTGCAATGTGTCTGTGCTCCGGGAAATCCGCACTGAACCTCTCAAGGATGTCTATCCATTCTTCATCAGACCCGCAAAGCTCCCCAATACGTTCTTCGAACCCCATCCAATCCCCGTACTAGTTGTAGTTTCGCTGATATTTAAGCCTTCTTGCATCAGCGTCCCATGACGCGAAAGGCTTAAATCATTTCGCAAGCCTGACCTGTCTGCTCTCAGACTCGGGACTCTTCTGCAGCTGCCTGTTTATCACTCCTACAAGCTGCATCATCTTCCTTTCCTTCATGCCAGCGACCCTGAAATATATCTCATCCTTTGTATCCCTTGTCACAAGAATGAAGACCTCCCCGCTCCTTGCCCTGCCTGTCCTTCCTCTCCTCTGTATGTTCCTTATCTCGCTGGGTATGGGCTCGTAGAAAACAACGGCATCAACTCCTGGTATGTCCAGGCCTTCCTCGCCTATTGAGCTAGCAACAAGGATCCTGAACTTTCCATTTCTGAAATCATCAATCGTGCGTTTCTGCATCTCCTGTGTTATCCCCTCCTTCTTGCCTACGAATCCAACCGCGTCAATGCCGTTGTTGTTCAGGAACTCCGTAAGCATCTTTACCGTGGACCTGTACTGCGCGAAGATTATCATGCTGCTATCCCTGTACCTGCTTGCTATATCCAGGACTGCGTACACCTTTGCATGTTCCTCCCCTCTTCCTATCGCATCCTCAGCAATCCTTCTGGATTCCGAAATGAACTTGCTACCGAGAAGGCTCTCAAGGCTCCTGCTCTTCTTTTCCCTTTTCTCAAGGCTCTCTATGTATCCGAGGAAAGGGTGCATTCCCTCTGTCAGAAGCAGGTCGTACGCGTGCATTAGATTGAGAAGCTTGACATAGCTGAACATTGCGGCGAACCTGTAGCTGCTGGCATCAAGTCTGCCTATCTGCTCCCCAGCCTCGAGAAGCCTACCCTTCGGTATGTTCTCAAAGCTCTTGAAGTGGAGCAGGCCCATCTTGTTCAGGCTTTCCAGGTTGCGCTTGATCTCCGGTGCCAGTATGCCCGCTATCTCGTTTATTCTTTCGCTTCTCTCGACCATTACCGTATGCATGCGCTTCTCCATCACGTATCTTGCCACATCGTAGTCCTGCGAGCTGCGTGCCTCAATGTGCCTTATGTTCAGCGCCTCCACAAGCTCCTTTATCCTTTCCTTCCTGCTACCTGGAGATGCTGTAAGGCCCACTATCAGTATATCTCTCACGGCACATTCATTGGCAATGTAGGTGTACGCGTACTTTCCGACTGTTCTGTGGCACTCGTCAAACACCGCGCTGCCAAACACGTCAAGAGATATTTTAGTCCCTCTCAAATCATTCGCGACTGTCTGCGGAGTGGCCACTATCACCCTGGCCTTGTTCTCAAGCCTCTCCCTATCCTTTCTGCTAGTAGAACCTACCAGAAGCAACATTTCCTCAGGCCCTATCTTCAGGAGCCGCGAGAGTGACCGGTAATGTTGCTCCGCGAGCGGCTTGGTCGGTGCAAGGAACAATGCATTCTTTCCCTTCGACAATGCGTCAGCAACAACGGCTGCGCCTATGAGCGTCTTCCCAAGGCCGGTAGGCAGTACAACCAGTGTATTGCCGTTCCTGCGTACGGATTCGAAGATCCTCATCTGGTACTCCCTGGGCTCAAGGCCCTCAAGGTTCATGAACCTTTGACTATCACCCAGTGCCTTCCATGTCTCGTCCATTGAACATCCCGAAGCAGATATCTTTCCCAGCAAAGCTTTATATTAATAAAAGAGAATTAGCTTTCACTATTCGCCGCAGTAGCTCAGTCCGGGAGAGCGTCCGGCTGAAGTCAAACCCAGAAAAGTTTGATCAAGCAGAAACCGGAATGTCGTCGGTTCAAATCCGACCTGCGGCATCGTCTACACGTACGGTATCGGGTCTTCAGTCTTCCACACTTTTATTCTCCTTTGCTCCGGGAAACGCAGGCCATCGCTCCATATGCTCTGGTTATCTATTTCAAGTGCTAAAGCCATGGATTGCGTATAATCCTTGTCTATCGCATCCATAATCTCTTTAGCTTCCCCGAACCTGCATTTGAGCATGAGAAAGGCGCCTACGGGTTAATGACGATAAGGAAATAGGAGCCACGATTGAAGCGCTAACATCAGAAGCAAATGCGACATTTAATAATTTTGACCGTAAAGAGTGCAGATGTAATAACATGCCCCCAGTGCACGGTACGGACAAACGTGGTCGTTCAAGGCGCAATAAGCACGCACAGGCCGTTGCGTCACATGCGCGTTTGATATTCGCACTGGTGATAGTAGCAGTCTTTCTTGACGTGATGGACTTTTCGGTGGTTAACGTCGCACTGCCTACCATAATGGCACAGTTTGGCGCATCTCTTGCGAGCATCCAATGGGTGATAGGTGCTTACGGCCTCACAATGGCCGGCTTGCTTATGCTTAGCGGGAGGGCAGGCGACATATATGGTCAGAAGAAGCTATTTGTCGCAGGCGTTGCGCTATTTACCTTAACCTCCCTTGCATCAGGTCTTGCTACGTCACTCCTGATGCTTGTGGCGTTCCGCGCCATTCAGGGCATAGGCGCAGCAGTTTCGTCGGTAACAGCGTTCTCGATATTCATCATAATATTCCCTGAAGGCAAAGAGCGTAACAAGGCAATGGGTGTCTTCATGGCCGTTCTGTCTGCGGGCTTCGCAGCAGGGGCAATGGCCGGCGGCTTTCTGACCGCGTTCTTAGGGTGGCGATACGTGTTCTTTGTAAACGTGCCAATAGGGACAGCGACTGCATTCCTGATAAACAAATTCCTGCCAGAATCCGAAGGAAGATCTGCAAGGGGAAGGCTTGATCTTCCCGGGGCCGTCACGATAACCGCGGGGCTCATGCTATTGGTTTATTCCCTGACTGCCGCTTCTTCGGGAAATATCCTCTCGGCACAGGTCCTTCTTCCGCTTGCACTCGCTGTGGCATCTCTTGCGGCATTTCTTCACATAGAATCGAGATCAGCCGCGCCACTAGTGCCTCTCAGCTTCCTCCGCCGTGGAGTCGTATTGAATGCTAACGCCGCTGCATTGATAATAGCATCCGCTTCCGGAGGCATAGGCGTTCTTGTCACGGTCTTCATGCAGCAGGTCTTGGGGTACAGTTCCCTGCTTGCGGGATTAGGATTCCTGCCTCCGGCCCTGATTTTTTTCATCATCGGCGGGTGGTTCATAGATCCCATAATCGGTAAGTTCGGGATAAGAAGGGTATTGATAGTATCCACAGCGTTCATTTCCGCTGGAATCGCGCTGATGATCCCATTATCCGCAAAGGGGGGCTATCTCAGCATACTCCCCGGGACGCTTCTATGGGCTCTCGGCGCAAGCATAGGCTTCCCTGCACTTAGCATAGCGGCTCTCTCCGGAATAAAGCCGGGAGAGGAAGGCCTTGCTTCGGGTCTTATAACAACATCCCAGCGCATAGGATTTCCGCTCGGCCTTTCTGTACTCGTTGCGATATCTGCGGCCGCCGCGCCCGTTTCGGCATCGGCAAATGCGGTATCAGTCTCGGTATTAGGGTTCAGATGGGCTTTTGCTGCCGCTTCAATTCTTAGTCTGATAGCCATCTTTCTAACCCTCAGGATTAAAATAGTGGGGCACCATGCCCACATGGAGGGCATAAGCGCGGAGTTTTCAGAGGAGGCCCTGCCTTAGCTGCGCAATAACCGCTGCGCAGCGGCACTCAGTCATTCTTCTCCTATTCTGGTCTTCTTCTGCATCTTGAACATGCTCATTATCTCTTTTGTCGTGGTTGCATCCTCTGCTGATTTATCCTCGCGTATCCCCTCGCTTACTATCCTTGGGAAACGAAGTGCATAGCCTATCTCCTCGCCTTTCTCGTTTCTTTCCCTGCCGCATGTGTGCATTGGGGATCTGGTTATCTCGTCAGCCTTTACCGTTACCACATACTCAGGGTCAACCCAGAAATCCGGTTCAACAAGCGAGTCTACGCGCGCAGGCTTTCCCTTTGTCCTTATCTTACCAAGCATGCTGCTGAACAGCTTCATCTGTTCCTCTGTGAATCCAGTGCCTATCTTTGTTATGGTCTCGAACATATCCCTTTTCTCATTGTAAACAGCGCCGAGAAGACCACCGAATCCGAATTCGGCCCTCGAGCCCCTGCCCAGGAAATATCCCACTATGGCCAGGTCAACGGTGTCGGAAAGCTCGCTCTTGTAACTTCTTTTAAGCTTTATCCAGCTGAACTTCCTTGCGCCAGCTATGTACTTCGAATCGAGCTCCTTCGCAACTATTCCCTCAAGCCCGTCCGCAATCGCCTTTTCAAAATACCTTTCCAGATCTCCAGGCGTTTTCGCTATTATCCTGTCCGCTGTCTTTATGGTGTTCTCCTTCCCTTCCTTCACTATCAAGTCTAGGGCATCAGCCCTCTCCTCGTATCTTCTGCCAAGATAATCTTCCCCGTTCATGTAAAGGAGGTCGAACACGAAGAGCCTAAGCGGCAGCGACTCGCTCTTCTCTTTTATTCCGTGCTTCCTCTTGCGCTGTATTGTCTCCTGAAACGCGTGAAATTCATTGCTTATCTCGTCGTATGCTATCGCCTCGCCTTCGAATATGGCGCTCTCCGCTCTTATCTCTGACAGCGCAGCGTCGACTATCTCGGGAAACATCTCCGTGACTCTCTCAAGGTTCCTCGAAAAAATCTCAACCCTTTTCTTCTTCTTGTCCATGTGCACCTGGGCTCTCATTCCATCGTATTTGCTCTCTACCGCACACCTGCCTCCCATTTTTTCCAGTATCTGTTCCGCGGTGGGCAGCCTTTCAGCAAGCGCGGGCCGGACAGGGCTGAATAATGATACTGAGAAATTCTCTATGCCATTCATGCCCTCGCTCTTGAGCACGAACGCTACCTTGCCGAGATCGCTGCATATGTTGTAAGCCTCCTCCAGTCTCGATTTAAGTTTCCTGTCTCCTGAATGCATTTTCGACAGTGCCTCCAGTATTGTGGCATCGCCAAGTCCGAGTCTGAGCGTGCCCATCGCAAATCTGACGATGTACCTTGCCTCTAAGGGATCTGAAGACGCTATCAGTTGTGCAAAGAGCCTGATCTTTAGCTCTTGGCTGCCTTCTCCGGAAGTTGCAGCTATCTTCCTCATAGTCTCAAATACTCCCTTAACCTCCGGCTTTTCCTTTCCCATCCTCCTAAGCTTCGTCTTCCCTGCGAATTC
This sequence comes from Microcaldota archaeon, assembly GCA_021827925.1. GTDB lineage: Archaea > Micrarchaeota > Micrarchaeia > Micrarchaeales > CABMGC01 > JAKATZ01. The sequence continues at coordinate 9,181 of JAKATZ010000019.1, read as the reverse complement.
CTCCGCAGTGCTTCCAAGATCTCCTATCCTCTTGAACTCCGCGTAAATGCGTTCCTTCTCGAATCCGGTGGCAATTGCGATGGCAGCTTCGGCCAGTTTTTCAGCTATCCCCATCTCAAGACCTTCGAACGGGGCGCCGAGAACCCCCTGTGTCATATACACAATATCGCGTATCTCGTCATTCTCGGCATCCGAGAGCATCTCCGCCATGATGTCTATCATGGCAAGGCGCGAGGATACATTCTCAAGCTTTTCATAATATCCTGCGAGTTCAGAGAACCTCAAAAATACACCGTAAACAGTATGAAAGACCATCAAAACATATATAAGTATATTTTTTTCATACATAGATTGCAGACGTGAGAAAATGGGCGAGGAAGCCATAGTTACTGGGATAGACGCTCTTGTTAAGTATCTCAGCGAACATGGCGAGACGGACAGCGTTTCCCTTGCATATGCGCTGAATACAACGGAGAAGACGATAGAAGACTGGGCAAATGTGCTTGAAAAGGCAGGCATGGTGCGCATAAGCTACAGGGTGGGCAAGATGTACATAGCTATTCCCACGAATGTGGAGGCCGCAAGCAAGGAGCTGATGCAGAACGTAGAGGTCAGGAAGAGCATTCTCGAAGGGGAGATAAAAGGCCAGATTAATGTCATGGATAAGCTTAACCAGAAGCTCGACGAACTGAAGAAGGCCACTGGAAATGCAGAAGGTGCTTTCAGGGGAAAGGCAGGTAACATCAAGAAGGAGCTCGACAAGCTTGCCAAGATAGAAAAAGAGGTAAACGAGAATTACGCAAAGGTGAAGGAGCGAAGAGACTACATGGACAGGCTGGTTCTTAATCTTCAGCAGCAGTTCAAGGCAGTAAGCGAGAGTGCCGAATACATAAAAGGGATGAGTCCGGAGACAGGCGGCGCAGGCGCCTTGATGGCCGATATAAATGCAAAGATCCTAGCGTCTGATCAGTCAACCAAGGACTTGCTTGCGAAGTTTGAATCAAGCGTTGTCGCACAGAGGAAGGAACTGCAGCAGCTTGCTGTCAACGTAAAGGATGAAAATTCCAAGCTGCGCGAAACTGTAGCCCAGGAAGAGAAGAAGGTCGAAGAGTACTCGAAGAAACTATCCTCCCTAAAGTCAGGCTCGCAGAGCCTCAATTCTCGTGTTGAGAAGGAGAAGGGAAAAATACTTGACGACGCAGCGAAGGCCAGGCAGGAGATAGAGAAAGAATACTCGCTGGCAGAGCAGCAGATGGCTAAGCTGCGTACACTGATAGCGGGCGGGAAGGAAGGTTTCGGTGGCTTCGCAACCCTCAATGACAATCTCGAGCATCTGAGTACGGAGATCGAGAGAATCTCCAAGGAGAAGGACCAGCTAAGCAAAGAGTACAACACCCTTCTGCAGCAGCTAAGGGCCCTAGACTCCCTGAGCGGGAAGAAGGCATTCGAGAAGAAATCAAGGCTTGAGGCGATAACCGGAAAATCCCGGAAGGCCTCAAAGAGGCTTGATGATGCAGTCCAAGCTGCATCTAAAGCGGGCGATGAAGCGCAGAATATTGCCTGAGCATGCGTGGTTTGTGATATAAAATGGAAGGAGCTTCAAAGGAATATGCATCTTATGAACTTGACGCCAATGGGCTGATAGTTGACGTGAAGATAAAGGACAGCGAAGACGAGTTCGTGCCGCTGTATGAGATAACCGTACCTGGCGTTGGAGATGCTACCAAAGTGCTTCTCCTCTCATTACGTCAGGAGATGCTCTCCCTTGTGGCGATAGATCCGAACAGGGTGCAGGACAAGGAGTACATGGTGGAACTGGCAAAGAAGTACTCAGAAGCCTCGAATCTCATGATTGACAAATATCTGCCTGGCACTCCGTCAACGGTAAAGAAATCCCTGACAGCATATCTCATAAACATCATGCTGGGTCTTGGGGACCTTGAACCGCCGCTTGCTGACAGCGATCTTGAAGAAATTGCGGTAAACAGCTCAAAGGAGTTCATATGGGTTTTCCACAAGAAATTCGGTTGGTGCAAAACCAACATAAGGCTCAGGGACGAATCTCTAGTATATGACAGCGCGCAGCAAATAGGCAGGAGGGTAGGCAGGGAGATATCCAACATAACTCCTCTGATGGACGCCGAACTGTCCGATGGTTCCAGAGTCAACGCTACGCTCTTTCCCATTTCGCAGAGGGGCAACACCTTAACCATAAGAAAATTCTCAAAGAATCCTTGGAGTATGACTGCGCTTGTGGCGAACCACACCGTTTCAAAAGAGATAGCCAGCCTTGTCTGGCTATCAGTGCAGAACGAGCTTAGCATACTGATATCCGGAGGAACTGCAAGCGGAAAAACGAGTTTTCTGAATGCCATAAGCATATTCATGCCTGCAAACCGCAGGATAATCTCAGTTGAAGAAACCCGTGAACTGACGCTTCCTGACTTCCTGCAATGGCTCCCAATGCTTACCCGGCAGGCAAACCCTGAAGGCAAAGGAGAGGTAACTCTATACAACCTCATGATAAACGCACTCAGGCAGAGGCCCGATATAATGCTAATCGGAGAGATAAGAACCAGGAAGGACGCAGAAACACTTTTCGAGGCTGTACATACTGGCCATGCAGTTTACGGAACAGTGCACGCGGATAATGCCCAGGACACGATAGTAAGGATGACGAACCCGCCTATAGACATGCCTAAGATAATGCTGAATGCTCTAGGTGGAGTCGTAACGCTATTCAGACATAGGAAACTCGGCATCAGGAGAGTACTCGAGTTCGGAGAGGTGCTTTCTACCGGGGATGTAAATGTTATAAACCGCTGGAACATGCGCAACGATACGTTCTCGCAGGTCAGCGATTTCTCGAGATTTCTCGAGACTATCTCCTTATACGGTGGGTACACAAAGAATGAGGTAGACCAGGACATAGAGGAGAAGAGCAAGATAATAGACTGGATGATAAAGAATAACCTGCTTGACGTAAATACATGCGGATTCATAGTTTCGAATTATTATAAACATAAGGAAAAGGTTCTGCAGGCTGTTGCAGACGATGCGCCATATTCTCCTGCAATGTTCGGCAAGGGATTGGCGACAAAGGTGTAGCTTTTGGAGGGAAATATTGGCTATAAAGAAGCAATGGGCATAATAAGTGAGGTTGAGGTTTCGTCGCAAGAGATACTGCCGCAGGAAATAGATGTCGATAAGATTTTAAAGGGCGCAGAGTTTGTTACAGGTTACAATTACAATGAGGCAAGCAAGATAATAGGCAAGATAGAGGGGCCGCAGTTCGGCATAAGCATGCCAAGCTACGGGCCACAAAGGCCCCCTTCCCCTGAGAAAAAGAAACACGTGCAGTTGCCTTCTAAAAAAGCAGCGCCTAAAATAGCCGGCACTGGGAAGGAGCTGCGCGGTGTCTTCGGCAGGATGAGCGATGATCTGCAAAAGAGCATGGCGAAGAAAGAAGAGAGGAAATACGGCAACCTCGTGCTTCCAAATCTCGCCATCCAGGACCAGATAGCCGAACTCGAGAAGATAAGCCTGGGCCTTGACGAGAATGTTTTCAATCCCGGCCAGCTATCGATAATAAAGGAAGAGCTGCGCGGGCTGCAGAAAAAAACTAAAAGGGAGGTTCCACAGGAAGGAACCGAAGAAAACCTCTTCGGACTTAGGAATCAGCTCTTGGGAGATGTGCTAACAAAGATGGGAATGAAACACGGATGATTGATTAAATGTTTGGGAAAAAGAAGAACGCATCTAGGGCAACGCCGCCTTCAGACCAGAATATAGTCGGCTTCACGAAGAGCAAGAAGTTTCTCCTCTGGAAGATAAAATCCAAGCCGATATATTCGCAAACAGCATCTACCACACTGCAGCATCAGCCAGCGGCACAGCCCCATACTCCATTCCCAACGGCGGAATCAAGATCCGCGGCGCCGATACCGCCTGCTCAGAAACCTTCAGCTCCAATAGTGCCTTCCACAAGCGCGGTCCCAAAGCCTTCTGCCGCGCCCTCGCCTGCTCCTGTGCCTTCACCGGGCGTACAGCGCAAACCGTATGTGCCTCCTGCTTTACCTCCGACGATCGCACAGGCGCAGCAGCCCCCGCCACCGCAGCCTTCAACACCTCAGGCGCAAAAGGGCGCTGCTCCCGCAGTTCCTGCGGCCACGCAGCCAACAAGGCAGATCCCAAAGGCTCTCAGGCAACCTCCAAAAAGGCCCATTAGGGAAAGAGGCCTGGGCGACGAGATTAAAAAGCCTTCGCAGTTTGCAATATACATAGACAAGATAATACTTAGGAAGAGAGGCCTTGAGGCCGCAATAAGAGACACTGGCATCAAGAAAAGCCCATATGATTTCGTAAAAGGCATGATAATAAATGCAATAATAGTCGCAGCGGCCATAGGGGTAGCCGCGTTCGCTCTATTCATGAAGCTCCTGCAGAATCCTGTCGTTTCTGTCCTTCTCGGCGGAGCCCTGGGATTCGCCATATACAACATGCTTCTCAACAATTTCGTAGATTTTCCCCTTAAGAAGATCAGGCAGATGGGCAAGGAGATAGAGCGCGACATACTCTTTGCCGCAAGGGACGTCGTGATAAGCATGAGATCCGGAATGCCACTCTTCAACGCTATGACTGCGGTAAGCACCGGTTACGGGGCGGCGAGCAAGGAGTTCAAGAAGATAGTCGACATGGTGCAGCTCGGGGTGCCGATAAGTCAGGCGATGGAGGAAGTAAGCGAGAAGAGCCAGTCAAAAACCTTCAAGAGGATACTCCTGCAAGCAAGCGTCAGCATAAGGGCAGGCGCTGACATAACGGGCTCCCTACAGGCCGTTGTAGACGAGGTAACGCAGGAAAGGGTTATAGACTTAAGAAGGTACGGCCAAAGACTTAATGCGCTTGCCATGTTCTACATGCTTTTCGGTGTCATATTCCCAAGCATGGGTATAGCAGTAGCTGTAATACTCACCCTATTCATACACCTCATCACGATAACTCCTCCGATGCTCGATGCCGCTCTTGTAGCAGTGGCATTCCTGCAGATAGTCTTCCTTAATATAATGAGGACGTCGAGGCCTACGTTTGCCTTGTAAGTTGGTTTTATGCAAATAACATTCGAGAGACTCGTATCAAGGGGCGCTGTGAGATTCCTTTCACGTGAGCTTGACCTTGCCGGAATGAAGATGGGGGTCAATACCCTCTTGGAGCTTATAATACTCGGCGGCTTCGCTTCCTTGATAGTTGTATCATTCATACTCTTGCTATATCTGAAGATGAATGCCGGAATAGCCGCTATATTCGGGATAGGCGCCGCAATAGCATTCGCATTCGCGATATACGCAATACTCGAGTTTCTGATAGACAAGCGCAAGACCTTTGTAGAGAGCATATTCCCTGACTACATACAGCTGACCGCCGCGAACCTAAGGAGTGGGATAGCGCTTGACAAGGCCATGCTTATGGCTGCGCGCCCTGAGTTCGGCAGCTTCAGCGAAGAAGTCAAGCTGATGAACAAGCAGCTTTACGCTGGAGAAACGATGCAGAACGCGCTGGCGCTCCTTGCATCAAGGTATCGGTCGCTGCAGCTGCAGCACACGATGCGTATGATAAACGAGTCGATACAGTACGGCGGAGGCATGACCGACCTGCTGAATCAGATAGCGAAGGATCTCCGCAACCAGAACACTATACAGAAGGAAATATCGGGCCAGCTGTTCATGTACACCATATTCATAGCCTTTGCTGCACTCATAGGCGCCCCCGCACTTTATGCGCTCACAAGCAGGATGATCACAGTTACATATTCCGTATTCCAAGGCATATTTGCAGCAAATCCCAACGGGCTCCCTAGTCTGGGGCTTTCCTTCTTCACACTCAACAAACCGAAAATAGACCCTCAGCAATACCAGCAGTTCGCCCTCATAGCCATATTCCTGATCTCAGGCCTAGCGTCTTTCATAGTGTCTACCATATCTTCGGGATCAATAGTTAAGGGAATACGCTACCTCCCGGTTTTCATAGTGATAGGCTATGGTGTATTCTGGTTGACAAGCCTAATAATAGGTGCCTACTTTAATACCATAAGCTTCGGAGGGGGTCCTTAGCAGAAGCTCTCATGTCCTGTACGAGCTAGCGGGTGCGGGTTCTTGCATGGATGGAATCTTTGCAGCAATGCCTGCCTCTCTGGCTATTGACCCGGCAACGTTAACGTTAAGAAAAAGCCAAAGCAATCAGTCTATGCCGAACGTTGTATTGGTCCATAGCTCTACTGTCATCACCGCGCCAGCCCCCCCTATTGTTACCGGTTTTTCCACTGACTGTATGGAGACGGCATTCCCTGCGGCAGGGCTCATCCCCATCGTTATGTTGAGGTCGGAGTTCCCTATTATTATGTAATAATCGTAGCCTGTACCGACGAGAGATTTCGTGTACTGATAGTCGACACTATCCATCGCTATCAGTTCCTCAACTTTCTTCTCTGAAATGCCGCCCGATGCACTCCCAAGTCCTATGCTTATGTTATTCCATGTCTCGCTGTTGGAAGGATCCACTGCAGAGTACCACGACTGCGGATAGCCAGTGCCTGTTATCCTGCCGCTTAGGCTCTGCAGCTGCGCCTGCATCTCCTGCGGTCCGTTTCCATAGCCTATCGAATACTGACCGCTTATATCGAGCCATACGGCTGTCATCAGCACCACTGCCGAGACGAATATTATCATCGCAAACAGTATATCGAAAGACCAGAATTGGGCCTTCATCGCATCAAGCTCTAATCTGCATGTGAAAGTATTTAAAGTCTTCATGGGAATATATCCGTTGCCGATGGTGCTGATAACACGACGCGAGTTCCGCTCCGTGCAAAGAAGGTTTAAATACTTTCTTATGAAAGAATATACCACGGCATGAATGCATCGCATTCTTAGGCGGGAGACTGATCTTTCCCGGATATCAAGAGCCTTAATGATTATCATGAGTGACCTTAACAGTGACATACGGCTTGTTGTGGATACTGGCGAGGTTAGCATAGGCCACAAAGAGACCACCCGAGCAGTCAGTGCATCAAAGGCTGGCGCAGTGATAGTGGCCAAGAACGGCAAGAAGGAGATAGTGGAGGATCTGATCCACATCTGCAGCATAGCTGGCACACGCGTAATAGAGTATCAGGGCAACGCAGTCTCTCTCGGAGCCCTATGCGGCAAGCCCTACTCTGTAACTGCTCTGGCCATAATAAATGCAGGTAACTCACCCATACTAAAAGAGGAATACGCCTAGGTGTTCTATTGCCAAACGGAGAATTCGCAGCAAAGGAGCTTATAAGAAAACGCAAAAATCAGCGCATGCTTAACAAATGGTGGAAAAGGAAATACTTCAAGCTTAAGAAGAAGTTCGACCCCGTAGGCACAGTGCCTATGGCAAAGGCTCTCGTTCTGCAGAAGTTCGTACTGCAGCAGAAGCAACCTCACAGCGGGCTTATAAAGTGCGTAAGGGTGCAGCTGATCAAAAACGGGAAGGTCGTGGGCGCATATGTGCCTTACGACGGTTCCATAAATGTCATAGAGGAGCACGACGAGGTAACGATACAGGGAATGGGAGGGTCACAGAGGGGACAGATGGGAAGCATACCTGGCCTGAAGTACCGAGTGATAGCGGTGAATGGCGCTGACCTGTATCAGGTAGTGAAAGGAAAAGCTGAGAAGCCTAAGAGGTAAATTCATGGCTGAGACCGAAAGCGCTGAAACAAAACCGACCGAAGCTGTTATGGAAGCTGCAACGCCAGCAGTTGCGCAGGAAGAGAAGAAGGCAGAGCCTAAGCGGAGGCGTAGATCCGGGTCAAAGGAAGAAGGCGCGACTCAATCCGGCAGCGCCCTGTTTGAGAAGTACCCTGTCGAGGAGATAAAGGTTTTGGATTCAAGCGTTGTAGATTACATAAACCCAAGCGGCAGATCGTATCCTAACATATTCGGCAGGAGGAAACATGGTGCATATTACGATACTCACATAAGCGTGACGGAGCGTTTGATAAACAAGCTGATGCGTGGAGGAACGGGTAAGAAAGTTGGGGGCAAAGTCATACGCACTAAGGGCAGGCTTCAAGGAAAGAAGCTAAAGGTCATGCACATAGTGGAAGATGCATTCGAGATCATCAACAAACGTACGGGCAAGAATCCTCTGCAGGTTCTTGTCAATGCCATAGAAAACGCAGCGCCAATAGAGGATACAACGCGCGTCAGATACGGCGGGATATCCTACAATGTGGCTGTCGGAATAAGCTCAAAGAGGAGGGTCGATGTTGCTCTAAGGAACATAGCCCTCGCTTCACTCACAAGCGCGTTCAAGAAAAGGAAGAAACTGTCCGAGGCTCTTGCGGACGAGCTGATGCTCGCTTCTGATAAGGCACCTGACAGCTATGCAATAAAGAAGCGCATAGAGGCCGAAAGGATAGCAAGGAGGGCGAGGTAGCTGACATGGTAAGGAAGGAGTTCGTAGCTGATGAAGTAGCAAAGATAATGCGGGACATAGACCGGATCCGCAACGTCGCGATAATAGCGCATGTGCACCACGGCAAGACCACCCTCACCGATTCGCTTCTTGCAAGGGCAGGCATAATCTCGAAGAGTGTTGCCGGGGAGGCTCTATACACGAACTACGAGCAGATAGAGAAGGAACGCAGGATGACCATAAAATCCGCGAACATATCACTCGCATTCAACTACAAGAGCAATGACTACATAATAAACCTAATCGATACTCCTGGACACGTCGATTTCGGGGGCCATGTGACCCGTTCGATGCGCGCAGTTGACGGTGTAGTGCTTGTGGTAGATCCTGTCGAGGGAATAATGCCGCAGACAGAGACCGTGCTGAGGCAAGCCCTGCAGGAGAGGGCTAAGCCTGTGCTTTTTGTAAACAAGGTAGACCGGCTCCTCAACGAACTCAGGCTCACTCCGGAACAAACTTTCGAACGGCTTCTTAAATTGATAAATGACCTCAACAAAATGATAAAGAGATTCGCCCCAGAGGAGTTTGCTGACAAATGGGCGCTCAGCGTAGAGAACGGCAGCGTCTGCTTCGGATCCGCATACAAAAGGTGGGCCATCTCCGCGCGCATAATGGAGAAGTATAAGGTAACCTTCAAAGATATATTCAAGCTTACTTCCGAGAACAACGAGGCGAAGCT
>JAKATZ010000010.1 GCA_021827925.1 Microcaldota archaeon | reverse complement strand
CGTTATCGAGCTGCCGTAGCTGTACGTTCCGCTGCCAGGGGAGACCGTGCCTCCTGCCGAAGGGTTTGCAGTCTCGGTGAACGATTCGGGTATTAGCTGGAAGTTGGCGGTTTCTGTTGTAGGTCCGGTTATCGTGATTGTCGGGTTTGTGCTTGTGCCGGAGTAGCAGCCCGGACCGGAGCATGTCCATCCGGTGAACTCGTATCCGGTCGCAGGGGTCTCTCCGAGCGTTATCGAGCTGCCGTAGCTGTACGTTCCGCTGCCAGGGGAGACCGTGCCTCCTGCCGAAGGGTTTGCAGTCTCGGTGAACGATTCGGGTATTAGCTGGAAGTTGGCGGTTTCTGTTGTAGGTCCGTCCATAACAACGGTTGCAGGATTGCTGCTTCCGGTGTAGCTCCCAGTCCCAGAACCGCTCCAGGATAAGAATTGATACCCAGTGCCGGGTGTTGCAGTGGCCTGCACAGATGATCCGGTGTTATACCAGTTGCTTTGCGTGTTAGGCGAAAGTGAAACAGTCCCTGTGCCTGCGGGGTTCGCTGCCGTTGAAAGATAATACTGCGTCTGGTAATCGGCAGTGGCGGTGCAGTTTGCTATGGCATTTGCGGTGCCGCTCTGCACGGAGAGACTGCAGCCGCTCACTGACACATAGGCATACCTCTCTGTGCCGGAAACAGGTATTGTAGATGCATAAGCGTATGGAACCTGGGTTCCTTGTGCAAACGAAAGCGTTACAGGGAGATTTATGTACTTCACGCTGCTTATTGTGACCTCGGTCTGGCCCGTGTTCGGCTCGTTTGTCTGGAAGGTCAGGTATACGGCAGGAACGAAGTTTAGCAGTATCATGCTGTTGTATCCGGAGAATCCCGCGGACACTGTTACCTTACCGCCGTTTGTGCTGGATATGTCGCTCAGAGCGTCGCCGTTGCTGTTTGCCGGTGAGAGTTTTGGATAAAGTGTGCTAGGAACTCCAGAATACGAGAAGTTGACAGTCGCGCCAGATACTGGATATCCAAGCATCTTGACATTGGCTATGAGCTGATCCTTTGCGCCGTTGGCAAGCGGATTGTAGTTTGATGCGCTGAGGGAAACTTCGACTGTAGGTTTGTTGAACGATGGCACAGTGTGCGCATTGAACGATCCGACGTATAGCTGCTGCTGCGGACTTTCACAGCCCGCAGTACTTATTGTCCTGCAGACGGTGGCATTCACATATAAGCTGCCGGATTTGAGAGTACCCACAGTTACTGGCGAGGGTATTGTGACGTTGCAGATTATGGTGCCGCCGGGAAGTACGTAATAAGGCGCACACTTGCCCTTGTATACACCGATACCAGTGAGATTTGCACTCATGTTTATATTCCTCAGCGCGTACTCCTGACTGTTCGAAAGAAGAGCCACTATTATCGAGTTGGACGAGCCGGATCCGAAGATTATGTCCTTACAGCTGACCCCGATGCCGAATGTGCATGAAGAAGGAGCAATCGTTGAAGGTGCCAGTATGAAAAAGTAGAGGAGTGAAAGTATTATTGCCAGTATTATCAGAGCCCAGCCATACGTTGTCAGGTACTCGACTGCTGACTGCAGGCGATAGCCTTTGCGCCCATTGCCGAATAAAAACAGCGCATCCCGATCCATTCCATTTCCAATATGCACATGTCAATAATACTTATATACCTTTGTCATGCGAGGAAGGCTGCCTGCGCTCTTTGGAATAGAATGCGTAGCACAGCGTGAGAAAGATGAGTTTTGCCGCGAGGAAGTTAGGAGCCACGAAACCGCCTATCGGGCTTAGTTCGTTGAAGTCCATGCCTATAAGGCTCTTCTCGCTAAGCACGCCGGCGAGTATGGAAGCTAGTTCCCTGAAACGTAGCCCGTCAGGCTCAGGCGTGCCGGTGCTCGGCATCTCGCTCGGATCAAGGACATCTAGGTCTACGGTCAAGTATATCCTGTCCTTTGTCTTCTTCTTTATCTTATCTGCTATCTCCTCGCTGCTCATTCCGTGCATATCCTTCCTGAACAGTATATCATCGCCGTAAAGCTCGGCGCCTTCCTTGTAGATACTCCTGACCCCCACACTGTAGCAGCTATCGCAATGATCACGGGCCCTTGCCATTATGCAGGCATGGCAATAGCGGCTTCCCATGTACTCTTCCCTTGAATCGGAGTGAGCATCGAAATGAAGTACGCTGAAATCGTTGAACCTCTTGCCGAATGCGATTATAGAACCTATGGCGATGCTGTGGTCTCCCCCTATAAGGAGCGGCACCTTGGCATCGTCTATTATGGTGCCTACCTCCTTCTCCACCCGGGCAGACATTCTTTCTGGAGAGCCAAGATCCGGCTCCAATTCATCCATAGTATATATGTCGCTGCCGTTTATCTCCAAGTCAAGCTCCTCGCTGTAGTACTCCATGTTCCTGCTCGCATCTATGATTGCGTGGGGCCCCTCCCTTGCGCCTGACTTGTAGGTTGTAGCGGAATCATAAGGGACAGGAAGCACCACTATACGGGCATCAGCGTATCTCGGGTTCTTAAATCCGAAGAGGGTGTACTTCGGCATCGGGGTCAGCATATCCATCTCATTCACTCTCCCTTTTGATTACCCTTTTTTCTATATAATTGTATCTCTTTATTGAAGCCCTCACCGACCTGCGTACCTCCGCTGTGTCCCTGTCGATGCGCGCGGCGCCGGTCTTAGATGCGGCATCGCATACTGCGGCGGATACTCCGACCGCCACGGCCATTGCTTCCTTAGTATCCATTGGATCAGGGAGTATGTGCCCAGGTGAGAGGTTTCTGCTTGAAGCGCGGGCTATGGCAATCGCAGCGGAGTGAAGCATTTCGTTGTTGAGAGTCCTCGCCCTAGATTCCAGCAGGCCGCGGCCTATTCCAGGAAAAGCGAGCAGGTTGTTCACCTGGTTTGGCCTATCGCTCCTTCCTGTCGCTGCTATGAAAGCGCCGGCCGCTATTGCTGCATCGTACGAGATCTCGGGTTCAGGATTTGCAAGCGCGAACACTATAGGCTTCGTATTCATAGATTGTATCAGACTTTCGCTGAAAACGCCGCGCCTAGAAACGCCTATCAGGACATCCGCGCGGCGCGATATCTCTTCAAGTGATCCGGTCTCGCATTCGGGATTTGTGGCTGATGCAAGCTCATTCTTGAATTCATTCATGTTTGATTTCCTGCCGCGGTATACGGAACCGTGGCTGTCTAGCACATAAAGCCTTCTGAATCCGGCGAATATGAGCAGTCTTGCAATCCCTATTCCTGCGGATCCTGCGCCGTTTATCACTACCTTTGAATCGACCCCTTTTCCGGCAAGCTTGAGAGAATTCATGAGCGCGGCAAGTACCACAACCGCCGTTCCCTGCTGATCATCATGTATTACAGGTATGGCAAGCGATTTTGAAAGCCTTTCCGCTATCCTGAGGCTTTTGGGAGACTCTATGTCCTCTATATTTATTGCGCCGAAGGACGGCTCTATCTGGGCCGCAAGGCGTACTATTTCTTCTTCGTCAGTGGTGCTTACGCAGAGAGGAACGGCGTCAACGCCGCCGAACTTCTTGAACAGGATGGACTTGCCCTCCATGACTGGCAGGCCGGCGTATGGGCCTATCCTGCCCAGGCCTAGTATCCTTGTCCCGTCAGATATTATGGCGATGAGATTGGATTTTCTTGTGTATTCGTACACAAGCTCCTTTCTGCCGGTTATCTCGCTGCTGGCGTAAGCAACACCCGGAGTATAGTATCGTGAGAGCTCCTCGCTCGTGGTCATCGGCACCCTAGATATTACTTCGATCTTTCCCTTCCTCTGCCTAAGATCGCGCAGTATCTCCTCTTTGCTTTCCAAAAAAACACCCAGAATGCTATTTTTCTCTTCTCTTCTTTATGGGCAGCATGAACTTATAAAGCGCAGCTGCTGTTGCGATAGTGAATGCAAGCATGAATAGCAGCGATATCTCGCGGTATCTGCCCAGCTCACCGTAAGAATTGCGCGCGGCTGATACAGCCTGCCGTGAATATAGAATCGCTGCGTCAGGAGACGTCAGGTAGGTGGCCTTCGCATCAGAGAGATAGCCATAGGCTTTTGACAGGTTGGGATAGAAGAGCAGGAACGCACTCTGGTTTACTGAAGAGATATAACTGGTTGCGTTTGCTATGCTTGCATTTGCCTCGGAAACGCTCACGTTGCTTTGGGAAACCAGTGCAGGCTGCGCCGCAGCTAGCATTATGAAAAAAGGAAGAAGAGGCAGGATAGCTCTCTTCACCATTGACACCCTGATTAGAGGTTCACGTCTATATTAAGCTCCTGCTTGAGCTCCCGGTACCTGTTCCTTATGGTTACTTCAGTGACCCCGGCCACATCTGCGACCTCTTTTTGAGTACGCCTTTCTCCGACAAGCGCACCGGCTATGTATACGGCAGCCGCGGATACCCCGGTAGGGCTCCTTCCGCTTATAAGGCCTTTCTTCATTGCCTGCTTTAGAAGCTGAAGCGCCCTTTCCTGGGCCTCGCCGCTGAGCTTTAGAGCAGCAACGTACCTGGGCACGTAGCTTGATGGATCGGTGAGAGGTATCTTGAGGTTTAGCTCGTGTGCTATTATTCGGTATGTTCTGCCTATCTCTTTCTTCGATACGTTGGATATCTGCGATATCTCGTCAAGAGTCCTTGGCATTCCTGCGCTCCTGCAAGTCGCATATAGGGCGGCGTTGACAACCGTCTCTATAGGCCTGCCGCGTATAAGATTGTTCTTTACGCAGTGGCGGTATAGGAGTGCTGCCTGCTCCCGTATGTTGTCCGGAAGTCCGAGGTAACTCGCAACCCGGTTTAGCTCTGGAAGTGCCACTAGATAATTGCGCTCGCTTGAACTCGCTATGCTGGCCCTCTTGTGCCATTTTCTCATCCGGTAAAGCTGTGCCTGTCTCTTTGATGGCAGCTTAGTGCCGCGGATGTCCTTGTTGTACATGTCTATTTCAGTAACGAGGCCCTTGTTTGGCTTCATGTACTTGATAGGAGCTCCGGTCCTTGCACGGGCATTCCTCTGATCAGAGTCAAAAGCCCTCCATTCAGGCCCAATGTCAGTGACGTTCTCCTCGATGATAAGGCCACAGCTGTTGCATACGTATTCCCCTTTCTCATTGTCGAATATTATATCGAGGCTGCCGCATGACGGGCACCTCTTTGTCTCGCTTCCCAGACCCTGCCTCTGCACAGGACGCTCTGGCGCCTTGGAAGGCGGTGCTCCCAATGCTTCCTCCTCTTCGCCTTCCTTCGAGCTTTTCATGCTTTTCGCGGTTTTGGCCATGTAAATCACATTCGAAGATAAAAGTGCCAGATTTTCAGGAGAATATTTTTAAACCTTTCTAAAATCAGCAGTAGTATTGTGAATGCGAAGATATTTAAATGTTTCTACACAATACCGACAATTCTTTTATATCAGGAAATTCAATGCCTTACCGTATACTGTGGCATAAAATCCTTCGCGTAGGCCGCAGAGCATGATGATAGAATGGTAGTTTCTACAAAAGGCAGAACTGGAGAGAATAGAATCGGTGCATCGGATCAGAGTGAAGCTGTTAAGATTGCAGGGGCAGGCAATGGCACCATAGGAGTAAGGGATTACTATGCACAATTGAGGACTGGTGCCGCGCCCAGTACTGCAACAGAAGAGTCGTTAGTGCAGAATGGCAATGTATCGCAGAGATTCGCGCCTAGGAAACTGATAAGGCTTGAACGCGAAGCGGAGAGGATAAAAGAAGGGAAAAGACTACGTGACAGCCGTCTGGCCTCGTTGAGGTCTGCTGCTGTGGCGCCATTTGTATCAGCAGTTACGGCTTGCTCGAGGATTTCGCAGAGCATGATAGGTGCGGTGAGAGATAAGCTTGAAACTGGAAGGAACACCCCTTCCCCATTGCCTTACGTTTCTGGCGTTGTTAAAAGGGCTTCGAGCGCGGCTGCAGAAATTGGAAAAGCATCGAAGGTGGCGGGGAACGCAGCTTCCGTTTGGCTGAAGGCCGCAGGAGAGGAGATATTAGGCAGTTCAACAAAAGCCGTTTATGGTGCATCCGGCATGATCTCGCATAACTTTTCCGGAAAAAGGCGTACCGTAACGATGCTCGGTGCATCTGCCGTTTCATTCGCAGGAGCTATAGCATGGCAGGATATAGGCGCTGCCAGAACAGTTGGCATAGACAAGACAGCGATAGGAATAGCCGCTGCCGGAGCTGTTGTCGGAGTGGCGGCCATGGCTGCGCGCGCAATTGGCATGAAGAGAAACGGAAAGGATGCAGCGCATAAAGGACTTGGAATCGCTTCGGCCTCTTTCGAGTTTGGAAGCACCGTCCTGCAGTTCGCGGCGTCTTCGACAAATCCTAACACGGGAGCTGTCGGAGTATTCGAGCGCAAGACAACACTGCCGATGGTATGGAGGGTGATGCATAGCGTAGGGCTTGGCAAGTACGTATATAAGGGACAGGAAGCCGTCTACGGTATGCACCATACCCCTGAAATCCTTATCGCATTCGGAGGAGCGGTGCTGATGGGTGCAGTCATTGCCAACGTTGTTGCTGCTTTCAACAAGGATGGAACCAGAAACTCGAACGCGGTGCAGCCATCGTAGGTGCTACGCTACGGTAGATCTTGAAACGCTGGCGCTAAGTCTTTTTAATGCGCCGTACTTCTCGCCGCTGCTGAGCCTTGCACCGTCTATGATGAGATTCATATGCTCCACCACAGAATCATAGGTGCTCTTATCAACAGGGAATGGTATGCCGTCCTTGCCGCCGAGATTATAGGAATACGCGACGGGATCGCGGTATGCGATCTCCTTGTCGTAGATAAGACTTGATACTACAGCGAGGGAGCGCAGAGTTTTCCTGCCTATGCCGCGTATTAGAAGGAGCTCGGTGTAGTCTTCAGGATCCTGCTCGGCGGCACGCTTTAACATCTCGATGCCGCGCTTTCCTAGGTCTATGTGAGGAAGTATATGGTGCCTTGCGGGGTAGCGGATCTTTTCCATTGTATGCGCGTAATCTCCGAGAACGTCTAGACTTGCATCCCTCACCCCCCTGTTTGCCGAGTCTGTTAGGTCCATGGTGACCTTGCGCATGTCAGATATGACGGAAGAATGGGGCTCGTTCTCAGCTTCTTTGGTGCTTACGGTATCGCTGTGCCACTGGAAGCGTATGGCTTTCTTGTTCGCATCGTCAAGGGCCTGTTGGATCACCGCCCACTTTCCAGTTTTGGTGAAGAGGAATGAGTGGTGGTATATCCCTATATGGTCATAGACCATTGCCGAATCGATCTTTGCCGCGAGCCTGCTGCACTTAGTGAATTCGCCCTCCATCCCAGGAATGGAGAGGGCATCAACCCCGGCGATGATGTCTTCTGGGGTTCTTATGCCGGCCTTGCCTTTGCCACCGGCAAAATACAGTTCCCCTGTGCCATTAAGAGCTTCCTTAAGTGCGCCTAGGGTGACAGTGGTGGTGCCGCTGCTGTGCCAATCGTACCCTATTGCACATGCAAGGGCCTGAAACCAGTTGCTGTCGCTAAGCCTTTTGAGCAGTTCGTCTGCGCCGAATTCATCGAGCATGACAATGCCTATCGCATTGCATAGCCTGACCATCCTTTCGAAAAGCCATCGCGGTGCCTTGCCGCCGTGAAGCGGCAGTTCTGTAACGGATCTCAAATGTACACCCACCATTGTATTTGAGTAGGTTAAACGACAAAGGATATAAGGGGGAGAAGATGATGCATATACAAAATGTAGCAGCTGGCATCAAACTCGCTGTGTTATAAGGCTGCTGTCCAAGAGATTAGTCTTTCCCCCTAGGAAATAAGGGTGCGCATTGTATCCCGAATCACGCAAATTCTCAGCCATTGCTATTGAGTTCTCCCTTCCGCCATACGTGTATATGATCTTTGGATTGCACAATTCTATGTACTCCTTGGCCTGCGCCAAATCGGCGTGATCGCTGAGTGGGAATTGCACATCCTTGCCCAGGTTTGACATTTTCGCGAAGCCTGTTGCTATCGCAGTGAATACCCTTCTGCCGTACGCATGAGATATGCTCTGCTCGACTTTCCCCGTATGAGAGCTCGTGATTCCGACAAAATTGCCGCGGATCTCGGTGTCAATCCCCTCGCTGTCAGAACCGAATGAGAAGTACTCAAGATGTATTCCGGACTCGACGTATATCTCATTCATCTCGGCTATCCTACCGTCCACCACAGGGACGATGCCCACCTCGTTTGCTATCCTTATCAACTCCTGCGCCTTCCCTAAGGCGTACGCGCTGAAGAGCACTATGCCCTTTTCGGATTTGTACGAGAGATACTTCTGTATCGCATCTATCACATTCTCTCTGTGATCGAATATTACATCCTTGTAAGGATATGTGGAATCCAGGATAAGCACATCTGCCTCCTTTATTTCTATCCTTTCAGCAACCTCAGAAACCTGCATCTGATAATCGCCGCTGTAGAGTATTGAAATTCCGGTCTCTTCGGATTGTGCAAGCAGTTGCTTTGACCCCAGGATATGTCCTGCGTCAAGCAGTTCGATCTCTTCAGGCGCCCGTATGAGTTCAGTCCCCTTCTTGCCCCTCGCGGACATCAGTTTCCAGGTGATGCTGCTTGCTATAACCTTCCTGCCTTTCCTCAGACCCGCAGTATGATCAGAATGGGCATGAGAAACGAAGCTTACATTAGACTCAGGATCTCTTGCATCAAGTGATATGTTGTACCCCCCAGTGGCTAGTCCCATCCTGTCGCCACTTGGCTATTAGATATGAAAGCTTAAAAAGCTTGCAGGGTTGTGCACAGCGGATTGCGTTGCTGTGACAACTCAGTAGGGATTCCTTATCTCGCCAGATGCCGAAGAAGCAGTACCGTCTTCCAGGATTCCCTTGAGGTCTATCTTTGACCAGGGGAAGAATATTATGCTGAATGCAAATATCCCGAGCAGATGGACAGCGTAGGTGCCGAGAAAACTGCCGCGATATCCTATGGCGCCCAAGTATAATATAAGATTGAATATTGGATACACGAGCATGAATGGCAGAAGAACCTGTAGCGCCCTTATGGGAAGCCAATATTTTTTGATGGCCCTGAAACTCGAAGGTCCCTGTGCTGCCCTTGCACGCTGCATCAGCCGGGTTATGAGCAGCATGTCGTAAGCGACGAATGCTATCAGGACTACAAAGCTGTCAACCGTGAAGAGAGATATCCCGCTTACTGCTATGTTGAACACAAGGAAGAGCAGGACTATCAGGTATTGCGAGATTAGCAGCGCCAGAAGGAATGTGAGAGGCAGGAAACGCACGCTCTTGAATGCCGATGGCCTTGTATCGTGGGGATTCGATGCGACGTAAAGTGCCATGGATAGCAGTATCGCGAAATAAGCCAGTGCCAGATCCTTTATCGTTGCGTCCGTGTAGAAGAACGCGGCGTTTTTAATAGAGTATAGGCTTTCCCCTGCAGGTGCGGATTGCACCTGCTCCGAATATCCGTTGAATATGCTGCCGATGAATATTGTTGCGCTTCCGCGTGGAAGCCCAATGATGGTGCTGTGCGGGTAGTACGCAGAGTAGAAGAGAGTGGAGTTGTAGAGCACGAAGCACAAAGCAGCGAGAGGCAGTGAATATGCGACTGCATATGCCAGTTTCCTTATTGCTAACATCGGTATCGATATTATAAGTCTAGCTTCATTTTTAATTATAACTGCTGCAGACAGCGGGCACAGGCATTTATACTTTGCAAGCGTTGATATTTGGGATGGTATTATGCCAGAGAAAGTCATCGTAGTTGGCGCAGGTCCGGCTGGCCTTTCTGCAGCGATATACACGGCACGGGAAGGATTCATGCCGCTCGTCATTGCCGGAACGAAAGGAGGAGGGCAGCTTGAGCTCACCACGGTTGTGGAGAACTTTCCGGGATTCCCAGAGGGAATAGAAGGCCCGGAGATAGTGAAGCTTATGAGGAAACAGGCGGAAAAGTTCGGCGCGCGGCTACTGAACGAAGACCTTGATAGCGTTGATTTCTCATCCAGGCCGTTGAGGGTTACCGCTGGAGGAAATGCGTACGAAGCCGACTCGGTAATAATAGCAACTGGCGCAAATGCGAAGATGCTTGGAATAGATTCGGAATCGGAGTTCGTGGGGAAGGGCGTTTCAACTTGCGGCACGTGCGACGGACCATTCTTCAAGGAGAAGGACGTGATAGTAGTCGGTGGCGGAGATACGGCAATGGAGGATGCAATATTTATCACCAAGTTTGCTAGGAGCGTAACAGTTGTCCATAGGAGAGATAGCCTCAAGGCCAGCAAGATCATGCAGGAGCGTGCCTTCTCCAACACCAGGATAAAGTTTGTCTGGGATACTGCCATAGAGGAGATACTCGGCAAGGAAAGGGTGTCGGGAGTGAGGCTGAAGAACCTGAAAACAGGAGCGGTTAGCGATATGCCCATAGATGGAGTGTTCATGGCAATAGGATACACGCCCAATACGCATATGCTGAGAGGCGCGCTGAGACTTGATGAGCAGGGCTACATAGTCACCAGCGAAGAGGTAAAGACAGAAATAGAAGGAGTGTTCATAGCCGGGGACGTTGCGGATAGATTCTACAGGCAGGCGATCACGGCAAGTGCAAGCGGAGTGAAATGCGCGCTTCGAGCAAGGGAATACCTAGCATCATTGGAATACAGCCAGAAAAAGAAGTAAATTACGGACTAACTGTCGCAATGGATTCATGGGAGAGGAGGAGGCACGGCAGACGAGTTTTGGTTGCCGAGTATGCTATTGTTCAGGCTCTCCGGGAGCGTGGAAGGAATCTGCACAGAAGTTGTAGAGGAGATGTTTGAACTGGACGCTGTGTTGGATGTTGTCAGCGTAGAAGAGGTAGTATGCCCCGCGGACGAGTAATATACACCTATTGCCATCACCGCGATTATCGCTATGACTGCGGCTATTGCCGCGACTTGATAACTCTTGCGTGATCCTGCGGCGCCTTTTGACTTTTTCCTATTGCGTGTGTCGTCCATTGAAATTCACCGCTACGCATGGCTTCCCAGAGAGCAGGCGGAGGAAACCTCTACAATATATCCGTTTCCCGGCTCAAGAGTATTAGCAAGGTAATAACTGCCCGTGTTTGGGGCATATCCGTAAGGCCCGGCAGTCAAGTTGCACGTACCGGCTATCGAATTGAATGGAACGGCCACAGGAAGCGATCCCAGGATATTCCATCCCTTTTCGAGAGGCTGAAATTCGGATATTTTTATTCCGGTGCCGCTGAACGCTAGCGTACATGATACGGAAGACCGCACCCAGTACCCGGATCCATCGGCAAGCTCTCCGGTGCGCAGATAAGTGCCGTTGGATAGGGACCATACAGGGCTTGATATCTCACCCGATGAACACGACGAGAGAGAGTAATCGGGAGAGTAGCCGCTGGCGATTATTGGAAATGAGAAAAGATTCCACCCAGGAGAGAGACTCACGGTGTAGTTAGAGGTAGCGTTTGCCACAGTAGGTCTGACAGCTGATTCGTTGAGCCATACCTTCTGATGGATAACGCCGCTCTTCTTGTTTATCACTTCTACAGTTATGTTGTATATCGATACTCCAGGAATGTTTGTAGACTGTCCCACGGAATACGGACCGTAGAGGGTGCCAGACTCATTGAGGCGTGCGATAGGATCAACATAGGTGTACTTGTTTACAACCGTTGCAGTCACGTTGCCAATGCTTATCCCGGGAATGTTTGTCTGTTGCCCCACGGAATAGGGACCGTACACTGTCTGTTGCACGCTTACCTGAGAGACCGTGGAATTGGAAGCCGCTATCCCTATTCCAGCAAGCAGGATGGACACAGCAAGAGCCGCTGCCCAGACGTGATACGGTTCCCCCTTTTCTCCCCGGATTCCAAACATTTCAAAACAGCAGCTTTTGAAAGTGAGTATTTATATAGATTTGCCCGTGGTTGGGCACTTTACTCAGAAAAGTCGTTTCTGGCTCTTGTATCGGGTTAGGCCTGACACCCGCACGCCTATCTTTCGTATCTTCTTGAGTGATTTCGGCTGTGCTTTGTATAACTGCAGCACTGCAGTCTCCATATCGTCAAGAGAGTTTGAGGGTCTGATGCTCCTGCTTTTTAGTTGCTCGGAGAAATCAGAATACCTCCTTTTTATGGTAACGACCTTGAAGGAGAAACCCTGGCTTTCCACTTCTGACATCACACCTTTTGAGAGTTCCTTCAGCGCCGAGAGTATCTCGACATCGTCATTGGTGTCGCTATCGAATGTCTTCTCCCTGCCTATGGATTTTACCTCGTAGTTTCCCTCCACTGCACTCTCATCGATTCCTAGCGAATGGTTGTGAAGCTCCAGCCCGAACGAACCGAATTCGGCCATCAACTGCATGACATTTGCCCTTGAGAGCTCTCCGATTGTGCGGTATCCCATGCGCTCAAGCCTTTCTGCAGTCTTTCCTCCGACTCCGTAGAGTTTTGTCACTGACATGTCCTTGATGAAATCTGTTATCTCAGACTCTGCAACCAGGCGAAGGCCGTCGGGTTTCGCTGACTCGCACGCCATCTTCGAGATCAGCTTACTGTTGCTGATGCCGATAGTGCATGGGAGTTTTGCCTCCTTCCTTATCGTTTCCTTTATCTTTTCAGCGTAGGAGACGGCATCGGCTCCGTTTTCGACCTTGCCCGACACGTCAAGGAACGCCTCGTCTATGCTGACCTGTTCTATCTTCTCAGAGTACCTGCCCATGATGGCCATTACCTCCTTGGACTTCTGCTCGTAATACAGGTAATCCATAGGAAGGAACTTCGCATCGGGTTTTAGCTTGTACGCCGTGGATATGGGCATTGCGCTGTGTATCCCGTACTTTCTCGCAACGTAGTTGCAGGTCATCACGACCCCGCGACCGCGGCCCTCTTTCGGATGCGCGCCGACTATGGTGGGCTGGGATCTGAGAGACGGATTGCGTATCTCCTCGCAGGCGACGAAGAAGTAGTCCATATCAATTAGCATTATGAAACGCATGCCATCAGTTATGCTACTTTCTCCACTTTGCCTCTCGGGGAACTCTCCCTGAACGCTTCAACCGTGAACCGGTAAAGCTTTGCGCCTGCGTTGTGCCAGGTGTGTCGCTCAAGCCCTGCGCTTGCACATAGGTTTTCAAGGAACTCTTCGGCGGCCCAGCCGTTGTCCACAGCTGCGGAAGGAAGTATTGTTCCGCTTCTGTATCCATACTCAATTATGAGCCCGTCCCTCCCAGGCTTTATCGCCTTGCGTATCTTATCCGCTGTGCCGGATAAGCGCACAGGCTTTGAGAGAATGTCTACTTCCACAACCATGTGCTCGAACTCGAGATGGGATACCGGCACGAAGCGCGGATCCTCGGAAGCTGCGGCTATGGCAGATTGCACAAGCAGTTCAGGAAGGGGCCTTATGCCGCGTGCGAATCCTATGCAACCTCTCACAGTCTTGGTTGGGTAGTGCTCTATTGTCACGAAAACACCATGCTCGCGCTCAAACTGCCGCAGCTGCACTGTTATCATCTTTGCGCTGAATCTTGGAGAGGTGAGATACAGTTCTATGGCGGATCGCGCAGCCTCTGTGAGAGCCCTCCCTTCCTCAATCGAATATTGCCCCATCCTTATCCATGGATTTTTGGCATTCCGTTTATTTAGAGTTATCTGTAGTAGTGACATACTGAAAAGATTATATGGACAGGAAGCTTGCTCTCCTATGTGCCGTTTATGCACTTCTTTGCGCCGCGGTGCTCATGGCGTATTCTGTGTACGGCGTGGGGTGGGATTTTGTCGCGCATTACCTTAGCGCGAAAGCGCTTCTTTCGGGAGGGCTCTTGGGTGCAGCGAAGTCTGCGATAAACTCCAACTCAACATCAATGAACTTCGGCATTATCGAGGGAAAAAGCCTCTATTTCGAGTTTTACCGTGCACCGCTCAGCATCGCAGTGATTGCCCTGTTTCTTCCGCTGCTCGGAACATTTTCTATAGAGGCATACCTGGTGGCCATGGTGCTGCTTTTGCTTTTCGCGGTGGTGATTGTTGCAGACGCTCTTGAAATAGAGAGACTCGTTCTCGGATCGCTCGTAGCCCTCCCGTACATAGTTGCATTCCCGTTCATGGTAAACAGCGAGGAGATGCTCTCGCTTTCACTGATGCTTATTGCAATTGCACTTGCAGCGAGGAAGAAATGGCAGGCGGGCGCGTTTCTGGGCCTGGCCGCCCTCTCCAAGTACACTGCGCTGATCTTCCTGCCCGTCCCGCTCTTCGTCGGAGATACTAAAAAAACAGCTGCGGCGTACATCGCTTTTGCCATCGTTACACTGCCGTGGCTAGCTTTCAACTACTCTGTGTTTGGAAACCCGTTTTATAGCTACTTGTCTTCAATAAGGGTATCTGTAGAGAGCACACTGCCCAGTGCACCGTCCCTTATCGCGCTCTCTGCGATACTCTCGGGCTTCATTCCGGCTGTACTGATTGCAGTGTCTCTTGCGGTGAAGTATGCAGGAGAGCATGGGCTCGCAAAAAGGACAGGCGCCGCTCTCGGAAAGTTCAGGTATTTTAGAGGAAAACCCATGCTCGTGGCATTGTTCTTTTTGCTTGCATGCATCGAGTTCGCTATACTCGGAATGCACGAGGACACATTCGACCAGGCAAGGTACGGATACTTCCTCTTCGCTGCGGTGGCCCTTCTGCTTTCCTATGCGATAACTGCGCTGTGCAGCAATAATGGAAAACTGCTTTTTGCCGCGGGGACCATCCTGCTCTGCTTCTCTATTGCATCGCTATCAGCAGGCATTGCGTTCTCCGAAGCACATACCGGCATGGGAATATCCGGTGGCAGCGCGGATGTGCAGTTTTATTCTGCAGCTTCTGCCATATCCTCCCTTGGGATGAAAAACTGCAGTTTCATCTCGAATGCATGGGTATTCCTGAGGTACCGTAATATCAGTGCGTATTCGCCATACGCCCCGATGCATGTAGGCACTGAAGCGCTAATGCCGGCAGTAGTATTCGATGGAATAGGGACTGCCCCTTCAGCTGTCCCAATATACGTAGGAGAGAGTGCGCATTCTTACAATGGCTTCACGATCTACACGCCGCACGGCGGGGCGTGCTGAAGTGAATGGGCAGGAGGGGCACTATACGCCGTGAAACCAGAATCCCTTATCGCCTTTCTGCTTCTTCTTCCCCAGTATGCGCTCCTTTAAGGTGAGCGGTTTCTCCGCCGCTGAACCGATATCGAAAAGATCCGGATGCTGCATCGCATAGCTGTGCTGCCATTCCTTGAATTTTTCCACGTTCTTTGTCTTGGCCTCCTGCATCTTCGCGAGGTACTCGTCTTTCATGGTCTTCCATTCGTCCTGGGTGTAGCCGTAAGGAGGTCTCTCCCGTATAGGAAGCGGGTCGTAAAAGTAGCTGTAGAATTCCTTGAAATAATCAAGATCTCTAGACTCATGAGGCAGGCCCTCAACGCGCACGCCTTCTTTGGCAAGAAAAGAAACAAGCTCTGGAATGCTCATCTTTGGCTTCCTGTTCTCAGCTTCAGATGGATTGAATGATACAGTGATCTTCTGCTTTACGAACTCGACCTTGGCCATTATCACAGGCTCGAGGAGCATGAGGCGGTACTGCAGCCTTGCTGAATGCTCAAGGTCTATGAGCTCTTCCCGTCTAACATTCGAGAACGTGACCTCCTTTATTGTGCGGTACGGCACACGGAAGGGCTTGCCGTCTATTATGATGCGGTCGTCATAACTCTTTGGCCCTTCCTTGAGCTCCTGCTCAAGCTCCTTCTGGTATGCATTCTGCTCCAGATTCTCCCGCTTGTCCATCAAGACCACAAGAAGCCTTGGCGGGTATTACATGCCGCCGCAACCGCAGCCGCATGAATCCTCCGATTTACCTGAAGCATTGCCGCAACCGCAGCCGCCGGCACCCTTTCCGCATCCGCATGACTCTTCCCCATGTTTCGAGTGTTCCTCTTTATTGGCCATATATTGCACCTGTGTAGATATAGCAGCGGCAGGCTTAATAGACCTTCCCCTGGAAGCCAGGATCTTTTTAGCCTCGGCAACATTTACAGGCAGGCCGAAGTAATCCGTAGCCTTCTGATAGGTCTTTTGGTATTCAGAGGTTGCTTCGAGCTCCTTCACATTGCGTATGTACTTGTCGCTGTGATAGGTCCAGTCATTGTGCAGATCCTGCCACTCTTTGGAAGGTATGCTGTACTGCTTCTGTATCTTGTCCCTATATACCTCAGGAAATACGTTGAATGTGCAGAAAGGAAGCACCCTGCCATCAGGCATTGCGTAATGTATATCGCACTTCTCCACGCGCTTTATGTCGTAGGTGTACTCGTCCTGGAAGTGCATCATCCCGAGGAACAAGGACCTGAGCTGGAATGCCCCCATCGTGGCGAAGTCATGCTTGAATATCACAGATGCAAGAAGCTTCGTGAAATTCACGTTCTTGGGCTGGTGCTCCTTGTCTATGAATCTCTTCATTCCGGTAACCGCCTTTAGCGCTATCAGTCTGCGTTCGAGCTTCGACTTCCCTGACATCTCGTTTACCGCGTTCTGCAGATGGTCTAGCAGCCCTGCGGCATCCACAAACCGTGTAAGAGGCACTATCTTCCCTTCCGAATCCATGAATATGTAGCTGCCTGCGCCGCATGCAAAGTGTATGGAGAGATCGTACTTATACTCGCCGGTAAGCGCTTCTATGAACTTGTTTATCCCGCCGACGTAAGGCACAGAAAACCAGTCGTCCTTTGTTATGACTCCTCCTGTCTGCTCCTCTATAAGCTTTATAGCCCCAGGAATCGTTATCCTCTGCTTCTCTCTCTGCCGGGTAGGCATCCTTCCCACCAGCGAGACGGGTTGGAAATTGACTGCCTTTATCACATCGCTATTGTTCAGCGCGAAGTTTATAATGGATCCCATCTCATGGTCGTTTATGGTCCTTATCAAGGTAGGCACGAGCACTATGCCTATGCCGGCCTTTCTCGCCGCATCAAGAGTCTTGGGAGCCTCCCAGTGGTTCTTGGGGTTTGCCCTCTTGCTCACGCCATCGAAGCTCATGTAAAGGGTGCTGACTCCGGCATGCCTGAGCCTTATCGCCATCTCCTGGTCATTGGCAAGTATTATCCCGGTTGTGTTTAGCTGTATCTGGTCAAAACCTGCCTCCTTTGCAAGCCGCACTATCTCGACTATGTCACTGCGCATTGTAGGCTCTCCCCCCGTTATCTGCAGTGCGTTGGCAGGGATTGGCTTCTGCGCCTTGAGCTCCTTGAATATTTTGTAAAGCTCGTCGCGCGTAGGCTCGTATATGGGTTCCCCTTCCTTTGCATAGAAGAAGCAGTACCAGCAGCTCAGGTGGCACCTGTTAGTTATGACTACGTTTGCAAGGCCGGTGTGTGACTTGTGTCTTTCGCATATCCCACAGTCGAACGGGCAGTTCTCGCCCTTGTTTACATAGTTCGGATTGTCGAATCCCCTCCCGAAGTAGTTGTAGTTCTTCATGCGCATGTACATCTCGTAGTCTTCCCAGTACTTCTCTATTGTCCAGCCATGCTCAGGGCAATTCTTCCTTATCATGACGTTCTCTTCGTCCTTGTATATGGTGCCGTCTATTATGAGCTTGCACTCGGGACATACTGTTTTAGTCCGCTCAAGCACAGGCATCCTGTTTACCTCGTCCATTGTCCTGTGGTATGGCGCGAGGGCTTTCTCTTCCGAAGCCGCCTTTACGTTGATTGTTATGCTCTTTTCCCCAGTCTTGGTTACCTCTGAAACTATCAAGTTCTTGTCCTCCATAAAACATTACCTTTCCACTTAATTTCTTCAAACGCCAAGGTATATAAAGATTGCCCGATTTGGGTTATACAACCCAGTTATATTCACGAGGACATTCCCTCGCTATTCGCACAGCTATGGCTTTTTTACAGGAGTGTATGTAGATCATATCCATGGCCAGATGTGCTTTGGAGTGCCATGCTGATCGTCGCTTTTCTTCTTGCCTGCGATACCGCGCAGTGGCTTGGCAAACGCCTTTCCAGCAGCGGCGCGGTCGGCTTCGCTCCGCCTTAGATCCCTTAGCATAGCATCCACCCTCTTGCTCTCTCCCGGAGCGACTGTGTTTCGTATCCTCATCATTAAATCAACGATTGTTTCTTGGCTGTCTGTGTATCATAATGCAACGACAGGTATATAAATGCAGTAAAGACTGTTATGGGCATATGGGAAAAGAAACTGTTTCAAGAGGCATGAATAAAAGCAGGGAAGCGCGGCATGGAGTAGGTACCGTTTCACGCAGGGGTTTTGCTACGATGATAGTAGCTGCGACCGTAATGCTGTTGATATTGGCAATTGTTGCGTGGCACATCGCAGTGAACGGAAGTCCTGCGGCAGGGAATGATAGCGTGCATAGCGGATCAGGATCTCCAACCACATACCTCGCAGTTGCAGGAAACAGTTCGAGCGGCAGTTACATAAACCAGGCAGAGGCGGAGGTGCTTGTAGGGCAGGGAGGCACATATAATGTTACAAGTGTAGGGCTCGGGGAGTTGATGAACTCTACGCAGTACAACAGCAGCCTGGGAATATATGCAGAAACACTTGTCAGGTACGTGGTGCCTTCCGACTACGGTTACGTTTATGAGATAGTTGTGTCTGCAAGCAACGCGAAGGACGTTTATAGGCAGCTGCTGAAAAATTATGCGGATACCTTAAGTTCTGATCCTAACGCCACGCTTACAGGAGCGCCGGTATTCAACAGTACCGCAGGCGGACTGGAATACAGCTACTCAGAGATAGAGACTCCTGTGCCAATGAAAGGAGAGAATGGGACGATAATGGTTCTCGAAGGAATCGATGGCGATAAGGCTGTTGAGCTGCTCGTAGCTGAAGCCGGGGCTGTGCCTAATGCTACAGAGATAGTGAAGATCCTTTCTAATGGCTTTCCGTGACACAGAAGCAGGCGTGGCGCGCTACGATGCGTACGCTCGCTTTAGAGACATAGGCGTTACTACTTCTCTTTGTTTATTGCTTCAACTGTCTTGTCTAGCTGCTCCTTGAGCTTGTCTGCTATGAATCTCTTTGAGAACGCATCCGCCCTAGCGGCTATGCAGATCTTTGTCGCATATGCCCTTGCTATCCTTCCCCTCTTGCCCCTTGCGGCGTTTGTTACCGCATACAGCTTGAATAGGACGCCGTACTTTGGTGGCTTGCTGCCAAACTTGATGTGCTTGAAGAGAGCTTTTTCAGCGCCGAGCAGCTGCACTGTGCCGCTTGGCATTGTTGCAAGCCTCTGCAGAGATCCCGCCTTGCCCAGAAGCTCGGCTGCTATCCTGTAGTCAATCAGGTACGCTATATTTGGCATCGTCCGCTTGACTTCGTTCTCAAGATAGGAGTCTAACTTTGCCTCTATATCGTCAAGTTGGAGCTCCATGCCCGCGAGCTCCTTCACGGCTTTGTACTCCTTCTCTTCCATGTCCCTCTTAGCGTAGGAAGACTGCATGGCTTCATAAACCTTCTTGCCTTTGTCCCCTATCAGGTCGGTGAGCAACTGCTCGCTCGCATCGCTGCGCTTCCCTATGCTCATTATGATGCGGGAATACGCCTCGTGGCTTCCTATCCTTATCTCCGGAAAGTATATGCTGTACCATTCCTCAAGCCTTTCGAAGACCAGGCCCTTCATCTTTTCGATCTCCTTGTACGCGTTTATGGCCTGGGATATGGAATGGTCAGAAGAGGAGTAGGCCTCCGTGAGCCCCTCCTTAGCCCTTTCGAGTATGCGCTTCCTTCTCTGCTCCCTGCTCTCCTTCAATTAAACACCGGATATGACAGCTATATCCCATAACAAATATAAATAACTGCTTATGGTAAGCGGCACGAGTGTCATTGCTGCGGATGTACGCACTTGTGTCCGTAGCTGCGTTACACTTCTTATTGCCGGAGCAATTCCTTGCTTCCCAGCACATCGACCGTTCCGGCGTTTGCTATCATGACGAATACTTCCTCAGGGGATTTGCCATCAATGCGAAGCAGAGCTGTTGTGCCGAGGCCCGTGAGACTAGGGTCGGTTAGCACGCGGATATTGCCGGTTTTGGCTATGGCCGAAAAGTATCCTCGCGCGTTTTTACCAAGGCTTTTTGCGAACTGCATGACCTTTTCGTCGGTGAGTTCGGCAACGGCGCCTGTTCTGGCGACCGCGCTGAAAAAGGATGGAGATGCGTCTCCCAGTGCTGCCGCGAATGTCGATACCCTACTATTGACTATTGAATCGGAGAGAAGCACATCTGCAGATTCTTGGCCAGTCATCGCATAGAAGTATCCCCTTGAGTCATGACCCAATGTCCTTGCGAACCTGGCTATTCTCTCGGTCATGACCGCATTACTAGTCAGAACCTCTGCGTTACGTGAAGCTGCAATTGCAGAGAAATAACCACTGGAGGTTTCTTGCAGACTGTTTGCAAAGGCCGCAACTTTCATAGTAACTGACGCATCGCTGGTCAGGGCATTTGCAGTAGCAGCATCCTGGATAGCGGCACAGTAGTGGTATCGCACATTGTTTCTCAGAGCGCCCACGAATTTCAATACGCTGGCCTGGGTTAGTTTTCTTGCAGACCCGGAGTGGATGAGCGCAGAAAAGAAGGGCTGCGAATCACCATCAAGGTTTTTGGCAAATGCAAGCAGGTCGTCTCTCGCCAATATTTCTGCTGAACCGGGAACCGCTGCTGCGGAAAAGTATATCCCGGAATAGTCGCCGAGGCTTCTTACGAAATCTATTACGGTGTCGTTCATGAACGCGTGGCTAGTTAACGAAGAAACATTGCCGGTTTCTGCGATCGCATTGAAATAGCTTCCTGCGCCTTTCCCAAGGCTTTTTGCGAACTGCATGACCTTTTCGTCGGTGAGTTCGGCAACGGCGCCTGTTCTGGCGACCGCGCTGAAAAAGGATGGGGATGCGTCTCCCAGCGCTGCTGCGAATGCCGCAACCCTGCCGTTGGCTATGAAGGCGCTCGTAAGAGCATCAAGACTGCCATTCTCTGCTATTGCATAGTAATAACCAGCCGCGGCGCTGCCTAGGCTTTTTACAAATCCAAGGACCTCGGTGTTGGTAAGAACTTCTGCGGAGCCCAGGGCAGATACAGCTTTTAGAAGGGCATGAAACACCCCTCCGGGCATTTTTGCGGTGTCCAGCACTTCTGCTCTTGACAAGGAGATTGCATCGCCGGATCTCGCGACGGCAGTGAAATAACAGAGCCCTCCGGAGCCGATGTTGTTTGCGATGCTTTTTACCGCATCATTCACAATCGCATCTGATGTTAGCGCTTCTGCCTTGCCCGTTTCTCCAATCACACCGAAATAATGCCACATCTCGTCGTTTAAACCTCTTGCAAAGCCCATGATGCGATCGCTGGTGAGCACTTCGGTAGCGCCTGTTGCTCCGAGCGCCAGGAAATAATTGCCAGCGTACTTCCCCATACTGCTTGCGAAATTCATGACTCTCTCGTTGACCACCGCATCCCCAGTCAGGGTTTCAGTGGCTCCTGTCCTGGCTATTGTGGAGAAGTATGCCCAGGAGCTGATGCCGAGGCCCCTGGAGAAAGACATTACGCGTTCGCTGGTGAGCGATGCTACTTCTCCGGTCATTTCTACGGCGCGTGCAAACCCATGTGCAGATACTCCCAAATCCCCCAAGAAGTTAATGATGTTCCCCAATATTTCCGTCTTTTCACTGACTGACGGATAAGTCTTGTCCAGATATTTGGCTATGGTGTTTGCAGTACTGGCGCTGTACACCTGAGTTAACTGAGCTACCATGGCATTGAACCTTGCCGGACTATCGCC
>JAKATZ010000024.1 GCA_021827925.1 Microcaldota archaeon | reverse complement strand
GGCGTCCACCGTGGCGCCTGATTTGATAAGCGTTTTTATTATGTCGGAGTCGCCCTTCATCGAAGCGATCATCAACGCCGTGCGCCCCTGCGAGTCTTTGGCGTTGGGATTCGCGCCTTCTTTCAGAAGACGGGCTACCTCTGGCTTGTCGCCCTCCCCGATAGTTGCGAATAGCAGTTCCTCGCCGGCCATTGTATCAGTAGTATATGAATTGGAAGATACTTAAAAGTTCCTTCCACATAATTTCATCCGGCTTTGGCACTTTCTAATTGACTCTGTTTTGAATTAGAAACAATTACCATGGGATATGTCAATATGTCTCTGCGAACTGATGTTTCAGTGGTCCTCAGATAGGATTGTTGCTCAAAACCCCACAAATATCCGCAATCGAGGAAAAAATCGGACTCCGTGCACTGTTCCGACTAGGACGTCTACGTTATTTATGCCGTGCGCGTTCAGCAGGCGATATTCTTCACGGAGGTAAGATCCTCGGTTATCCCATTCTGCAACCTAATCAACGCAACAAGTTGCACCGAAAGGATACAGAGCTTCATATGGTGGTCATGGTTTCTTATCCCGGCGCCGTTGCACCCATTTTCGACATCTACAAGGCCGTTTTTCACAGAATTGTTCACTGTTTCCTCAAGACTCCTCTTGCCGAAATCTTTCATGTTCTTTTTGAAGCTTTTTACGTGAATGTTCCGGTAGTAATAGCCGACAACTTTGGTTTTGCTGTATTCCAAAAGGAGGCTCAATTTTGTATTTACGTCTGCATTCACGACAAAACCGGGCTTATTGTGAAGTTTCTGGTACTGTTTGTTTATGTTTCTCATTCCTCCAGTAACCGCGACTCTCCTTTGAGTTATAGGAACATTGATTATGGGCTTTACTTTGTGGATGTGGTTTAGGACTGCAAAGTTCTGCAACGAGGCATAATGCCCATCGAAATACCCAGTGCGCGCCTTCTTCTCTATAGCGTCAAGTTTCTGTACGAATGGTATTGCAAAATTGCCGTCGTAATCCGTACCACAGGTCACGGTCCCGTACAACGGGATTAGGGTGTTTATATCCGCGCCTATTTCGCCCTTGTACATCGTAGTGTCGTAATGTTTGTTGTATACTGCATCCCTATCAAAGGACCTTATCACTACACCGTCATGTGCGATCTCAGAACCGAAGTCTTTTCCGTAGAGTTTCAATCTTTCGTTTATTTCCACCAGTACGATGGCCGAGAGTTCATCCATCGTGTTTTCATCGAGACGTTTCTTTATGAATAGGGCGAGATTGGAGTAACACGGCATTACGATTTTGCCATCGTCGCGCCTCTCGAATCCCAGTTTCTCCGCAAGCGCACCGTCATCCGCGGTCATCCTCCTGTACAATGCAGTGATGCGCTTTATTTTCATGAGTTTCATGTATATCGCAGCAAGAAACTGCGGCAATATCGGATAATCACAGGTGGTTGCATCGATGTACTGCCTCTTGAGCCTTGTCTCTATCTTCTTTTTTGTCTCGTCAGAGAGCAGTCGCAAGAGCGCTTCGACCGGGATGGAGCCTGCATCTAAAGGGCCATCCAGTATTACCTTTTCTATCCCATACGGCATGGGAATCTCTATGTAGTTTAGGTTCGTAGTGGTCATAGGATTTACTTCGTGCCCAGTTTGGTCGCCAGACCTCTGGGCACACTATGCTTCTGCGAAGAAAAAAGATAAATTTATAAGGAAAAGACCTCAATTAGAAACTGCCCGGCTTTACAAACCTGGCTTATACTTCTAAGCAGAGTATCTAGTCTGGGTCATATACAGCAACTTGTGTCTTGAACATTTCTAAAGAAAGACTGAGCAACTACCTTTAACGCCTCGCTCATCGTTGGAAATACATGTATTGTGTCTATTACGTCCTCTATCTTATACTCGTTTTTTACTATCATGACAGCCTCGTGGATAATTTCCGCTGCCATTGGTGAAAGTATCTGAACCCCCAAAATAACATGCGTGTCGGGATTTGCAACCATTTTTATCATGCCCCTGGTATCTCCCATTATCATCGCCTTCGGTATGTTGGTAAACTTAACTAGCCTACACGTGCAAGCTTTGAACTTTTCAATCACTTCTTTTTCTGTTATTCCGACACTTGCGAATTGCGGGTCTGTGAATATTGCCCGCGGCACGACGTTTTTATCTATTTTTTTATGGCTGCCTGCGAGCGCATTTTCAGCTGCATGTGTACCCTCTCTGGCAGCCAGTGATTCTAGCATTGGTTCTCCAGTTACATCTCCTGCGGCAAAAATGTTTGGATTATTTGTTCTCATTTCAGAATCTACTTCTATCTCGCCTTTCCTGCCAACCTTAAGTTTGGCCGTTTCAACGCTCAGGTTCTTTATATTAGGTGTCCTGCCTGTAGCAAAGAGAATCGCAGACGCTTCAAACTTAACTGTTTTTTTGTCAACTTCGGCATTTACAATAACTTTATTGTCTGCGGTATTTTTCTCAAAGCTTTTCAGGTCGACATTAGTGTGTATAGCCATCCCGTCCTCGCGCAAATACGACTCTAAAGCTTTTGACATCTCTGGCTCCTCCTCCGGGATTAGCAACGAGCTTCTTTGCAGAAGCGTTACCTTAGCCCCGAACCTGTTGTACATCTGGGCGAATTCCAAGCCAAGCGCGCGACCGCCAACGACTATGAGCGATTCTGGAATCCTATCCTGCTCAAGCGCTTCGATGTTTGTCCAGTAATCTATCTCGTTTATTCCTTGGAGCTGTGGTATTGACGGGCTTGCGCCTGTGGCTATAATGAATTTCTTGCCAGCGATAGTTATGTTCTGGGCGTTCCGCCTTATTTCTATTTCTTTTTCAGAAATGAATCTCGCCATGCCTTCATAAAGCTCTACGTTGGCGAGCTTGCCAAGCACCTTTTCATATTTTTCATATTTCAAGTTTTCTACAAGCTTGCCCTTGAATTCCATTATTTTATTAAAATCAAACTTTTCATCGTGCTGTACAATTGTGTTGTCTCCTAGATTATGATTTTTGGTATTCCTTATAATCTCTCCCGCAATCAGGAGTCTTTTGCTCGGAACGCATCCGACATTAACGCACGTGCCGCCGAGACTCCCGCCTTTTACCATCGCTGTTTTCTTCCCAAGCTCATCAGCTTTTATCGCAGCGGCAAACGCCGCTGCGCCGTTGCCCAATATAATCAGCTCGTATTCCTCGCCCGTAAATTCACCACATATTCATCTGGAGGTCATCTTCCTAATATCGGAGAGCATTTCACACCCTCGCATTTTGCTACCGAAAATCCTTGCATGTTTGTTCGCAGCCTCTATAATCGGCGTTATCGTATCTTTGTTGGGTTCGTATATTATCCTCTTGCCTTCCCTCTCAGAGTAAACAAAGCCGCACACTGCCAAGCACCTTAATTCGTGAGATACTCTAGGCTGCTCTTCGTTTATCTCTTCGCAAATTTCATTTACGTTCATAGGCTTTTTGAGAAGGGCCTCTATTATGGCCAGCCTAACCTCGTTCGAAAGCACTTTGAAAATGAATACATTTGTGTTATTCTCGCTTTGCATATAGGCTCAACGTTTAATATTCAGCAGCAGCTGCATCCACATTTTCTTTTTCCACCCTTGCATTCGCCGCAATCACAGCAAGCGCAGCAGCTCGTGCAACATTCTTCTTTCTTAAGCTGTCCTTTTCCAGTTCTTTTAGCCATAGGATCACAATATAACTATGTTAGATATATATTTATAACTTGACATATGATAAAATATTGATATGATGTGAATGTTTGGGTACGAAGGCGACGCCATCAGACTAATACTTAAGGACGGGCCTTATTTTTTGCTACTGATTTCTTTATCGCTAATATTTACGGTTATTTACTTTATTCTTTTGCCTTCCCTGCCTGCCGGAACTATAAATCCTGGGTTTGTCGTGTTTATTACGCCATTGCAAGTTCTTTTCGCAATCTTATTTGGGCTTATGCTCGGACTTATCATAACACTTAACATCTACACTACAAGATCAAAGATTAAAACATCGAAAGCTATACCAACTACCGCAGTCGTCAGTACACTTGTCAACGTTTTATGTTGCACTCCATTAATCCCATCAGTTCTTATATTTCTAGGTGCTTCAACCCCAATCTTATTCGCATATTCTCCCCCCATCCAACTTTTCTTTGGGCAGAATTATCCGTATTTTTATCTTCTATCCTTTTTCATCTTTTTCGCATCATTTCACTACACAAGCAAGAATATATGCTATTGTAAAAGAGGTTGAAAATATGAAGAAAATGTGGATACTTTTCGGTGCTTGCGGCGTTTGTCTTGGCATCCTTATATTTGCGATATTAGGCGGGTTGTCGGTACTTTCCTCACATGTCAGCAATGTCGGCCTAGGGATAAACGAAACTGCACCGAATATACCAATCACATTAACGAACGGCACGAATGTTACCCTAAACAGTTTTCACGGTAGACCTGTAGTTCTATGGTTCATTGTTACAGGGTGTTCATCGTGTGCATATGGTGCTCAACTCTTAGCATCACAGTACTACAGTAAAATACACTCGAAGAATGCTACTATACTTATTGTAGACCTCTATGATAATCTCGGTACTGCCGGACTTCCCATACAAGCTTTTGCAACCCAATACGGCAGCGGCTTAAATAAACCTGGATGGTTGTATGGTACAAGCACACAAAACGCGACCTATCAATACGACCCGAACGCCTATCTGGACGTTTATTACGTCATAAATCCAAATGGTACGATAATCAATGAAGGCCCCGATCTGCCCGCAAATCTCGATAGTATAGTTTCGTCATTATAGCCCTCTTTCCGCCTATATCCTTCAAGGTAACCCTAGCCCTTTAAAACCACCACTCTATCGCTAATCTGGCTACGCCGATTAGCTCACGAGGGGGTCGTCCCCACGGACTTTAAGCTGCCACCAGCGACGAAACTAGAGCCGATTTGCCCCGCCCAAATCGGCCGCCTTTTGCTTTGCGAAAGGCGTAGTTTCTGAGCCGCCGTGTACTGCAAAGCAGCCGCCGTAGCAACCGTAGCCCGCCCAGCATCGCCGTAGGCGACTTAGGAGGCGGGCGTAGGTTGCGTAGGCGGGAGTCTCTACACGGGACTCTACACGACCGTCTCTAATATTACTGTGCAGTAGTGTAGAGGAAAAATAGCCTCTTTACGAGGGGTTCCCTCGTGGCGTTTCTCTACATGGATTTACCCTGCCGTGTAGAGAACGCTAGGCGTGTAGAGAAACGCCTAGCTAGGCTCTGAAACCCTAGCTTTGAGGCTCACCGCTTGCCCTATCTGGAACGCGCTGTCTATCCCAGCGTAAAGGGCTTTGCGGTTCACGTGGATGTATCCCATCGTGGTGTCGGGCTTTAGGTGCCTTGCGAACTTGCTAGTGAGCAGCACGTTGCCGTTGTTCTGCTCCGAGAATCGAGTTATCGCATAATGCCGTAGGCTATGCGTGGTAAGCCGATGGAGCCGCCTTACCGCCCGATTCGGCCTCGACTCCTCGCTCTGGTCGTAGACCTCGTCCAGCCTAGCCGCTTCGGCAAACCTTCTGAACTGGTTTCTGACATACCCCTCGTCCAGATGCGGCTCGATTGTTCGGCTCTTGCCGTATTCCTTGAAGAACAGGAATCCGCTCGCCTTCTCTATCTCCCGCCCGTTGGCCTGAATGTAGTCCAAGGTCTGCTTGAAGAGCGGAGCAGGGATTAGCAAGGTATCCAGAGTCATGGCTTTCTCTGTCTTTACCACTAGCTCCCTGCTCTCGAACCTAATATCCTTTAGGTTTATCCTTATCGCTTCGCCGATGCGCAGACCCATCTGCGCCTGATACGAAAATAACAGGTGGAACTTCGGGCTGTCAATCGCCCTAAAGAACGCCGCGACCTCTTGTTCTGTAAAGCCCTTGTTCAATGCCCCGTATTTGGGAATACGGCTACGCTTGAACCGCTTTACGAACTGCGCGGTTACCTGTTTGCGAATGTCTACCAAGTAATGTTTGGGCAGATATGGCAGTTCAGCTGCCAACTGAATACTTAAGGCTTTGTATGCGGTTTTGGTGCCGTGTTCGCACGCAAAACCTTTTACGGCTTGCATCTCATCGCGGTCTCCGCACCCAGACCCTGTCGCCGCGTTTTCGATGCAAGACTCTGCTTGGAGGTTTTGTGGACTCGGCGGGATTTGAACCCGCGGCCTTTTCGTTGCGAACGAAACGCGCTACCACTGCGCTACGAGCCCTCCCTCCGTTTAAGCTTTTTAATTATTCCTATTTATATGGTTATTGTTTCTTATGGAGAAGGCAAAGGCGAAGAAGGCCGCGTCTATATTCAGGCGAGTATTGGCAGAAATCAAGCCTTCAAAAGAAGAAACAACAAGGCTCATAGAAAACGTAAACATGCTTACAAACCGTCTTAAAGGAATAGTTGGCAATAACGTAGAAATACGTGTTGCAGGATCCATAGCCAGAAATACTAACCTGAAAGGGACGGCGGACATTGATATCTTTCTCCTATTCAGCTCCGATGTGAAGCGCGACGAGCTTGTAAGACGCGGCCTAAGCTATGGAAAAACCCTCATTAAAAAAAACGAAGGAGACCGCTACGAGATCAGGTATGCAGAGCATCCTTACATACGGGTGTACATTACTTCTGTTGGCATAAAGGCAGACATAGTGCCGGCCTATAGGATTGACAGTGCAGAGGAATTAGCCACGTCTGTGGATCGCACTCCTCTGCACACGGAGTTTATCAACACATCTCTAGACGAAACGCAGCGAGACGAGGTACGTCTGCTGAAATATTTCCTTAAGGCGCATGGTATATATGGCGCAGAAGTAAAAACGGGCGGCTTCTCTGGATACTTGTGCGAATTGCTGATATATGCTTACGGTTCTTTCCTCCGTTTGCTCGAGTCGTTCTCGGAATGCAGGCTCCCCTTGATACTGGACCCAATGAGAAAGGAAACGCTTGAAAACGCGACTCTCATAAACACTTTCAAATCGCAGTTCATAGTCATAGATCCTGTTGACCAGAAGCGCAATGTAAGTGCAGGCGTTTCCATCGAATCCCTGTCGCGCTTTGTCCTTGTGGCGCGAAGATTTGTGCAAAAGCCAGATATAAGTCTATTTTACGGCAAGGGCTTCTCATCCGACGAGTCACCAATCTTGCTAAAGCGGTTTATCGAGGAATCCGGGCTTGACACGTTCCTCATAGCAACAAAAGTGCCTGACCTGAGCGTGGATACCGTATGGCCCCAGCTCAGAAAGTTATCCGAAATGGCATGCACATACGCTGCGCGCTTTGGTTTCGAGGCGTATCTGGCCGTGCCCTGGGTTGAGGGCAAGGAAGGACTCATACTCCTTGCATTTCCGCGGAAGAAACTGAAGGCAAGGATGTTCAAAGGCCCTGATGTGTTTCTACGCAGTGCGTCTTCCAACTTCCTCTCCTCCCACGCGAAGGCGCTGGGTATTCTGGTCAGCGGCAGTACGCTCTATGCGATTGACAGAAATAGGTATTCAAGTCCGGGGGATGTGATAGCCGAAATAGTTTCGGGAAAGGCGGTACATCCTAGAAAGGGGGTGAGCCTGAAGGGCGCGACAGTCTACACCAACCGAATACCAAAGAAATACTCCAATTCCGCATACAGCGAGCTCATTAAGCGAATAAACGTATGAATCTCCAATGATTGCATGATGCACAACAGAAAGATCGCTGAAATATTCAATGAAATAGCAGACATGATTGAACTTGAAGACGAAAAACGCATATTCGAAGTGAGGGCTTACCAGAAGGCAGCGATGACACTGGAATCAATGCAGGAAGACGTCGGAGATATACTCGAAAAAAAGGGCATCGGCGGGCTCATGGCGATACCCGGAATAGGCAAGGGCCTTGCAGATAAGATAAAGGAATATGTTGAAACTGGAAACATATCAAAGCACGAGGAACTTAAGAAGAAGTTTCCCATAGACTTCGCGGGCCTAACCCGGATCCAGGGCATGGGTCCGAAGCGCATCTTCAAGCTTTACAAAACACTCGGAGTACGTAATGTCACTGACCTTAAAAAGGCGGCCGAAGCAGGAAAGGTCAAAGGGCTCGGAGGCTTCGGGAAAAAGAGCGAAGAAGTTATCCAGAAAGGCATACGCATGCTTGAATCCGGAAAAGGCAGGATGCTTCTCGGCAATGCACTTCCGGAGGCGGAGTCCATAATCGCAAAGCTGTCAAGCTCTGGATTGGCGGACCGCGTAGAGCTTGCCGGATCTGCCAGGAGGATGAAAGAAACAGTTGGGGATCTAGACATCCTTGTCATATCCGAGACTCCTGGGAAGATGATGGATTTCGCCACCGGGCTACCTGAAGTTAAGGAAATCCTTCTGAAAGGGCTGACAAAGACCACTGTAATGCTAAAGATAGGGATAACCTGCGACATACGCGTGTTGGATAAGGCAAGCTTCGCAGCAGCGCTGCAGTATTTCATAGGCAACAAGGACCATAACGTAAAGGTGCGGCAGATAGCCATAAAGAAGGGCTATAAGCTCAGCGAGTACGGTCTATTCAACAAAAAGGGGAAGAATATTGCAAGGGATGGCGACGGAGATATCTACGAGAAACTGGGACTGCAGTACATGGAACCCGAGATGAGGGAGAACAGAGGCGAAGTTGAGCTTGCGGCGGAGCAAAAGATACCACGGCTAGTACAGAAGGAAGATATACTCGGCGATCTTCATGTGCATTCCATTTATAGTGACGGGGACAACACAATAGCCGAAATGGCAGAGAAGGCCGCTGGCATGGGACGGGAATACATCGGCATTACGGACCACTCAAGAAGCGAGTATGTGGCAAAGGGCATGGACGAAAAGAAATTCAAGAAATACTCGAGAGAGATAGATGCAGTTAACGAAGCAATGGACGGGCGCATACGATTGCTGAAGAGCGCAGAAACCGATATACTCAAGGATGGAAGTCTCGACTTCAGCAGGAAAGCCCTTGATAGCATGGATTATGTCTTGGGCGCCATACACAGCAATCTCGGGATGGATAAAGCTGCAATGACGAAGAGGCTTATCACGTGCATAGAAGGCGGGGTCGTTGACATAATGGCGCATCCCACCGGCAGGCTTATCAATCAAAGGCCCCCGATAAACCTTGACCTCGACAAGATTTTCGACGCAGCGAACAAGCAGGGAGTAGTGATGGAGATAGACTCATACCCTAACCGACTCGACCTAAACGATGAGAATATACTTAAGGCAAGGGAATACAAACTGAAGTTCTCGATAGACACCGATTCGCACAGAACGGAACATCTTGGGCTAATGCGGTACGGTGTAAGCACCGCAAAGAGGGGCTGGCTTCAAAAGGACGATGTTATAAACGCGCTTCCGTACGAGAAGCTACTCGGTATGTTCAAAAAATGACCGCACAGAAGCAATAAGAACATTGCGCAGTCCAAATCCTATGGATCTTGGATCAAAGTGTGTTAACGATGGGCAATGACCGAACCGTATTTCTATTCGGGATTAGTGGAGTATTGAATGATCACAGCCTTTCCGGCTATCTGGAAACGCTTTCCTCAAAGAGCGGAGGTACAGATGCTACATTTACGGTT
The DNA here is from genome assembly GCA_021827925.1 of Microcaldota archaeon. Classification (GTDB taxonomy): domain Archaea; phylum Micrarchaeota; class Micrarchaeia; order Micrarchaeales; family CABMGC01; genus JAKATZ01. The sequence continues at coordinate 86,159 of JAKATZ010000024.1, read as the reverse complement.
GCGGCCGCCGAAGACGCGGCGCTTTTCGAAAATGCGTCAATAACGCTCGCTGATTTCGAGAGCCGTATTGCAGAGAAGCTGCGGCTTCCCGTAGCAGAAGTAAGCTATGCTAACTATTACTCATCTTCGGTAAAGCCTAATCTGGAAGTAATGGGGATGGCCGCGGAGCTCAAGGCTCAAGGATTCACGATAGCGTATCTCACGAATCATGATCCTGCAGTGCATAGAATTGCAGCGGCACAGCTCGTCCAGACTTTCGAGATAGGTTTTGCTTCGTATCAGATACTTGGGCTTAGAAAACCTGACGAGCTCGCGTTCAAGTTTGTTGCAGACCGCATAGGAGCCAGGCTCGGAAGGCTTCTGCGATACGGGGACATTACCGTCATAGAAAACCAGGAGCGAAACGTTGAAGGAGCCAGGAAAGCGGGCATGCGCGGAATTATGTACACAACTCCCGCTGCGTTGCGTGACGAATTGAATGCTGTGATATCGCAAAATGCATTAAAGGCCGCTGCCAGAAGTGCGCCGCCTGCGAGGATAAGCCTAGGAAGAATAAAGGCATAGCTCCAAAAGCTCCGACCTGCGGCAAATAAACTAGCCGATCAGCACATCTGCGTTTGTTGGTTTTACAATCTCCGCGTATTCCGATTCGTTTTCCTCCTTCAATCTAGAAAGTATCTCATAGTGCCTGGAATAACGATTGTCAAGCCTTCTATAGCACAGCGAGCCGATTATAACCTCAGTAACTACAAACACCCTTTTCCTTACTCCTTTCTCTGTAGTTTCATGCAGAAAGTCCGCTGTCCTCTCAAGCTCTCCGTCATTGATCACTGGCAGAAGAAGGAGAAGGCTGTCAGGAAGCCCGATATATCCTACCAGAGAATACTTGTTTGCCACAGGTCCGTCTGATATATAATCCGGGAGTCTCTTGCGCCACGTCCTGTACGCATCATCAGCGCTTATTATATCCAGCATAATGCCGCCAAGATATTTTACCTGCAATCCGGATATAGCTATAGTAGGCCTTACCACTATCTTTCCCTCAACAAGAGCAGAATAGGCATACCTTGCACCGCCCCTGCCCAACCCGTTTTCCTGGTCTATTTCGGCGAAGTCCTTTGTGCTATCCGTATTAAGCTCCCTAAGCACCACTGCCTCCCTGTGCGTTAACTCGAGGGTGTTTGGGTGTGTTCGCTTTATCGACCTTTTCCATTCTTTTGTTTCTGCAATGTATTCTATGAATTCATCGCGTAGAGGCACGAATGAATATGTTTGCGAGAAAGGAGAAGTGTACCACTCCGAATCATAGTCCTTCAACGCCGAATTAAGTCTAAGTTCATGCATGCTATCATAAGCCTTTATCGGCTCCTCGTCAATCGAGTATATAAAAAGATCATACTCCCCTTTCAGCCTAGCGGCGAATTGTATCTTCGTGCTGCTCCTAAGTGCATCACTCAACTCCTTACGGCTTGGTTGCCTGCCAAGGAATTTTACAAAAGTAACATACGGTATGAACCCAAGCTTGAAAAGGTCTAATTCCAGCACGTACTCCACCCCAAGTTCTTTCTCGAGCCTCGTTATCCTGTTTCGAGCGGCATAACTTCCGATACCGAGTTCCTTAGCTATTGCATCAATCGGCCTTCTTGAATCCATGCTCAGGAGTGTCAATATCCTGAGGTCAATCTCATCAATTTCTGTCTGCTCCTTATTCCTAAGTACCCTTTCCGAACTGGCTTTGGTTTTCCATACAATCTCTCCTCCGTGTTCAGCAATAAGCGCCTTCGCATTCTCCAGGTCTTCTTTCGCTGAAAACTTCTTCTTGACAATCATGCCTTCTTCAGTTATCCTGCCCAGATATTCGGAAACGATCTTTGTCTTTCTTCTCTCCGTATCCCAAGTTCCAGACTGTTTGTATAAATAATACTTGCCGTTTATCTTTTTGACGGAGACGTAGAACTGATACTCTTCCCTCGCTTTCTCTACGGCCTTTGCTATACTGCGGGGCAGCTTTTCCATAGTTATATAACCTCTGCATTATTATTTAATAACATAGGTTAAAAATAAGCTTATATAACCTAATAATCGCTAATTATTTATAAATAACATCATTTCCTATTCGATTCTGAAGTAAAATATCCATAATTCTAAACAGTAATGTATAAATAACATGAAATGCAAGTCTATACATGGACGAATGGGTCCTAAGATTCTATCCATTCATTCTTCCTGCGCCTAAAACCAGCGGCCGCATGTACTGCTTGTGATGTGATGACTGCAAACCAAACAACACCTGATCTTCTTCAGATAGGACAAATTGTGAATGATGTCTCTGCAATGACTTCCTGGAGCCCTGTGCCATCTGGAAGCGTATTCCGGGTGCCGCTATACTCGTATCCAAACTGGGGCATAAAGCCTACTGCGGAAAATATGGAATTTCTTTACGCAAATTCCTGCGCCGCTTATATGGTAGAATGGCAGCATACTGATACGGCACTCAACAATCTTGTGGCCATAGCATCAAAGAACGCTCAGCTTGGCGATGTTAACACACTCATGAACGTTGAGGTTGGAAATATCGGAGCCGAGTATCTCGGGGCTGCAGTGGCCAGAAACGGCGGTTTTACTGTTGTTGATATAGGGTCCGGAGCCGGGGCAACCTCGCTAAGGCTATTGGCGTCGATTCAGGAGATTGGCATCAGACCCACTAGAGAAAGCACGATCTATCTTATAGATCCTTCAGAAGAAAGAATGGCCTATGCGAAAGGCGTCATCATAAAAGCATTGGAAGGCTGCGGCTTTTCAGATATCGTCCAGATAGTTGCGAAAATCGGAAGGGATAAGCCCATGCTTGACGAATTGGATGAAGGAAGCGTATCCCTGGCAGTATCCAATGCCGCAATACATCACAATGCGTTTAATCGTCACCTAGATTCAATACGCAGGGTATTGGCGCCTGAAGGGCAGTTCATAAATGGGGATTGGCACGAAGGCATGTGGGAAAGTCCCTCCAGAACATACTGGATGCTCGCTGTCTTAAGAGATCTACACAATGACAATGTCACTAACTCCATACTTGCGTTTGTCAGGGACGGGACCCGACCAGAAGGGTACACCGAACGGAAGGAAGTTGCAGAATTCAGGAAATACTTTGGACTGTCAATGAATGATGTACACTCTGCTTTCGACGGTACCCTACCAAGCGAACGCCTTGCAAACACCGGCATAATGAAGTTCTGGCTAAGCGTAGGCAAGACCTTCAATGAAAAAGGCAGTAAGGCCCCTATCTGGTTCCTCGAAGCGCACGAACCCCTTGCGCGGAGGATTAGACATCTTGAGGATGCGGGGCTTAAGGTCCTGCGGGATCCTGATGGGCAGCCTTTGCTAAGACAACCGCTCGTCCTGAGAGGCCAGGGTGATCTTGCGACGGTAATGAGATGCGAAAAGCCGCAAAGGCTAAAAGTTGCCTAAGCATTTAAGAGCTTCGGCATATGGTAATACTTGAAAGTGGATAAAATGGAAACGATTGTAAAAGCTCCTTCGAACATAAAGATTGCAGGTGAACATTCTGTTGTTTATGGCGGACCAAGCCTATCCGCAGCAATAGAGCTGTACGCAACAGCAACAGTTAATGATACCGATACGGGTAACCTTCAAATAGAACTCAAGGACCTTGGAATATCTGCGTCATTCAGCGAAGAGGATCTTAGAAATCTATACGAAGACTACTCTTCCAGGGACACGAGCACCCCTGATGGGATAGCCAAGTACATCGCAAAGCATGCTGACATAGACAAGCGCATACTTCCATATGCCACCATAGCATCGCGCCTGTTGGTGCAGCAAGGAATAAACGCCGTAAGCAAGAGCGTGAAAGTCACAATCCACTCCGATGTGCCAGTGCAGAAAGGGTACGCCAGCAGCGCCGTATGCTCCACCTCATTCGCAGTAGCGCTGATAAACGCGTCAGGCAAGAGGATTGATGATCAGACCGCGATAGACATAGCAAGGGACGGCGAGAGGATAATACACAAAGCAGAAGGCGCAGGAAGGATAGACGTAGGCCCTGCATACTTCGGCGGCTATGCCACTTTCAGCGCATCCAACGGGGTGCAAAAGCAAGACATCTCTGCCGAGGTAAAGGTTGTTGTGATAGACACCGGACCGAAGCCTCCAACTGCGGAGATGGTAGCAAAAGTCAGATCCTTGTACAATTCCGACAAGGAATCTACGGAGAAGACGCTCAAGGAGATAGACGCGTGCGTCATTAGCTGCATAGACGCGTTGAAAAGGAATGATCAGAAGGAACTTGGAAAACAGATGTCACGCAATCATGAATTGCTTAAGAAGCTTGGTGTTTCGAGTGCAGGGCTCGACAGAGCTGTTGACATCTCCAAGGCAAGCGGCGCATACGGCGCTAAACTGTGCGGAGGGGGAGGAGGAGGAATGGGCATCGCACTTGTGGGCGACCGCTCTGGAGCCGAAAAAGTAATAGCTGCCCTTAAGAAGGAAGGCTTCGATGCATACAGCGTAAGCATATCCTTGAAGGGCGCAAAAGGTTAATGGCAAAACCGCAAATTCGAAAAGTGCACGCGCCTCATACGAGCTCTCGTAGCAATGACTATGCTATGGCTTTCTCCTTACTCCTGTAAATACCGCTACCTTCTGGATAAGTCCGACTTCCATTATTCCGTTTTCGTCCTTCCAGATTCGCACGGACGCTTGCTTTGCAAATCCGGGATTTTCCCTTGCCTCATGCACAACCGTCTCACGCAACCTTGCAATAATCCTCTCATTATCCGCATCAGGTCCAAACTGCCCGTTCCAGTCTCCCATCGGCATATGGCTTTCACCTATGTACGGCACACCCACAGGCCCGAATCCCGCGTTCCTCATCTGGGCTGCCCTTTCGTGGATTGTGGGAATATGGCATTCTCCAATATCTCTTCCGGCAGCTTCCTGCCTTATCCTGTGTATTCTCTCAAGACTGGCCTGCTCTTCTGCAGAACAGGCTACAGGATCACCTATCACAAGCCTGCCGCCTTGGTTCAGCGTTTCATGTATGGATGATATTGCGCTTTGCGCTTGTATTCTTGGAATATCATATACTCCAAACCTTATCATTGCCGCATCAAGCCCGTCCTTGTATCCAAAGTCCATGCATCTGGTATATTCAAGTGCAACGGCAGCCTGTAATTGCAGTGGGAAGACACCTCCGCATATCTCACTCCACAATCCTTCAACCTTCTGGCAGATGATTTCTGCATCCCCTGTCGTTTCCGATGCTACCCTCCCTGCGCACTCCACGGCATCCCTTCTTAGATCATTCAATATCAGCTTGAGTCTCGGCGCGGCATTGATTCCGGCGGCAGCCTGATCATACGCCGAGGAAACAATCCCAATTTCCTTACCTGGACCACACATGAGGAGACCCACCCGAATCTCGGCTTTTTTGACCGAGAACCCACCGCCAGATCTCGTTGTCCTACCTGCGAAATCCATGCCATGGAACAATGCGCTTGCAAGGGCACGGTTAAAGGGATGCTCATCACGGTATACATCTATGTCTGGTCTAAAGGCCGCGGCCCGCTGTGGATGATAGTGTTTTAGCATTGTATCACATATGTCCTGGTGGGGAATCTGATAGTTATACGTACAATGCCTTAAGGCGAGGCAACTCATTTGGCATATTCGCGTATATCATGTCATTTACCGCTCTGCACTTCTCAATATGCAAGTCAATTGTGCCAAGTAAGCGAAAAGGGGAGGCGGTAATTGCTGCTTATCCCCTTTTAACTCCTGCGAGCACTACAATAGGAAACTCGAAACTCATGACGCCATTCTCTTCATGTGCTTTACTTACTCTTGCAAAATCCGGGTTTCCTGTAGCAGTCTGCTTTACCAGCCAGTTTAGTTTTGCGAGTATCTCCTCTTCCTCATTAGACCCTTTCGGGGCCTGGAACTGCCCGCTCCAACTTTTAACAGGTGTTACCGGACTCGTGTCATAGTGCGTATACTCATCGGCAACTTCAAATCCCGCAGAGGTTAGGTATTCCTTCCATTCTGATATTGTGGGAATGTGCAGTGCTCCTTCCACACTTATATTCCTGCCAGCAAAGAAATGTTTCATCCCATGGACTGTCTGAAAGCCTGCTTTATCCCTTTCGCCTTCAGAATATATCTCTCCTAAAACCACCCTCCCGCCTTCCTCAAGGAATCCATGGATCTCATGCAATGCCATTGCTTGGTCATCACGTGGCAATTCTTTTATGCCATATCTCACGACTATTATCTCCTGAGGGTGAAAACCAGTGCTGGCTGCACGCCTTCCTATCTCTCTCACATCGCATACGAGCGTCGCGTATCCCTGCCCTGCCATGGGGTCCACAGCTTCAGCCCTGCTATCATTGAATGTTACCAGAATTCCTCTGGCATCCGTGTGGGCCCTCATATACTCGGTATATCTTGGCCCGATTACATCCTTCCATACTTTGCCAGGACCAGACATCGCATCGGTAATCCGTATGGGTCCATGTCTCAGCGCCTGCCTTGCCGGCTCTTCAAGACCACAGGCCCTATACAGGGCGCCTGAAAATGGCGTATCTCCGCGATACGAAAGTACATCGCTCCTAAAATCCCGTTCATTCTGTCTACGATAAGCGCCCCCTGCAGTAGCCATTTTACCATCAGATATACCTTATTTATATAGCTATAAAATGCTTCCTGGAAAAGCTTATAAAGCTCAGCAAAGCAGGAATTATCTGCCGTGGTTCAAAAGCATTTATATCCGCGCAGCGTGATGTGTCTGCACCTCTAGTGATTACGGCTGCATATTCATGGACAACATTCCAAAGGTTTCTGATGCCAATACAAAAGCCGGACATCAAAGGCAGGCAAGATGCTTTATTTTCGACGTCGACGGCGTGCTAAACGACTACGTTGCAATGGATTATCGCAAGTATCTGGCAAACAAAAGCGGAAATGCCCTTGAAAAGGTAGCGGAAGTACTGATGGATACAAAGAGCCCACTCCGCGATCTCATACAAAATACCATAAGCCTTGGGGAATTCAACGTGAAGGTTGCTTCTGCGCTAAATATGAACCCGGAAGATATCGATTGGATCGAATATTACAAAAGGGTAAAGCCAAACCACGAAACCCTGACCATAGTGCGGGATCTTACGGCAAGAGGGTATGTAACTGCCTTTATGACAAATAGCGATAAGAACCGTTATGATCTGACTGTTGCCTCAATATGCGGCTCTATCCCTCTAGGATTTGCCGCATACCAGCTTGGATCATCTAAGCCTGAAAAGGAGTCTTATGAAAGGGCGATGGCAAGGATAACCGAGGCAACATCCGAGCATTTTTCTTATGGCGAAACAGTCTTCATAGATGATTCTAAGAAGAACGTTGACGGCGCGAAGGCTGTTGGAATGATCGCGATATTATTCACAAGCGCAGAAGCACTCAAGGCAGAGCTAGAGTGTCTGATCAGCGCCGGTCAGCGCAAACCCTGCTAATCATCTGCCCTAACGGATCCGCTCTCTGATTATGGGCGTCAACTCCTGGCTTATAAGCGCCTTTTGCATATCGTCTTCGATCCTAGGCCCTTCTCCTACTCCTGCTACTATTACGTCGTCCACGCCTTCGATTTTCCTGAGCATTTCTACTACCGTATTCACATTCTCCCTTGTTGTTATGATGTGTGCATTAGCTCCCGCATCAAAGGTGTACGCCGCGATGTACTTTCCACTGGCATCATTCATCTCATGCACCGCATATACTATTGTCTTGGACACATCCGTCATATAAAAGATGGGCGGCCATGCGTCAAGTGCGGTTGCATGCATATTGTTGCTGTCCCTCATAATAACCTCAGCAACGGTATCAAAATCCTTTTGTGGAATCGCCCGAAGGAGTCTTCTGACACCTTCTTCAGCAAAACCCGGCCTTCCTTCGTAAAGCGTACTCGTTCTCCATGTTCGTCTCAGCCCTTCAGGGGAAGAAACCTTTTTGGCTTTCCTATCCACGATGGCTATCACATCCACCATCTCTGGCCAATGGCTTTGCGATGCTATCTGCTCTGAGAAAGAATCCGATCCATCAGCCAATACTCCCATATGCCATAAGACAAATCCTCCGACAAGGCTTCGTCCTCCGCTTCCGCAGATATTCCTGCCCATTATTGTCATTTCCTTCTGCGTTAAGTCCAGTCCCAGCGCTTCGGCAGCTGCCTGAACAAACGCCGCCGCCCCTGAAGCGCTCGATGCTATTCCTGCATCAGAAGGGAATGAATTCTCAGAAACAACCAGGGCTCTTGCTTCCGTTCCTGCAATGCCCCTCAGGGTATCCAGCACTGCATGGGTATTTGCAAGTATCTCGTTTGCCGAATCTTCGAATTCATGGCTCCTCCCGTTTATGTACAGCAAATCTTTCTTAAAGCACCCAGAAAAAACAATGCTTGTGGTAGTACTGATCATATGCGCATCGAGCGTCATGCTTACCGACGGATTATGCGGCAAGTTGAGTACCTCATTTCTCCTCCCCCAAAACTTTACAAATGCTATATTGGGCGATGCTATTGCGGTTACCACTCTTTCCATCTTTACCTCTTGTTTTATTTGCATATCCATGCCTGTTCTTGCTCCGGTTCCTTGCTGCAACTGCCCTGCCGTAGCCTATCGATCATTCAATCCTGGGAAGGCTTGATATAAAAGCATTCCTTCCGTATGCAGCATGTGGATTAGATGCCTGCTTTCGGTGCCATGGCCGCTTCGTCTATCAGTGATTCCTCCCTTTCCAAAAGCCTCGGGCCTGCCCCCTGGCGAAGATTCAGTATTCTCTTTATGCCATCCACGCCTCTCAATGCCTCTTCAACCTTTTTCTCATAGCCTTCAAGGGTTATGATGTGCGCATTTGGTCCTGCATCAAAAGTGTACGCGGCTATGCTCCTTCCTTCCGATATGTTCAGCTCGGTTATTGCATAGAGTATCTCAACAGATACATCATTCATGTACACTATCGGGGGTGTAGTGTCGAGCATTGTGGCATGCATATTGCTGCTGTCTCCCATCACTATCTCGGCAAGCTTTCCGAAATCCTTGTTTTTCACCGCTTCGATGGCCTTTTTTGCATGTTCTTCTGCAATTCCAGGCCTCATCCCGTAAAGCCTGCTTGTCGCGACTGTCTGTTTCATGCCAGCCCTTGAGGATACCTTCTTCTTTCCTTCCGACGCTATTGCGAGAATATCCCTGAGCTCAGGCCAGTAGTTCTCATCAACTATCTGCTCCGCAAAAGAGTCACTGCCATCCGGATTCTCCCCTCTGCGCCATTGCACTATCCCTCCGAATATGCTTCTGCATGCGCTGCCGCTTCCTTGTCTCGCTATCATTGAAAGTTCCGTCCCTGGAACATGCAACCCGAGTGCACTCGATGCTGCGAACGCCAGCGTCGCTATTCCGGAAGCGCTTGAAGCTATCCCGCTTGCAGTAGGAAAGTTGTTCTTCGATACGACAAGTACACGCTTGCCGGTCTTCGCCAGCTCCCTAAGCTTCTCCACCATGGCAAAACGCTCTTTTGCCTCTCCTCCGTTGAGGTCTTGGCGTTCTCCATTGATGTAGAGCGAGTCCTCCTTCAGCCTGTCGGAAAAAAGCACGCTGGTCGTGGTGTTAACCGAAGGATCGAGCGTCATGCTTACAGACGAATTGTAAGGCAGTATAAGCTTCTCGTCCCTCTTGCCCCAATATTTAACGAATGCTATGTTGGGCTGCCCCCTGGCAGTGAACACGCTCCCATCGGCATCTGAAATATCGCTCATCTAAATTCCTCACTAACTAACTGGAATAATCTTATATTTATGGCTATCCCCAAAGATTTAGCCGACACTGGCAAACGACAAGCAAGAATCAAGGCCAGAAAAGTAATAATATATTTAGTTATTATCTATGATCGTATATGACTTAGGTAATTAGATGCCTTCTACAATGAGGATCCTTATAAGTATCCTACTGATAACGATAGTAGCCCTAATCTATCTATTAAAGACGACCAATAGTTCTACCTCGACAATTCAGAACTCGGCGCTGAACACCGCAAACAAAACCATCGCTAGCCAGAATATCCTAATAAGTGGCCTGCAATCCAATCTAAGTCTCTTAAACGATAAAGCCAACAAGATCGGAAATCTTTTGGCATCAGCAAACCTTACAATAGCCGACCTAGAAAATAACCTAAATGCCGTTAAATCCTCTTTAGGAAATGCAACAAACTCCTCCCCGTTCGTGTCTGCTGAAAATACCATTGCAAATCAAAAACTCATGATAAGTGGCATGCAATCCAATCTAAGTTTCTTACAGGACAAAGCCAACACTCTCATAAACCTTTTGGCATCGGCCAATGCGACTATATCTAGTCTGGAAGATAACCTGAATATCGCCAGATCGGCGTTAGCAAACGTAACTTGTACACCATCGATAACTTCTACAAATGTGCCATTAACTCTTAATACTGCAATCTCTCCTCTTGTTGTGTCCGATTCTAATGCAAGTCTTAGTGCGGCGCTAATATCGGTTGGCAACGGTACTGAAAGCGGATCTCATGGGAATTCGGTGAGTAAGCAAATAGAAGAAGCAAACGGGGTGAGTCCGCAGCCAAACGGATATCTCCTAAGTTCCTACGAGAATAACAAAATACTGATAGCGGGGTATTCTGCGCAAGAGACTATCAATGCCAGTAACAAATTCATAAAAGATATAATAGCATTATCACAAAATTCTACTGGCGGGATAACATTCGAAAATGTGCCGATCATAAACAGTGCCGGACAGCCCGTGATTCAGATAGTAATAGGCTCTGCTTCCTTGCCTTCTGACGGCATAGCGGCATCTAATATCGCAGCCACAATCGGTAGTCTATCCCACACTACAACTGCTGTTACGTGTTTTCTTTCTCATTAATCGGGAGCTACGAATAGCGCTATGAAAATTGTATTGTCATTTAACCGTGACGCTGTTGTGCCCTGGTTAATACTCGGGGCAGTGCCGATACGCCAATGGATGCAACTCTCCGGATCGCAGAGATCCCAACAAAACGAAATCCCGCGGATCTATCTGCGGGATGATTCAGTCATCAACAAAGTCCGCGGCGCAGTCATATTATAGGTTACTGCCGCTCTTGTGTATTGATCAGGATCTTGTAATAGTCCCACAGTGTCTGTGAAATTACTGCGACGATCTCCGATAAGCATAAATAGAAACATGCACAAGTTAGGACGTGGAGGTTTAATGGAAATCGCAAGTGCAAAAGCACCAGGAAAGATACTGTGGATAGGTGGGTATTCCGTGCTAGAACGGCCAAACGTTAGCCTTATAAGCACAGTCAATGCATACGTGCATGCTGATGTAGCCGTACTGCCTGGCAATGACGTAGAGTTTAGCGTACCGCAGCTGGGGCTGACCGCAAAAGGGCAGATCGACACATCTACGGGAAAGCTTTCTGTAGAAGTCCCGAAGGAGCTATCTCTTCTCAAAACAGCAGCAGAGGTTTCATGCCGGTACGCTGTTTCCAACGGTGCAAAAACTTCAGGATTCAGGATAACAACAAAGAACGACGATGCCTTCTCCTACACTCTCGCAGGCGGGAAGGTTTCGAAGAGTGGGCTCGGAAGCAGCGCGGCAGTAACAGTCGCCACGGTCTCTGCGATTCTCAACGCATGCGGCGCGTTTATTTCTTCTGAAGACAGGGCTGATACTGTGCACAAGCTTGCGCAAACCGCGCACAGCATAGCCACTGGCAAGGTCGGCAGTGGTTTTGACATAGCAGCCGCGTCCTACGGCAGTTCCATATACTCGAGGTACTCTCCGGATATAGTGAAGAATCTGCCACACGAGTATTCAAACGAGGAACTCACGGCCCTCATAAAAAAGAAATGGGATTACTCTATAGAGCGCTTCCGTCTTCCCGATGAGTTCAAGCTGCTCTTTGCAAACTTCACTGGAGAATCAATGATAACAACTGCGGCCATAGGCAGTGTTTCCGGATTCAAGGCCAAGGAACCGGAGAAGTATGCGGATCTTATAAAAAGGATAAACGATGAGAACCAAAAGGCGGTGGATGCCATCAAAAGATTTGAAGCAGGCGACAAAGATGCTCTTGGCCTTTTCAAGGAAGGATTCGAAGAAGGGAGACGGCTTACCAAAGAACTCGGCATCCTCAGCAGTGTCTCAATAGAGCCTGACGATTGCACAAATCTGATAGAGGAGAGCAAGAACAACGGCGCGTTTCTCGCAAAGCTTCCCGGTGCAGGCGGCAAGGATTCAATAGCCGCGCTTGCACTTTCCGAGGCCGAGAAGGCGAGACTTAAAAACTTCTGGAAAGGGAGGGGGGATATAGGCGTGCTTGACCTGAACTTCTCCGAGACCGGCGCAGTCTGAATGCACATACGCTCCTACCTGCTGCTTTGCTCATTCGACGTTCTCGGATACGGTTATGCTACCATTGATATTCCGGATCCTGTCCGGATGCCCCGACGGAGCAGAATCAGAAAGCTACCTATTTAAAAATGCCTGTTCATTATATGCATGGTGCGGATAATGCTGCTTGGCATAAAGCGTATATACGACAAAGTGGAGCTGACTGACGGTAAGCGCGTACTTGTCGACGGCCTTTGGCCGCGCGGTGTGAGGAGGAGCACAGCGAACATAGATGAATGGATGAAAGATGTAGCCCCAAGCAAGAAGCTGCGTATGTGGTTCTCACACGATCCCGAAAAGTGGGTCGAATTCAAGAAGAAATACCGCAAGGAGCTTGAGGGAAATCCTGCTATGGCAACCCTCGTGGAGATGGCCCGCAATGAAGACATTACACTGATCTATGCGACAAAGGAGGAAAAGTACAACAATGCTGTGGTGTTGGCAGAAGCAGTGCGCGAAGCGCTGAAGAGGCCTCTGAAGGATAAATCCTCTACGTATTCACAATACTAAGATTTCTCTGCTGACGGCATGGGCATGACTCGGAGTCAGAGCTGTAGCCTCTTAAGTTCCAGCTTGCTTATCTCAGCTATGTTCTTTACCCTCTTCACGCCCTCGCTGTGGAAGGATCCTTCGAGTATCTCCTTTACAACGTCGTTTACGCTCCTGCTTTCGGCGTATTCCCTTGCGAAGCTTTCCATCTCCTTCCTGAGTGCTTTCTTCTTTTCAGCGGTAATCTTGCTAGCAGTTGTCATAACAAGCTTCAGGACGAAATTCCTTCCATCCTTGTCCTTAAGCTTGTCAACAGTGTATATTATGCTGTTCCCTCTCCTGACAAGGGAGTGGATATAGCTGTAAGTCTGCTCTATGTACGCAAGCTCTGTGTGAGCAGCACCTCCTGTCGCATCCACGACCCTTAGCCCTACCACGAGGAATGAGTGTGCAGGCTTGTTTGTTATCCATGACATGCTCACTTTGATTATTCTGCCCATCGCTGTCTTCTCCTCGCTTGCAGGCATCTCCCCTATCGTAGCCCCTCCTAGAAGCTCCGGAGCGTAGATGTTGAACCATTTCTTGGCCTTCCATTTGTCTACTCCTTTTCCCAATGCCATTCTATCAGCTCTTTATGGTAAGTGCGGCCTTCTCCGGATCGTATTTCCAATCGGCAGGCAGAACACCTTCCTTCTTGTAGTACCTGCTCAGCCTCCATACCTTTGCCTCTATCTTGCCCAGGCTTACCCTGTTATGAACGTCCTGCTTGTTAGATTCAAGGTGCCTCCTCATCCTGAGGGCTTTCCTTATAAGGTCAACGAGGTCCTGCGGCAGCTCTCCCTCAAGCTTCTTCTCCTTAAGGAAAGCTCCAAGCCTCTTCTTCATCGCAGCCCTGATATACGGAACATTATGCTTGTCCTTCAGGTACTGGCCTATCAGCGTAGGGCTTATCCCCTGCTTAGTATACTCCGTTATGAGTTTCTCTATCTCCTCTACTGAAGGAACTCCTTCCCTCTGCTCCAACGAAGCCATATCGGGCTTCCTCGACTTTGACTTTCCATGCTTACCAGAATGCATCCTTGCCATTAGACCACTAAGCCATAACCAATTCAAAGATCAGAAAGAAGAGAAGATTCACTTCTCTATCTCCACAGAAGGCTCCGGGGCATTACGCAGGGCAACATCTCTTGCCTTGCATATCCTTGCTACCTCCTGCTTTTGACTTTCAACTAATCCATAATATTCATCAGGAAGGTTTATAATTATTCTTGTCAGTTCGTAGTTGAGCGCAAGCCTCTCCCTTGTCTTTGCTCTTCTCACCATTGCTATTATGCCATTCATGCACTCCGCGGCTTTTTCGGATTTCTCGTCAAATCGCGCCCTATCGGCTTCAGGGAATGTCTTGAGATGCACGCTACCGTCTCCCCTTTTGGAATAAAGCTCCTCTGTGGCGAAAGGTATTATCGGCGCAAGAAGTAGAAGGGTCTTCTCCAGTACCTCGCTAAGCACGTAAGAAACCGCAGCCTTCCTCTCCTTGTCTTCCCCATAAGCCACGTGCTTTACGTTCTCCAGGTAGAAATCGCAGAACTCGTGCCAGTAGAATTCTATTATCGAGTTAGAGGCATCCATGTAGTTGAAATTCTCATAATCCTTTTCCACTCTCTCGATGAGTCTGTTCAGCCTGCTGAGCATCCACCGTTCGAAGATCCCAAAGGACTCATCCCCAACGGCAGACACGGCTTCTCCGACAACGGCCTTCTCTATGAACGCGTAGGAATTGAAGAGCTTGCTTATGAAGTCGTATGCGTACTTGACATCATTGAATACGAGAGCTTTGTTCCTTCCTATTATTCCACTCAGTGCACTCCACATCCTTACTGAATCGGAAGAGAATTTTGAGATCAGTTCATCCGGAGAGACTACGTTCCCAAGGCTTTTGCTCATCTTCTTGTTGTCAGGCCCTAGAACAAGTCCGTGTATCAATAGTTTCTTGAATGGTATCTCGCCAGTAAGCGCCCAAACCCTGTGTATCGTATAGAATGTCCACGATCTTATGATCTCAGTGGCATGCACGCGTATCTCGGTTGGGAACTGCAACGGGCTTCCTTCTTTTCCCCATGGCCATCCCGCAACTACAAGCGGCGTTATCGATGAGTCTATCCACACATCGCAGGTAAGCGTTTCCCCGACGACCTCCCCCGCGCATTTAGGGCATTTCTCGACAGACGCAGCAGAAATGGCCGGGTTCACGGGCAGCTTTTCTTTGTCCGCAGGGATTATCTCCCCGCAAGAATTGCAGTACCAGAATGGCAGCGGAGTGTCAAACTTCCTGTTCCTGGATATGACCCAATCCCAGTCTATGTAGTCGGCCCAATCGAGGAGGTATTTTTTCGTAAAGTCCGGCACCCACTCTATCTTTTCGGCCATCTCCTTTATCTTGTCTGCATACTCCACAGTCTTTATGAACCACTGCGTGCTTTCCAGAAGCTCAATGTTGTTGCCGCATCTGTCATGCTTCTTCACCGAATGAAGTATTTCATCCTGCCTGAGCAACCTGCCCTCCTCTTTCAGCATTCCTATAACTGTGCTCCTCGCGTCCTTGATCCCTGTGCCTGTCAGCTTTCCTGCATTGAGGAGCCTGCCAGCTTCGTCAACCGCTCTTATCCCGTTCAGCTTATGTCTGTGATACATGATCAAGTCCTGCTTGTCTCCGAAAGTGCAGACCATTTCGGCACCAGTCCCGAACTCCGTCTTAACAGACTCGTCGCCTATCACCGATATCTTTCCTCCGAATATCGGGACTATTGCCTTCTTGCCTATGTATTCCTTGTTTTTCTGATCACTGGGATTCACTGCCACTGCGATGCATGCATGAAGGTACTCTGGCCTGGTTGTCGCTATCGTTATCTTCTCTCCGTTCTCAAGATCGAACGCAATATAATTCAGTTTTGTCTTCTCTTCGACTTCCTCTGTTTCCTCCTTCGCTATTGCGCTCCTGCAGTAAGTGCACCAATATACCGCATGCATTCCCCTGTAAACGAAGCCCTTTTCGTACATCTCTATCACAGAGAGCTGCACCTTTGCCTGGTAATCCTCAGACATCGTTATGTACTCAAGGTCCATATCCATTGAAAATCCAAGGCTTATCATCTGGCTCCTCATAGCATTAAGGTTCTTCTGCGCCAGTTCCCTGCTCTTCTCTATGAATTCCTCCGTGCCAAGTCCCTTGCCGTGTATCTTTTCTACGGCGCGCTCGGTGGGGAAGCCCATAGTGTCCCATCCCTGCGGGTAGTAGACGCCAAAGCCCTTCATCCTTTTGTATCTGGCGAGGAAATCTATGAAAGAGAAATCTAGTACATGCCCCATGTGCAGCACGCCGCTTGTATAAGGCGGCGGGGTGTCTATGACATAAACCTGTCTTCCGTCGTTCCTTCTGAACTTGTAGGTCTTCTCCCGTTCCCACACCCCGCGCCACTTCTCCTCTATGTTCTTGTCATACATGGTACGCACTGATGGTATAATTTTGATGATGCTTACTATTAACCATCAAATATTATAATGATTTCGTGGGAATATGCCTCCCCGGCCGTGTGCCATTGCTACTTCCAGCGTATCATTCGTATATGGAGTGATAAACGTTGCCTGTATCGTCAGTTATGACGATGCACTCCCCCTCGCACTCGACAAGGCACGCTTGGCAGAGTATGCAGGTGGATCCGCGGACTGCAACAGAGATCCCTCCGGTCTTTCCATCGTTCTCATCCGCAAAATGGTTGTGGCCGTCCTGCTTATCCTTCCATTTTGCAAGAGAGGCAGGATCACTTACGCCCTTCCATTGCATATCCTGTGGTGCAACGTCGGTATTCACGTCACTTCCCTTCCTGCCCTTCATATCAAACACGTTAACCGGGCATACATCGTGGCAGTGCGAACACCCCGTGCACTTTGGCTTCTCAACATATACTTGCATGCATATCGCCTAAAACATCACTTCCTTCCTGCCTTCTTCCTTGGCACGAACTCGTAATCCTCAAGTTTCTTGTAAGCCCTCTCGAGCTTCTTCCTGTCAACGTGCTGCGGCAGCTCTTCGGGATTGTGCTCCCGCTGTATCTTCGCTATCTTAGAATGACCCTCCGCCTGCCTCCCTATCTTCGCCTCATGCCTCATTGAATTCCCCTGAACATAAGCTATCCAAAAAGGTATTTAATCTCTATGCACCTTCATGTAGAGGACCGTAAACATGCTCATACACTGCTACCTCAAAGCTTCGAGTATTTCCGCGGTCTTCCTAACCCTTCCTATCCTGCCGAATATGAACTTTATTGAATGGTTGTGCTCTTCCTCTGACCTTGCTGCCATTGCATCTTTCGCGAATATCTGCTGGTATGCATGCTCATATGCAAACCTTGCCGTGCTCTCCACTCCTATGTTTGTGGATATCCCTGATAGAACTATGGTCCTGATGCCCCTTCTCCTGAGCTGCAGGCCCAGTTCGGTACCGTAGAAGGCACCCCATTGTTTCTTCGTTATTACAACATCTCCCTCCTCTGGGCCGAGTTCCGGCACTATCTCCGACCAGTCTTTCGGAAGATCTCCGAGGCTAGACTGCTGATCTGCCACTGGCTCGAGCCGCTCCTTTTCATTAAGCATAACCCTGACAAGGAATACCTGCATCCCCCGTTTCCTGAATGCGCCTGCAAGAGCCGCAGCATTTGCTATTACTGTCTTAGCGTCATTCGGCGCAACGGGCATTCTTACTATGCCCTTCTGCAGGTCTATTACAACAAGCGCGGTGCTTTCCATGTCCAATTTCAATGAGTCCTCCATGCGAATCAACTTACTCTACAATGCACCGCATCGTTTAAAATTATTGGGCAGCGCCCCGTATCCGGGCGTATTCACGCCATATCTATCCATACGATTCCGCTACAAGCTCGCATCCTTATAAAGCCTGTAGAGGGTTATTGCGTACCCTGCAAGGCTTGAATCAGGGTGCATATCAAGTGCCCTTATCACGAGCAGTATCATGTCGACCGTGGGCTCCTTGCCTGCCGAAACAAGGAAGTACACCGCAGAGGCATAAACGAGGCTGTTCTTGAATCTAAGCGCTATGACCTTATCCACCATATTGCTTTCAGGTATTATTCCTATGGATCTTACCAGCTTTATTATGCCCTCAGAATCTATGTCCCTGCCTGTGAAGGCTAGCATGTCCACAGCAGCGAGGTACGGTACTATCCTGTCTTGATAATCCTTGACCCCTCCATCCTCGAATGCCCTACTTGTCTCCCTCAGCGAGATTTTCGCCATCAGTACTGCCAGCGATCTTACCATCGCCTCAAGTTTCTTCTCACCGTCTGGCGCACTCCCCTGCTGGCTTAACTGAGCATTGCTCGCGATTGGGTCAGATACTTCCAACTATGCGACACCCCAAACCTTATACTTAGGATAATACACGCGCACCATTTATAAATTCGCGTGAAAAACCTTGCATACCTATGGCTTCATTCGACTGGCTGATCGTACCTCCTGCTCATGAGGCCGAGATGATGTGAGACAAGCCTTTTCAGGCCATCCCTGCTATCTTTCTCATCCAACGCTTTCCTTATCGCATCAGCCCTGGCTTTCTGCTCTGCAACTGCGTATGCAATCCCTACCCCCATCATTCTTGAATACGCCTTCAAGACCTTCGATCTTTCCAGGTTTTTTCCGAACGTGCCGTATTCAAGCAGCGGCAACTCTTCAACAGAATCTCCATTGCCGATATCCGATCCGCACTCGGTCTCCGCCCTGCTCAGCCAGAGGTACTCGGATATGGAAGCGATGTGTACAGTTTCTGGATCTGTCCGCATCATGTGCACCGAAAGATCGAGCATGCTCAGCGCCACCGGTCCTATGCATATGGGCTTTGCGTTGAGCATTACCGGCAGAGAAAGTCCTCCTTCATCACTGCGCACAGTGGTTATAAATGGCACTCCCTCATTTGCTCCTGAGAAAAGCGCTGCAGCCTCCCTTCCCCTGACCTCACCGAAGATCATCCTATCCGGTCCTGTCCCAAGCAATTCAGCCACCTGTTCTCCCGTATCGATATTCCCGTATCCAGACCCATCAACAGACGCAACGCAGAAAAGAGGTCCCATGGGTAATGGTTCATCGGTCCGATTTCCGATCACTGCTAGTCTGCTATGCCTTGGTAAGAAGCCCGCCAGTGCTGAAATCAAAGCCGACTTTCCGCTAGCACGCCCGCCTGAAACAATAACGTTCATTCTTGACTCAAGTGCAATCCATAGGTATGCAATGACATCCGGGCTTGCCGTTCCGTCAAGCAGGATATTCTCTGCTCCCATGTTCCTGCCTGTCATTATCGAGGCAGCGGGCCCTCTTCCCGCATAAGGTCCTGCCAGCGCATGCGGTATGGCATCTCTTATCCTCACATCGATTTCCACGCCTTCCTGCCCTAGACCTCTTCCATTCTCGAGTACGAATCTGTTCATAGTACTCCTGAAGGCCTCTTCTCCTGCAAAACGGAGATTTGTCAAGCACCTCCCATGGTTTTTCGAAAGCACCAATATCGGCGAAAAAGCGGATTTAACTTCCACACCTGCTATATTATCCCTGTCCTCAAGCAATATGCTTATGGGGCCGTATCCTGCCATGTCGTGCGCTATTAAATAAGAGAGCCAGCGCGCCTCCTCGTGACAGCCGAGTTCATTCAGCGCCTCATTAGCCAGATCAGACGCTTTCGTAAAGAAGCCATGACAATGCGAATCAGCGTCGGCGATCCTTTCTCTCACCCTCGTCTTTGCAACCGCCATCAGCTTCATTTCCTGCCAGGTGACAGCGCCGCTGCCGATGGAATACGCGTAAGTATCCCCTGTCTGCACGAAGCGCCTTTCTACGGGTCCCGCCGCCGTGCGCTGCCCCTGTCCGATCTCTGCCGGAGCTCCGACAGAAAATCCCATCCCGGCACTTTTCCCATCCTGTAATGCCATTCCGTAAAACATTCCGAGTGCAGAGTCAACAATTTCTTTTATCATGGTATCTTCTCATATACTTAAGTATATTTTATTATGGTATTAAAGCGGACAAAAGTTTTTATACTTTTCTAAAAATAGTTTAGCCCAATAAAAAAAGTAGACCTCAATAAAATAAATATACATTTATAAAACTTGGCGTTTCAATACTATCGCAATCGGGTGCAAGCATGGCAAAGCGCGAAAAGGACGACGACGGAGTATGGATGATAAGGAAGCTTCTGAGCAAGCCGAATTATGCCGTCCTGAAGCTGCTAATGATCAAGTCGCCGAGGACGACCCGCGAACTATACACTTTGCTCGGCAAGAGTTTTACCCGCAAAACCCTGATACTGACCCTAAGGAATCTCTCAATGAACCTTAACATACTGCAGCCTACTCACATCCGTACAGAGCGCGGCTACGATCTCGGATACAACATAAATCCAAAACTTAAGGAGATCATAAAGGCGCTCGAGAAGTTCGAGAAGGCCGTGGAGGGCTTCACCGGCATAAAGAGCACGCAATGATCTCAGCGGCTTTTCCTCTCCGTTTTTCGCCGTCCGCAAGGTTATCATTATAAGCGTTTCCCCCATATACTATGCATCATATCCTGTGCTGCCATGATACTTAACAAATCCTATGTTCTGGAGAAAATAACCCGACTGACACCACTAGTAACCTCTTTTGTATTCAGGGCAAAGGATGGCACCAGCGTGGATTTTGTGCCTGGAATGTTTGCTATGCTTCAGTATAAGGACGAGAAAGAGAGCATCGCCAGGGCTTTCTCGATGGCAAATTCACCCCCTGCCGACAGATTCGAGTTCCTGATAGCGCTCATACACGGCAGGCTGACTTCGAAACTGGAGGCTGCAAAGCTCGGCGACGTGTATCTTCTTTCTGCTCCTTACGGCCAGTTCAAATTCGAGATAAACTCAGGAACCAAATTCCTCTTTCTCGCAGGAGGAACGGGGATAGCGCCATTCCTTTCAATGCTGCGATACGCAAAAAGCGTTGGTAAGAAGCTCGACTGCAGCCTCATGTACAGCGTCAAGTATTCCGACGAAATAATCTATGCTGACGAACTGAAGGGGATGGAGCTGGAAGACGGCCTTAGGACTACCGTCACTGTAACAAGGCCGAGGGAGAACGATATCTGGAAAGGGGAAACAGGGCACGTGAATGCGGACATGATAAAGAGGGATGTGCCGGATTTCAAGGAACGCATAAGCTACATATGCGGCCCTCCGGCATTCGTAAGAGCCCTGAAGGATGCACTGATCTCTCTCGGAGTAGAGGAGAAGAGCATCAAGGCCGAGATGTGGGGAGAGTAATACCTCTGCTTTCAAGAGACTTCGTCAAAAGCCTTATTAAGGTTCGCTTACTATCTATATTAACGATAAATATGGACAGCCTGCAGGAACGCATAGCAGGAGAGATAACCCTCTCAGAGACACCTGGCAGTACGATGAAGAAGTGGCGCGAGCTGTTCGGCATATCCCAGATAGAGCTTGCCAAGCTGCTGAAGATATCAACATCTACAATAAGTGATTACGAAGGCAACAGGAGGGCCAGCCCTGGCGCTGGCGTTATAAAGCGCTTCATAAATGCATTATTCTCGATAGACGCGCAGCGCGGCGGGGAGGTCGTGCGCAACCTACAGAAATTCAACAGCGCAAACGAAGAGCCGTTCTATTCCATACGCGATTTTTCAGCTCCAATAAGCGGCATAGACTTCGCGCGCATAATCGACGCAAAGATAGTGGCGAATCCCAGCTACCTGGATACGATGAAGCTTTTCGGGTACACCCTTCTTGACAGCCTGCGGGTCATACTTGAGATATCTCCTGCGGAGTACCCTCGGCTATTCGGGACTACAAACGAAAGGGCATTCATCTTTGACCAGGTAAGTACCGGGAGGTCTCCCATGGTCGTAGTAAGGGTAGCTCCGATAAAACCGCGCCTTGTCGTCATACAGAATCTCGACGCTGTAGACAAGCTGGCCGTAAAGATTTCTCAGATAGAGCACATCCCCCTTCTTACCACCAAGTTAAGCTCCGAGGAGATAAAGGTGCGGCTGGGGAATCTCTGACCCGGGTTGCATTGTAGATACCGTTACTTATTTAAACGCAGCCTTTTCAGTATCATTAGTGTTGGGATGCCTTTCGTAGACCTTCTTACCTCACAATTGATAGTGCTTGGATTTGCCGGTTTCATACTGCTGTATATAATAATAGAAAGCTACCTGATATATCGGAGCGGGAAGAAATCCACCGAGAGCATGCGCTCAGGTTTTCTGCCTCTCGCCCTTCTGGGGGGATACATCTTTCTGACAGGACTGTACGGCCAGTTCTTCTGGCCCCTGCCAGGCAGCTACAACATCCTGTTCTATGATATTTACCCTCTTGTAGGCCTAATATTCATAGGCACTGCATGGGCCATGCGCATCAAATCGCAGCTACGTTTCATAGGCATCCTCTCACTGCTTCTCGGTGCCGTTGCGATATACTACGGGATTACAGGATACGATCTCAACTTTACTTCTGCACCGATAGCCCTGCTAGGTCTGTACTCATCATTCGGCATAGTTGGAATACTCGGGTATCCCGTATCCTTGATGATAGACAGGGCGGAATCCGGAATCAAAAACAGGTCAATCGCGTGGGTGGCTGTGATAGCAATCTTCTGCGTATTCCTCTTTCTGGGGAGTGCGCTTGCGCTTTTCATAGCATCAAGCGCCGTGCCGCAGCATCTGCTAAATACGCCTTAAATCTACAGATCCACAGTAGTAAATCGACGGCAATCCTCGCATCCAAATGTAAGGACATTATCTTTCCGGATCAAGCCCGCGCGTCTCCTTTCTTAGACTTCAGATACTCTATTATCTTGCCCAGCCCTTCCTCAAGCTGATATCTGGGCTCCCACCCCAGCAGCTTCTTGGCCTTGCTGTTGTCTCCTATGAGGATCCTCGCGTCAAGAGGCCTCCTTGGTGTGGAGTTCCATACGATCTTACCACTGAACCCTGCAAGCTTCGCTATGATATCCGCAGTTTCCTTTGTGGTATATCCCCTGCCAGTGCAGAGATTTATTGATTCACCTACGGCCTTTTTGTTCCCAAGTGCCTTCATATAGCCGTCAACGTGGTCATCTACGTAAAGCCAGTCCCTAACCGTTTCAGGATCGCCTAGATGTACTGTTTCTCCTGCAAGCATCTGGGTTATCGTCCTCTCTATGAAGAAATGGGCGTTTTCCTTCCTACCGTAGGTATTGAAAGGCCTCATTGCAGTGTAAGGGAACCTGTACGCCTGACCCATGTATCTGAGGTACATCTCGCATGCCACCTTAGCAACTGCGTACGGGCTGTTTGGGTTGAACTCCGATTCCTCGGTTAACTTCCCAGACTTGCTCTTCAAAGTCATTCCATAGCTCTCGCTCGTGTTTGCAAAAATGAACTGCGAGAATCCTGGCACCTCCCTGTAGCATGCCTCGGCGAGGTTTATCGTGCCTATATAGTTCGTATCGCTTATCTCTATATAATGGTCATAAGAGAATGATACCGCACTCACAGCTCCAAGGTGTATTACGTAATCCGGCCTGACGTCTCCTATTATGTTCCTTACTGCGGGATAATCTGTAAGGCTCGCATGATGATTCACCACGCGTGCACCGCCATCGAAGCTGTACCTCCCGGTCACGTATCTTTCCAGTGTATGGACTTCACGGTTGCTATCAAGCAGACGCCGCACAAGCTCCCTTCCTATAAATCCGGTCGAGCCGGTTACCAGAACCCTTTCCATGCGCTACTCCTCTATCTAAATACGTTAAGCCCCTTCGGCGTTATCTCGAAAGGCATCGAGCTGTTCTTGTGATTCGACCTCCTCATCTTGACAACGGTAACCAGGTACTGGAAGCTGCCTTCCATGTAGAAGGTGCCAAGTCTTATTATCCCATCGAACATGAACGTTCCGTAAAGGCCTGAAACCTCAGTGAGGTTCATTGATGACGTCTCCATATTTATGATACTCGTTATCCCCAGGTTCCTGAAGTTCTCTATCATCTGGTTTATCGCCCGCGTGAACGTCCTGTCATCCTCCGCAAGAGGCCTGAGCGGAGCAAGCGAATCCACTACCAGTATCTTCGAGTTGTTTTCCTTCAGCACCCTGTTTATGCCTACTATGAACGTCTGCCAGCTTTCCTTCGATCTGAATGCGCTCATAGCTGTCTGTTCCGATATCGATATCGTATTGTTCTCCACAAGATCGTCGATATTGTCAAAATATGAGAACGCTCCCTTAACATTCTCGAGCAGCGACTTCCTTCCCTCCTCAAGAGTTACAAACGTACTCGGTATATTTATGTTCGCGTTCCTGTACAGCATCTCGAAAGACATCAGCGTCTTTCCGGTTCCTGCATCTCCCGCAATCAGTATCTGGTTGCCCTCGGGTATGCCTCCGTAGAGCATCTCATCAAGGCCCACTATCCCTGTGTTCATCCTGTTTACTATCTTGTTCTCGGCTGCCATCGCATCATCTATCCGTCAGCGCGCCTTTCGGCGAGCAGCATGAGGTTGATCCCACCCGCGGTTATTTCATAAGGCACCGTAGCGAAACTGTGGTTCGAGCCTCTCATTTTAATTATCTCCATCGTAGGTATCCTGCTACCTCCCTCCCCCGCGCTTGAATACATTATTATTATGCCATCGTATATAAAGAATTCCGGCTGGAATATCAGCTTGTTCTTCTCCGAGGATTCTATCTCCATCGTAAGCAGCGCGGTTACCTTGGACCTCCTCAACACCGCGACAAGGCTCATCGAAGTGTTCCTGTATTCGAAAGGATCCTTCATAAGAAGCTTTATTATCGATACCGAGTCTATCACAACGCGCGTGGCGTTAGTGGATTCTATCAAAGACTCTATTTCGGTGACGAACTTTCCGAATGTGTAAGATGATCCCTGGGCATCGCGCTGTATGTACGATCTCGTGTCATTAGCCCCATGCACGACTATCTTCTTGTCTGCTATCATTTTGTCTATGTCTTTGAAATCCGAGAATGCCTCCTTCGCATTCTCTATTATGAGCCCGGTGTCTTCCTCAAGTGAGATGAAGAGCCCTATCTGCCCGTTGATCGCGTTGTTGTAAAGATACTCGAAACAGAGGAGAGTTTTTCCCGAACCAGGACCTCCTGCTATGACTATCTGGTTGCCCTCGGGTATGCCTCCGTAGAGCATACGGTCTATACCCCCTATCCCCGTTTCTATCCTTTCTCGCATCAAATCACTGGCAGGAATCTTAATATCACACAAAGCTTTTATATTTTTATACCACGTCTTTCCATCTTCAAAACTATCTGAATATGTTGAAGCCCTTCGGCGTTATCTCGAAAGGCATCGAGCTGTTCTTGTGATTCGACCTCCTCATCTTGACAACGGTAATCAGGTACTGAAAACTGTTCTGCTCCTTGTAAGTGCTGAGCTTGACTATCCCATCGAACATGTACGTGCCATAAAGCCCTGCAACCTCTGTGAGCGTTGGCGAAGCAGTCTCCACGTTGACTATGCTAGTCACGCCCAGGTTCCTGAAGTTCTCTATCATCTGGCTTATCGCCCGCGTGAACGTCCTGTCACTGTCTATCAGCGGCCTTATGGGCGAGATAGAGTCAAAGACAACTATTCTTGAGCTGTTTGCCTGAATTATCCTGTTTATGCCCACTATGAACGACTGCAGGCTCTCCCTCGATTTGAATGCCTCCACTACCTTCTGCTCAGTTACAGTTATCATATTCCTATCCACAAGGTCGTCGATGTCATCAAAGTACGAGAACGCTCCCTTAACATTCTCGAGCAGCGACTTCCTTCCCTCCTCGAGTGTTATGAACGTACTCGGTATATTTATGTTCGCGTTCCTGTACAGCATCTCGAAAGACATCAGCGTCTTTCCGGTTCCCGCATCTCCGGCCATGAGCATCTGGTTGCCCTCGGGTATGCCTCCGTAGAGCATCTCATCAAGGCCCACAACCCCTGTGCTTATCTTGTTGACCTGTGTCTTTGCTGAAGCCATGCATATACCTATTATAATCGTTTTTTATACCTTGTTGTAATCCTTGTATATTGTCAATACAAAGCCCGCGGTAGCCTCATCCGGATTCTCTCCGGATGCCGCTACAACGGCCATGACCTGTCGTATATCCACATTCATGCCAATTGATTTCAGGTAATATGCGGCAGAGACATACACGAACCCGGAGCTGCCGTAGTTGAATGACGATACGTACTCAAGCATCGACTTGTCAGCGGCGACCCCAACTGCCTCAACCATCGCTGCTATGTATCTATAGAATTTCTCCGCACCAACCGCATCTATGTCCTCTCCGGCATACACTAGCGTACCTACCGCTGCGAGGTAAGGTATGAATCCCTTCCCTATATGGTCTGCGATGTCCTTCTTCTCGAAGGTCCTGTCAAGCTCTATCAGCATTATCTTAGAGAGCATGGTCGCAGCTTCCCTAACCGAGCTTATCATCCTCTCCTCGAATCCTATCTCTGCGCTCTTCTTGCTTGCTGCGCTCTGCATACTGTAGATATCCAGCACGTGTCTTGCTATCTTCTCGTCGGTGCTCTTTCCCATTGCGCCTACTACTGCCATCACGTTTTCTGCGGTGATCTCCCTCCTCACCACTTTCAAGAAGTATACTGCAGGTGCATATGCTATGATGCTGTTCTCAAAATTAAGCGATGCCGCGAATTTCAGAAACCTGTCTTCCGGTTCTATTCCTGCCGACCTTACTATGCCCTCGATGCTCTTTCCGTTCACTTCCTTGCCTGTAAAAGAGAGGAAAACCACTGCGCCTATGTACGGCGCCATCGCCTTCTCAAGCTTATCCTGCTCTAGCTTCATGTACATCTTTGCGAGAATGTTCTGCTTCTCCCTCGCGGCCTCGACTTCAGAGAGTATGATCCTTGCTATAAGATCGGCAACTGCAACTATCACGCCTGCTATTTCTGTCCTCCAGCCTTCGGCAACGTTCCCCGTTTCCATCAAAGCGCCTCAGCCCCTGCTCCTTTTCCGAGCAGCCTTCCCTTTCCTGCTCTTGCTACCCGTTCTTGCGTTATCCGCGTCTATCTCATCATACGCCCTCCTTATCTCCTCCTCCCTCGGCTCTGCGTTTCCCTTGCCTTTCCTAAGGAATGACAGTATGACTGCGATTACGCCTGCCATGAACATCAGCCCTGCAAACGAGACCGATGCCGGTATCGACTGCGGGTTTATGTAATTAAATCCCGTTACCACATTCGCGGCATAGGGATAGTTGTCCGCGTAAACTGCATAATACGTGCCGTTCTTCAGTGTAACAGGCCCCGATATTCCACTTCCGTTATTCTGCGGCCCTATGAACTCTGCCGTTGCATTCTCCCCTGTGTATACAAAGCCACCATAGCTCCTGTTGACCGAAGAGAAATAAATCCCGTTGCCATTCATGCTTGCTGCGATGCCGCGTATTCCATGCGCGCTACCATTCTGGGGGAGCATGGCAAACGCGCTGCTGTCCATGAAATAAAAATCAATGGGAGCTGTAGAATTGTAAGAGAGCACGGCCTCGCTCGAACGGTTGAGTTGCATGCTCATACTCGCAGCCGTTCCTGGCGCAAGAACTGTTCCATGGACTCCCAGATCTCCAAGGCTGCTGTTCATTGCAGCAGAGCCTACAATCACGCCTACCAACATCAGCAGGATGCCGAAAGCCAGGATTCTTCTGTCCAATGGAAACACCGCTTACAAGGTTATAAATATGAAGCAATATTGATATAATTATGCGTAAACGGTTCAAAATACCTGAAAGGTGCAGCGACAATGCCCTACGTTGATGCGAAAGAAAGTACGGGAGGGAGCATGTCCCTGCTTTCGGCAGGAGAAAAAACAAAGCTCTACGCTCTTGCGGTACTGTGCATTGCGCTTGTCGCGGCGGCATCAGTGGTTCTTGCATATGATCACGGCACCGCCGGCGGATGCTCCGGAACGGGTCAGCAAAGGTATTCCTGTCTGGCTTTACTCTCTGCGCAGTCCAACAATCTTTCCGGATGCGCCTCGCTTCCTCAGCCCTATTCCGATTCGTGCTACTATGGAGCAGCTACGCTATACTCCAATGCGAGCACGTGCACACTGCTCTCATCTACCGCATACGCGCAGCAGTGCGGCGCTGAGATAGCCAATGCAACTTCCTCAGCAGAGCCATGCACCATGCTTAATGCATCTTCCCGTTCAGCCTGCCTTGAATCATTCGCTCTGTCGCACGCTAATGCAAGCGCATGCAGCTATGGAAATAGCTCGCCATCAGCATCGTGCCTCTCCGCAGTGTACCTGGAGAAAGCATCCACCACGGGGGATGGGTTTTACTGCACAGCAGTTACGAACAGCACATCGGCCAGCATCGCCGAGGCGCTTTACGAAAACCTGAGCTCCTCCGCCGGTACAGGGGAGAAGCTTGCGGCATCGCTAGGTCCGCTGCTCTACTATCTGAATGCCACAGCAAACGGCACATACAGCCCGAGGGACCTGTGCTATCTGTACCTGGCGGAGAGCCAGGACAACTCAAGCTATTGCCCTTCTATCTCAGGCAGCTCCGCTCTGAATCTGTGCTACTACTCTGCACCGCCTGTTTATGGCAGCAACGCAACAACCTCACTTAACTACACAATGCTCCTCTCAGACTGCAGAAACTCTCCGCAGTACTCCCAGGAATGTGTGTACGGCGTTCTGCTCTCAGAGGCCATAAGCACAAGAAATGCAAGCATATGCGCATCCCTAGGCGCTGCCGATATGCAATCCCAGTGCTATGACAGTCTCGCATCAGCTTACAATGATACCTCCTACTGTGGGTATATACATAATGCCACGTTCAACAGCGACTGCCTGTACCAGACGCTCAACCAGACCCCTTAGCCGGTGCAACCTATGGAAGGAATAATATCATGCATAAAACATTCGGGTATGAATCCTGTCTATTACGTAGCGAGCGCCTCCGCATCCGGCGCTACTCTCGAAGAGGCGAAAGGCATCGAGATGCTTTCCCTTGGCGAAGCAGTAAATACTGAGAACGGGATCGCTTATCCTGCCCCAAAAGAGCAGGGGCTGTTCAACGGAGGCATATCTTCTGCGATATCCGAGGAGGCGGCAAGGCTTCCGATAATGGAGCCGTACCTTACTGGTTCGCAAGAGATAGACCGAACCACTCGCGCGATGTGGGATTCCCTCATCGCATCATCAAGCATGCTTGTAAAGAAACTTCTATACGGCGCGCCTGTCTTAGTGAGGTTCCACAACGATGCTGACGGTTCTAGCGGTGCATACTGCCTGTATCTTGCTTTGTCTGAGCTAATGGGAACCGGCAAGCTCGCTGTGAAAAAATCCAACACGGTATGGCTGATGCACAAGGGAGTCACATACTCCGAGTATGATGCAGCTTCAGACATACTCATATCAAACAACTATGAGTCACTGGAGAAGCCGCTGCTGGTGCTGATAGATTTCGGCACCGCCCCTGAGAGCGAGGCCGGCATACACGCCGCCGAGAAAAGGTTCGATATACTCTGGTTGGATCACCATCCAGTGCCGGAAGGATTCTTCGGGAGCAGGATGGCCCATTATTCCAATCCCTGGCTATTCGAAGGCGA
This sequence comes from Microcaldota archaeon, assembly GCA_021827925.1. GTDB lineage: Archaea > Micrarchaeota > Micrarchaeia > Micrarchaeales > CABMGC01 > JAKATZ01. The sequence goes on along the minus strand of JAKATZ010000024.1, from coordinate 56,518 downwards.
TTCGAACTACACCGCAGGATTCCTTGCTTCTGCATTCTCAAAGACACTATGCAGGTCAGACACAATTATGATCGAGAACGCATCCCTGATAGGCGATTACAGCTCGTACCGCGTAGGAGACGGTAATGACAATGGCATCTCCTTGCTGCTTGACCTCCTCACAAGCGACACGAAACTGGCATCGTCAGCACCTGGAAATCTAACTCCGATGGATATAGCGGCAGTGCTTGAAAACAAAACAAGGAGGGAAGAGCTCATAAGCTATGCGAGGGTCAGGCTTGGGGAGCTTCTCGGCGAAGCTGTCAAATCTGTGAAGGAGTACAGATATGCGGATACCTGCGTATACCTCCTCGATTTCAGTAAGATGCGTGACGACGGAGTGAAGTATCCTCTTCCGGGGAGATTCTCTTCTAAGCTGCTTGGCAAGCTTTCCGAACTCCGTGGATCTCCATGCGTGCTAGTGCTGCATTTTGATTCCTACCTCTCCATAAGGGTCGACAAACAGCTTGCATCTCGGGTAATGCTCCTAGAAGTGATACGCGAGATGCGTGAAAGGCACCCCTCAGATATAATCTCCGGAGGTGGACACCAGAGCGCAGCAAGCATAAAACTCTCGGGAGAATCCGAGAAGAAAAGGATGCTTTCCGAGCTTGTGCAGCTAATAAAGGCGCGCCTTTCCTACGGCACAGCATGAATCGTACAGCGCCGTTAAGAAATCCGGCGCTCAATAGTTTTAAATATCTACCCTGGATTATATACTCTGTGGTTTCTTGAATAAAAAGCACCTTCACCTGATAGTAATACTTGTGGCCATACTTGCTTCAGCAGTGCTCATATTTTCGCTCAGCGGCGCGGGGAATCCAGGCGGAGCCAGCATGGTCTCATACGACGGCAAGCCCGTATCTCCGCAATTCCTCAATGGCATGGCGATACCTGCAAACGTGAGCAATGCTGTAGGAATATGGCCTGAGGGGTACAAGGGAATAAGCAAGATAAAGAACACAACGCCACTTTATCTAAATGGGAAGCCAGAGGTGCTTTACATAGGCGCTGAGTACTGTCCTTACTGCGCAGCAGAGAGATGGGCAATGATAATAGCCCTGATGCGATTCGGAACATTCAGCGGCATATCCTACATGACTTCCAGCAGCAGCGACTACGCTCCGAATTCTCCGACGTTCACTTTCGTAAATTCCACATACTACAGCCCTTACATCTCGTTCGTCAGCGTTGAGATTGAAGGCAACAAGGCCATAAACGGGAGTTTTCCCCCTTCATATCCGACTCTACAAAGGCCCACCCACCAAGAGAACACTACCTTCTTCGCTTATAATCCCGGGGGCTCCATACCGTTCGTGGATTTCGGGAACAGCTCTGTGCTTGTAGGTGCGACATATGATCCCCTCTCTGTCCTTAACGGAGACAACTGGAGCATAATAGAGGGAAAGTTGCACGATCCGTCAACAATGCAATCGCAGGCCATAGTGGGCTCTGCGAACCTGCTCACCGCACAGATCTGTGCCATGGACAACAACACTCCGGCGAGCGTGTGCGGCCAGGGCTATGTCAAGCAGGCAGAATCCGCAGGGTAATCTGATGGCATCGCCGCGCGCCAGGCGCATCTCGCTGGCACTCTCGCTTCTCGGCATAATGATTTCCATATATCTTACCGCATATCATTATGCTGGAATACCTCTTGCCTGTCCCTCTGGCGGGATAATAAACTGCGAGAATGTTCTTAATAGCAGCTACGCATACCTACTCGGTGTTCCTATCGCCGTTTTCGGGGTAGCATTCTTCGCAGTAGAGATTCTGCTTCTACTGCGCATGCGAAGCGAAGATGCGCTAGCCATATGGAATGCGTTGGGCATAGGATTTGTCGTGTACTTCATTTATCTAGAAAAGCTGGTCGGCAATATATGCATATTCTGCACAGCCGTGCATGTTATAGTCCTGCTCCTTCTTGCAGTAACTCTTTACGACATGGGGAGGCACTGACCCTGTGTCCGCTCTTGCTTTATCTGACAGTTGATACTTCTTCAGAAAGGCATTTAGTTGGGAAGGTAAGAGCATTATACTACTATCTTTATCATTCGTATGGGGACGCATAGATGACTCGCGATAAGACTATTATCAAAATCGCCCTTCTGGCTGCAATCATTCTTGCATCAGTTCCCGGCGCAGGCAATGCCGCCACAACCGAGAACGTGATTGCTAACGTCGGAGTTGCATGCCCGTTTAACGTCACGCTAAATGCCAATACTCTGTACGTACGTACTGGAAACATACTTCTGAATTACACGCTGTCTGCGCAATCAACCTGCACTCTGCAGAATGTTCCAGGCACATTCACCCTGACCTACCAGTCAACGGGTCACCAGTTCGTATCAGAGAATGAGATAGTCAATAGCATAGTATCTGCGAAGGCAACGTATCCAATAGCTCCGATAAATTCGCTAGCGCTGCCTGCGGGCAACTACATAGCCAGGATACACTTTTCCCAGGGGCCCAGCAGCAACTCCAGTTCAAAGCTCATAGACCTTCTAATGCCTGTGAATATAAGCCTGTTAGACTTTTCTGAATCTCCGTCATCCGCTGGCATAGGCGCAACGGTTACATTCTACGCGACATTGAAGAACATCGGCGATTTCGCATCAAACTCGCTGAGCCTCTTCCTGATCATAAACGGGAGCTCCGACCACACGTTCAACTTTTCCGCCTCTCCGCTGACTCCCGGACAGGAAGAGAACCTAACAATATCACTGAGCAATGTAACAGGCAGCGGCGGTAGCTACTTCGCAACAGCATATGTCAATTACACTGCAAACGGGACAACCGTGCGCTCAAATTCCAGAAACGCAAGCTACTTTGTCTCCTCCGCTCCGCAGCAGCAGCCCGGACCGCCTCCTAAGCAGCAGGTGGCCGGCTTTCCCACATTATCATTCACTTCCTTCCCTCTTCTAATCTCGACACAGCAGAATAGCAGTGCAATATCCGAACTGGGCATAGCCAATACCGGAAACAATCAGGAATACGTCAATATGTCCTTCCCTTCATCATACTCGAAGATCCTCTCCCTCTCCGCATACTCCCTTCTTCTCAATCCTGGCAGCGGCGTGTCTGTCCGCATACTGTTCAATCCGGGTGCCGGCAGCCTTGGCAGCGGTCTTTACGTGATACCAATAAACATGACGCTCAGCATAGTGAACGGCGTGGCTACCCAAAGGACCGAGTTCCTCGAATTCCTTGTCGCAAGCCCTTCCCCAGGCAAGAGCCTACTGCTGAAGCAGATAATCTCGCAGAACAACACTGCACTAGTAACTCTGCAAGTCATAGGGCCGCAGAACAAGGATATAAACAACGCGACTGTCGTCGCAAGCCTTCCAAAAATTGTGGCACATGGCAAGAACAACATCACCGCGACAGGGCTCCCAAGCACCGTAAACGCATCAAATTACGATTACACAATCTCATCGTTCCTCGCCCACCTCCCCGCCGGCGGTGCAGCATACGTCTACTACTCGATAAGCAACCCGATAAACATAACTGCATTAAGCCAGATACAGGCTACGCTACAGGAGCCGGCCCCCAGCTATCCGCAGGGCATAATTCGCGTTCTCAATATAAAGGTTCCTACTTTCTACAATGACAGCACTGCACAGATAGAGGTTGATGCGCTCTACACAGGTACCTCTTCACACGCGGTCGCATTTTCGCTGACCGCTCCTCCTTCTCTCGCGGTGCAGAACCCCACCCAGACTGTGAACGCCACTCCAAACAGGCTAATGATTGAGTACTTCAATGTGACCGCAGGATCGCAGACAGGCACAAACCTGGTAACTCTTTACATAACTACCGCTGGATCAAATCTTACCTACACGATACCTCTGATAGTGCTGCAGAAAATACCAACTACCACCATTCCGCAGCAGATACCTCCAAACACCTACCAGATAAACATAGGCTTATTAGAGCTTGAGGTGGGTCTATCCATATTTATAATATTTCTGGTAGGATTAATACTGCTCAGGATAAGGTCAGGCAGGCCTCGTTACCAGAAACGCAGGGCCGAAGAGCTCGTAAGAATCCGCGAGCAGATCAAAAGGAGCGGCGGCGATGAACAAAACGTATAACCTTATAATCTCCTCGCAGAAAGGAGGTGTGGGAAAAACAACTGTCGCTGTCAATCTCGCGGTCGCTCTAAGGATGCAGGGTTACCGTACCCTACTGACCGATATGGACTTCTATAATCCCAGCGTAGGTTTCCAAATGGGTCTCGCTGATGCAAACATTGGCATACGCGCCGTAATGTCCGGCAAAGCAAGCCTTGAGAGCGCAGTAACTATACACGGGCCGACAGGGCTTCACGTGCTTCCCGGAGAGATAACAGGGAAGGATCCGGATCAATCCAGCTTCAGGAACATCTCCTACGTATACCGGAAGATAACGAGTTCCAATTACGACTTCAATATCATAGACACATATCCTGGCCCGGTTTCCACTGGGATATTAAAGTATCTCAACATAGATTCTAACACAGAAGCTCTCATACTCCTGACTCCTGAAATGTCCGCATGCGTGAGCGCCGTCAGGCTTGCACACATATACGAGAGATCGCGGATAGCAAAGATCTTCGTTGCGAACAGGCTCAGATACAAGCGGTACGAACTTAGCCTCAAGGAAATAGAGGAAGTATGCAAGGATAACCTGTTCGCAGCGCTTCCAGAAGACGAGAGCGTGCCAATCAGCGTGGCATCGCACATACCTGCATATCTCAGGCGCCGCTCAAAGTTCTCGAGGGCCATACATGACATGAGCATTAAGTACGTCACTCGCACAGGCATAGGCTCAAAGGAAGCAGTCTCGCAGGGATTTTTCTCATTCATCTCAAGGCTTTTCAGGAGGGGCGGCTGACGTGTGTGCGCCTAAATCAGTACCCTGCCTGCGAAAGCAGGGCCTCAAGCTCCTTCATGCTTCTGAAAGATTTGTTGTCTGAAGCCTTCCTTATCCTGTTCATTATTGCGAGACCGATGCCTCTCTCCCCGAAAGACTCTATAACTGCGAACTCCGCGCCTACGCTATCAACTTTAATCAGTGCATCGAAGAGATTCCTTGCTACCGCCGCCTGGCTCCTCGCGCTTCCTAAGCTGATGCACACCGCAATGCCGTGCAGCTTCATGCACGACTCGGAAGAGCCTATGAATGCGGCCTTCCTGCCTGTTTTCTTCAGAATTGGAGCAAGCGCAGCAGCCCTGCCCTCAAACAGGAAGAGCGGCTTTTCCGGCGCATAGTGCTTGTATTTCATGCCTGGGCTGGGCGGCGCTCTGCCACTCCTTACTTTCTTTTCGTGCAGCATATTCAATTTTCTCCCAAACACGCGCTCGATCCTCTCGGCAGTCATAGCGCCTGGCCTGAGCAGCGAGAAGCTGCGAAGGTCAACAACCGTCGATTCAAGTCCTATGCGCGCTTTCCCCCCGTCTATTATGACATCTGCAGTCTCGCCGAAGTATCTCATCGAATGCGCCGCCGAAGTCGACGAGGGCATCTTTGACTTGTTCGCACTCGGCGCAGCTATCGGTACGCCGCTCTCCCTTATGAGTGCCAACGCTATCCTGTTAGCAGGCATGCGCACCGCGACTGTCTTTCTGCCGGCAGTGACGACCTTGGGCAAGGCGCTCCTTGCCCTCATTACGAATGTCACTGGTCCCGGCCACGTCTTTTCTATAAACTTCCTGTACTTTTCAGGCACAAGCGCTATGCGCTCCGCCATCGCCATACCCTCCACGTGCACGATTAGCGGGTTGTCCCTCTCCCTGCCCTTTGCCCTGAATATTCCTTCGCACGCCTTCCGGTCAAGAGCGTTGGCACCTATGCCGTAAACAGTCTCCGTCGGGAAAACAACAATGCCTCCTCTCCTTATCGCGGATGCAGCTATGCGTATTCTCGTGCTCTCTGGGTCCTTGCTGTTTATCCTAAGCAATAATGCCTGCAACAATCTCTCCCTCCTTCTATGCTTTGAGCTCCATTATCTTTTTCGAAAGTATCTCCGACGCGAGGTTTGCAGGGTTTATTATCCCTATCCCTGCGCCGAGCTTCCTTGCGTTCCTCTCCTCTTCCTTGTTATGTGCAACTATCACTATCCTGGAATCCTTGGCAAGGTTCCTTACAACTAGCACTGCATACACCATCCTTGACTTGTCGCGCATGTCTAGCACGATCGATTTCGCCTTCCCGAGTTCGAATAGCATCATATCCCTCTCGTCAGTCTCGTCAGCTATGTAAGCCCTGTAGCCCTTGTCCCTAAGGCTCTCCATTGTGCTCTTATCCGCGGTTATCATCACAAACTTTATGTTCTTCGATTTGAGCCTTTCCGCAAGGTTCGCATTCACAGTGTCTGCTCCAATCAGCACAACATGATTCTTTAGCAACCTTCTTTCTATCGAAGAAGGTCTGCCTGAAATCCTCTCTATTCTCTCAGTCACAAAATCACTCGAAAGCACGCTGACGGCGCTCAGGAATACGCCAAGCCCTACTACCACCAGCACCATGACGAATATCTTCGCCGTCCTGCTTACCGGATAAATATCCCCGTATCCTACTGTCGATACTGTTATCACTGTGAAGTATGCCGCATCTATCAACGAATTGATTCTTACGTTGAAACCGTTGTCGTAGTGCCCCAGCACGTATGTGCCGAAGGTCCCGAAGAGGAATATTAACAGTATTACAAAAATGTATATCGCTATCTTTGCAGAGATCCTCATCGCAATCCCTACAGATCAGCATCTCAAAATCTATATATCCTTTTCCGAATTCTTCCCGGACTTCAGAATCTCCTGCCGCTTCGCCTCCCTTCTTGAGAGAAGCTCCGCCCAGAATGAGGCAGTCCTTTTTGTGAAGGGATTCAGGAGCCTTGCCATGCCCCTGCTGTCCCCATTCATAAAAAACCATCTATCCTCTCCTCTTCTTCCCTTTCCATTCTCCATCCCGCGCCCCCAGAATTCTCTATCGCATGGGACATGCTCCCTGCCTTTGGTATAGCTACCGTATTTCCCTTTGATACCAGCCAATTCAGCGCCACCTGGGCCCTGCTCTTGCCGTGCGCGCCGCCTATCTCCTCAAGCGCGGCGTTAAGTCCATCTCCCTTCATGCTAAGCACGCTCCCCCTGCCCAGCGGGCTGTACGCAATTACCGTTATCCTGTTCTTCCTGCAGAAATCCGTTATGCCTTCCTTCTCCGCCCTCCTCGAGATTACGCTGTACTCGATCTGATTTGATGCTATCTCGTTTCTTTTCATCACACCCATCGCTTCCTCCATCTCTCTAACCGAGAAGTTGCTAACGCCTATATGTCTGATCTTGCCATCTTCGACAAGCTTCTCCATCGCTTCCATTGTCTCCTTGATACGCACCGACGAGTTGGGCCAGTGCAGTTGGTACAGGTCTATGCATCCAATGCCCAGCCTTTCAAGGCTTGCATTGCATGACTTAATCACATCCGCATAATGGAAATGGCTGGGAGATACCTTTGTGGCTATGAACAATCCCTCCCTCCCCCTTGCCGCTTCCCCCGCTATGTCCTCCGTACCGTACATCTCTGCGGTATCTATGAGCGTCATGCCATTCTCGATGCCTGCAAGTAGGGCTTCCTTTTCCTTCTCCCTGTCTAGGCCAAGCTTCCATGTCCCTTGCCCAAGAACGGGTATCTTCTCCCCGCTTTTTCCCAACTCAAGGAATTCCATGACAATTACGGAGCTCATAAACAATATAGACCTTCCGAATATCTGCTTGAAGGCAAGCGCCGCTTCACGACTCTAGCATAAAGCGCGAATTTGACAGCGCAAGCAATATATACTATTGCAGCGATATATCCACTCGATAGTTTGCGAGTGTAGTCTAGCCTGGTAGGACTTTGGCTTGCCAAGTCAAGAACCCGGGTTCAAATCCCGGCGCTCGCACCATTTCCTCTGATGTATACTAAAAGAAACCCCCAGTTTACCCTAGAGCAAGCGTGCCTGGCATAGGCATAAATATGCCCCCACAGAGAATGAACCTGGATGGTTTCATGAAAATCGCCATACTGGGCACGGGAAACGTGGGCAAGGCACTCTGGAAGGGCCTTTCAAAGAAGCACGAAGTTAAGTTCGGATCCAGAAATCCAATCCCATCGAAAGTTAACGGCGCAGAGGTGCTGCATCTAAGCGACGCTGCGAAATGGGCAGACGTTGTTATAGCAGCAGTCCCTTATCGTGCAATGCGCGAAGTTGTCGAGAAAGCGGGAAAGGAGAACCTCAAGGGCAAGGTTGTCATAGACGTATCGAATCCTCTTGACGAATCCGGCGCACAGGCAGTAGGCTTCTCGTCCTCTGCCGCAGAAGAGCTTTCGAAGATGCTCCCTGGGGCGAAGGTTGTCAAGGCATTCAATACTGTATTCGCAGAGAACATGGGCTCAGGCAGTATAGGGGCGCACAAGTTGACCCTTTTTATCGCAGGCGACGACAAGAGTGCAAAGGGCATCGTAGAGGGCATAGGCAAGGACATAGGTTTTGAGCCTGTAGACGTAGGTCCCCTGAGGACCTCAAGGTACATAGAGCCTATGGGGCTCGCTCTGATCTCGATGGGTTTCATGCAGAGGATGGGCACCAGGATAGGGATATCTCTTGTCAAAGACTAATCTCCATTTCAAGGCCTGCCTGCAATCCCAAATAGCGCATTCGTAGAAGCCGATGCCAAGAATTCCATCGCTGCCAGGCATGCATCTCCTGCGTCGCATTCATGCCTTCTGCCGTTCGGGTTCAAACAGCGTGGTCTTGCTGTATGTTACAGCGAATCCGTCCCCGTTCCGAATCAATGACGAGAGGCCCATTAACACGGAGAGGCTCCCATCTCCTGCGATCACAGGTTCGGCAAGCACCACGGGGCGCATAGAAGCGTGATCAATCTTACCTGCGGTTCCATCTATCCAGAACCCCGCGCTCGAAAACCTTGCTACGCCAAAATCTCCGAGCTTTTCTATCACGCACGTCTGCGGCCCTCCTGTGCATATAGTCTGCGGCTCCACAATCCACTCTGCATACCTTAGCTGCGAATCCTTCTCAAAAGAAGCCTTGAAAGAAGCATTTCCGGGGCCTCTGCCGTTTGTATCAGACAGTGTGACATTCCACTTGTTCTCCTTAAGCGCGATATTTACTGATATTTCATCTCCAGGCATCACTGCGCCTAGCGGTTCTATCCTGTGGGGGAAGTCTTCTGCGAATGCGAGGTACACAACTCCTTTGTTAAATGCGAACGCCACAACTCCTGCCTGCACTATCTCCCCGGTGCCTAACGTAGAGCTTATCCCAACCCACTGAGAGAAATCGCCTCCTTTCACAGGCGGCACCGTAAACGCTGCGCTGGCCGATGTTATCTCCTCCTTCTGTTTCGCGGGATCCGTTCTTGCGACGTAGCCTCCCCAGTTCGGCGATATGCCAGGCACTTGCCACACGTTATTCTGGCTCATCCAGAAGAGCGTTGCGGCAAGCCCTACTGTGATTGCTTCTGATTTCATTGCAATTTCCAGGCTACTGCAAAGCATCGAAGCCGTAGTCCTCATCGCTCCAATAATACCATTCCCTGCGGCTTTCCGTACAGCTCCCCTCAGCGCCTCCTCCGCATCTCCACCCGCGGCTTGTACCATCTCCCGGTGCCGTGGCTCGCATGCGTGATTTTTGCTTAAGAGTGACATCGCAACACTGTCAAGCAGTATCAAGTGATTCTTGATATATAGGCCTATCCGGTAGCATGCCTAAGCTTTTTAACTGCATACTACTGCGCGATTTTCAAGACATGGCATTAGGCAGGCGAGTCTGTTCCTGGGCTCCCTGCTTTTTGCACATGTGCTTCTCACTGTGTTGCCTTGCCGAACCTGTTCTCCACGTCGTCCCAGTTCACTACGTTCCACCATGCATCCACATACTTGCCTCTGTCGTTCCAGTACTGCAGGTAGTATGCGTGTTCCCACACATCAAGGCCTAGGAGTATCGGCAACCCTGCTAGATGCATGAAGTTCTGCTTCTCTATCTGCGTAAGTACAAGCTGGTCCGTCTCATCGTCGTAAAGGAGGAGTGCCCATCCGCTTCCCTCCACCGTCTTGGCAGCATCGCTGAACTGGGCCTTGAACTTTTCAAGGCTGCCAAAGCTCGCATTAATCTTGTCGGCAATCCTGCCGCCCGGGCCGCCGCCGCCCTTCCCAGAAGGCGCCATATTCGGCCAGAAGAGGCTGTGCAACTTGTGCCCGCCGAAATTAAAGCTATAATCCCTCAAAACCGCCCTTATATCTACCTGCGCCTCCCCTTTCCTTGCCTTTTCGAGCTTCTCCAGCGCAGCGTTCGCGCCGTTAACGTATGCCACATGATGTTTGTCATGATGCAGCTTCATTATCTGTTCCGATATATACGGCTCTAAAGCACCGTAACTATAAGGCAGCTGTGGAACTTCGTACTTTCCCATTTTCAACACCGTTACGCCATTGGATGAGAACTATTTTATATGCGACTGCCGGATTCGCTCCCTACAGGTTAAACTAAGCTCTGCTAACAACTAAAAAACAATCAGAAATAGAATAAAAGAATATTCAAATAACTACTGTGTTTCCCTTCACGCACTGTATTTATGCGCTGAGAAGCTCTCCTATAGCAAACTTGGCTCTCACGTCGGTTATCCTGACCTTGACGGTGTCGCCAGGCTTCGCATCCTTTACAAAGATAACGTAGCCTTCCCTCTTTGCTATACCGTCTCCCTTCGAAGCTGTTGCTTCTATAGTGAGCTCTACCTCGTCGCCAACTTTCACTGGCTTCGGCAAGAAATAGTTCGGCTTCATTCCCGATCTCCTATCTCCCCTTCCTTCTTCTTCTCCAAATTCTCTGGACATTTTGTTTTCCTCTGTAGGATCAGCCGTCTGCCTTTCAGCTTAAGCCTTACTACGTAATTAGTATATGCTGCTTCTCATTTATAAATCTATCCGTTTCTGTATAGGGCTCACGCGCTGCGCACCTCCCCCTCAGGTTTCTGCTCCGCGTGCCAAACTATATAAATCATAAACGGCTATTCCCAATAGGGAAACGCGATGCTGCTGGCAACGTTGCTGTACATATTGCTCTCGATAGGCTCGATTAACGCATTCATACCTCTGTTCATAATAGCGATACTCATACTCGCCGCTGCAGGCGCAACGCGCGGCTTCAACATATTCGCGATATTCGGAATAGCGACGCTGGCAGGCATAACTCCCAGCTCAAAGGGCAACCTTTCCGGCAAGTCTGCATTTCCTTTCAGGACGATACTCGATCCCAACCTGAGGAGGACTGTGGGAGCCAAAAGCGGCTGGACGTTCGGCAGAAAGTCCGGCAGCGGAGGCACAGGTGCAGGTAGCCCACCCTCAGGTCCTAGCACAATACCTACCTCTGAAGTTGCACTTGCGGCTGCAGCCGCAGGCGCGGCGCCGGCCTCTGCCCTTCCAAGCGGCGCGCCAAGCTCTCCGCATGGAATTCCACAGGGCCCTGCAGGAGGCGCAAGTACTAGGTTCTCGAGATTCAATCCGCTAAATTGGCCTGGTATGAGAAGGCAAAACGCCTCCGGCTGGGCTGTGATATACAATCCGATAAGGAGCAGCATTCGTGCGCGCAAAGGCCAGAGGATCTCCGCGGCGAAGGCAGAGTGGGGGAGAAGAAGGGAAACAAGTCAAGCGTTCAGGAGTACGACAAGCACGTTATTCGAGGGCTCGCAAAGCAAGCGAGCCGAGGCGGACCTCAGATACCATTTTGCTGTATATAAGCAACGCAGAATGCAATACCTTGGAAGGTTATATGATAGGCGGGATAGGGCTTATCAAGGCTTCATGAATGCACGAACCGAGCGCCAGAGAAGAAGATACGCTGCGAGAATGCGGAGAATAATAGGAGGCATTGAGACGGCGAGATCCTCATTCGAAGGTGCGGAAAAACGTGCGCTTAATTACCATGCAAGGATGTGGGGCGATATAGCGGATAAATGGGAGCGCACTCTTGAGGTTAGGGATTTCAACAGGCAGCAAGCGCTTCTTCAGAGGCAGATGAGCGCCGCAAGAATGGCATGGAATAATGCCATCTCCTCAGGCGAAGACAGCATCGCTGCGATGCACAGTGATCACATCGACCAGCTGCAACGCCGGCTTACCGAGCTAAGGCACATCAGGCTCTCGCGTACAACGCAGTTTTACGGCCGTTCCCTGGGTAGGGTAGTCACTACTGGTGAATTCGAGCATGCTGAACTCCGGCACGGCCTTTTTCCAGGGACTCAGATGCGGATCGGCGTTTCCTTCAATCCACGCAGAGCATTCGTCATAGCGCCAATGATGAATGCCGAAGGCAAGATACTGCGCGAAACAGAAGGGCCACGCAAAGGACAGGTTATACTGAAACCTACCGGAAGGATATGGCTAGAAGGAGGCGAGCCCGTAGCCGAAATGAATGCAGGAGGCGGGATCACCAGAATGCGTCTCTTCCACTACCGTATGCGCACCCACAGCACACCCCTTACCTAGCAGAGCATGCAGTGTGTAATGCGCGCCTTATTTATAGCTGTTGATGTCAAGAAGAATACATGCCCTCTTTAAGGCATGGCATCCTCCTGCTGCTAGCTTCTCTCATGATGCTCTGCACACTAAACGCAGCTCCTTCTGTTACGCTATCAAGCCTCAGTCAGTGTCAGCCCGGGAACATAGCAAACAACATAGGCTTGGGCTTCAAGATCCCTGCGATTTCAATAGGCATATCCATAATCGCACTTTTCATATCCTTCGATGTGATAGTCATAGGGTACATACTGAGCAAGCTATTTCCCTCGGCGGGCATCTCCGGTTGGTTGGGCAATGAGTACTGGGAGTTCGCAAAGTCTGTGATGCTCGTAGCAGCTATATTCTCAGTAGTCACGTTGATAGGCAACATAGCCGTGATAACTGCTGGCAATAACATACCCGCTTCAGGTCGCGCTTCCCTGCGCGCAGGAACCCCTACCTATATAGCCAATGCAGATCTGCTTACTTACGGCTCAGAGGTATATCTTTGCAACACCGAGGGTGAGATAGAGTACGGAATAAAGCACATGATCTCCCTTTTCCTCTCATTCGGGTTATTCAAAGGAGGGCTGGGCGGAGGCGGCGGTTTCACAAGCCAGCTTACAAGCATAGGTTCCCTTTTCAGCGGCACGAAAAACAACGGACTTGCTGGAAACGGGGTGTATTCCGGTCTTTCATTTGTCTTTCCTGGGATTCCTGTACCTCCTGTTCCGCTTCCAGCGGCCCTTGATTTCATACCAGTCTTCAGGTCAATGGTATCCTTCATCATATTCGGGAATTTCTTCCTTCAATCCGATTTCATATATCACGTACAGCTTGTATCCGTGTTTAATGATGCATTGGTTTTTCTCGAAACGCCAGCGATGGCCGTATTCATAGGCCAGATAGTACTCCTGCCTCTTCTGATACGCATCGGCCTGCTTGTTCTCATACCTATGGGCTTGATTATGCGCGCATTCCCATTCATAAGGGGCATAGGCGGCACACTTATAGCTTTTGGGATAGGCATTAGTATCATCTGGCCTTCCTTGCTAATCATTCTCAACACCCCTGTATCCAATTATTTTTCAAACGTACTTGGCGCGGCGAACATGATGCCGACAGACCTTCCGGCTTATTCGTGCAGTACCTACTCTCCCACAATCCTTAACAAGGTATTCAACTTCCTAACCTCGCACGGATGCTCTCCTTCCGGGATTCCCTCAAATCCTCTTCTGATAGTTGGTGTTACAAACAATATTGCATTCGAGTCAATCTACAATCCCTATCCTGCAATGAACTTCGTCATACAAAACAACATCTACATAATGCTGCAGACTTACTTCCTGTTCATTCTGGACGCGATAATCGCATTCCCTATGACAGACAACATCGCGAGGATGCTCGGCGGCACGATACGCCTGCAGATAGGCGGCAAGCTGAAGCTGGTGTGAATGATGGATTTTTTCTTCGCCGTAACCTCACTCTTCCAGTCCACCTGCACGTTCGGCGCAATATACCGGCCACAGTGGATCGAAGCAACAGCCCTTATAGTGTTAGCAACGATGGCCATCTCTTCATTCATATATGCAGTAGGGAGTGTCCTTCCAATAGCCACAAGGGAAAGGCTGAGGGGAGTTGTCAGGTACGAGCTCGTGCAGGGTGTGATAAGCATGCTTCTCGTGGTCTCATTGATAACCTTCGCACTTCCCATGTGCAGTACCGCAGCGCTGCTTACTGGCAACTCTGCGCAGTTCGATCCTTACCAGTTTGCCCATCTCTACCTGCATAATCTTCTATACTCGAAGGGCATAGGACTTGCAACCAATGTGTGGTCCGAGGGAATATCATTCATAATAGATGGAAATCTAGACAGCGCAATTGCAAACATAGTCACCTCCTTCTCGATACCAACGCCCTTCTTTTCCCTCGGCGTGTCGCCTGGCAGCGAGCTGGTCTATATAGCCTACGATTATGCTACAACGTTTTCAGGAGTTTTCACTGGCATAATCATGCTTACCTTCGGTATACTCTTCTCGCTGTATTTCATCATGCCCCTAATAGAACAATTTGCCCTAATAACCCTGATACCCACTGCGGTCATACTAAGATCGATAAGCTTTTCGGGACCCAGGCTCCGCGAGGCTGCAAATTCTGTGATAGCCCTTGCCATAGCCTTATATTTCATTTTTCCCATGACCATATCCATGAATTATTACATAACTGGCTGGCTCTACTGCACAAACAAAGGGACAGTATGCAATCCTTACTCGGCTTACCTTGGCAAATATCCGATTTCAAACATACCTGTCAGTAGCCTCTTCTCGTCAAACCAGGCTCCCAACATATTCGGGTACGGAACTCTCAGCGTACCCTTCAACTACTACTTTTCATATGCGCAAAGCGGCACAACAGGATTCTACATCAACCTGATAAAAGGTTTCTTTGATCTTCCTGACATCATAAATTCATTCGTGCCTGATGTCGGCGCGTACTTCTTCGAGGGAATTGTATTAATAGCGTTAGATCTTGCGATGACTGTGGGATTTGCGATAGGGTTCACGAAGGGACTCAACTCATTGTCTTCGATAATTGGCGTAGGTCCTTTCTGGGGTGCATGAATGCGACGCTCACTATGCCTCTATCTTGCGGCAGTAACATCTGCAGTATTTTTCGCTTCACTTCACGCGGCAGCTCCAACCGTAGAAACGAGTGTATCTGTGCTAAACAGCTGGCTCCCACTTGTGCTTCTTGCTTCGCTTCTGGGAGTAGGCATAACGCTGATATACTACATAATAGGATATCTGCTGAACAACCGCCGCATAAAGGCAAATGCGATAAGTGAATACAGCCAGGCACTAGGTACTGTTGCAATGGTCATAATAATACTCATGGTTCTGAACTTCTATGGCAGTACTTTCTATGCCGTACTTTCTTCTTTACCACAAGGCAATGTGAACAAAATATGTGGTCAGCTCGACAATGCCAACATACTGCTGGTAGGCAACATAGAGCCGCCAACCCTCGTCTCACCGTCTACCGTTACTCCTACAAACACCATATGTTCGAGTCTGATAAGCAAGGCCGGCAAGACAGATGCGACCGCCAATCTCGATTACGGACTTGCATCAACCTATCTAATAACCGCGAATCTTACCGAGCAGATATCCGAGAACATAAACGCAGTCTACATCTTCGAGGGATATACAAACTATCTTTCCGCCCTGCAGCCAATAAGCGGCGCTTGCCTCCCTGAGCTCTTCTGTCTACAGAATGGTGTGCAGAATCTGCAGGCGTCTGGGACTAGCCAGATACCTGACACCTGGCAGGTGATGATAGCCTATCTGCCGTATTCTGCTTACACTGTGTTCAGAGGGGTAATGTTTTCGGTGCTCACCCAGGCAACAATGATGTTCTACATGTTCCAAATACAGCTTCTGGCCATACTCTTCGCGCTCTTCGCATGGCCGTATCTGTTAGCAGCAGGCGTGATACTGCGCGCCTCATTTCTAACGCGCCGGCTCGGAGGCCTTCTGATAGCGATAGCCCTTGCCTCAGTGATAATCTACCCTACCATCTACCTGTTCGAGTACGTTTCGCTGACCTGTCCTACTACGGGCTCATGCAGCAGGATGCCAATAACCGGTGCGCCAACCACATCCATACTCGGCTCTCCTCCATCGCCATCATCTCCTTCTGTCATACCTGTCCTATATCTGAACGGCACGCCTCCTGGGGACAGCAGCTGCCCTCGGTTTACTGACAAAGGAACACCGTGTGTGGACTACGCCAAGAACATAAACTTCTACGTATTTCCAAACGCTGAATCCATAATAAACTACTACGGCTGCTGGCCGATACCATTCGGCTCTAGCGGAGGGAGCAACCTTCTGCAGCAGGAACTTCTGGATGCTGGTTCATACCTTGTACCTGGATACAGTCAGTACCTTGCACTTACGGCACTGATTGGAAATGTATATCAGAGTGCACCCAAGTTTCTCACGTATAATCTCGGTTGCGATCCGAAAGAGGTCATAAACACGTTATTCGGTCTTGAGCAGATGTACGGGATAATATCTGTGATCGGAATTGTGCTCCCGATCCTCAACATCCTGCTGACGCTTGCAAGCCTGAAAGGTCTATCCTCGCTTTTCGGAGGAGACACCTTCCTTCTAGGACTAGGTAGGCTTATATGAAAGAAAGAAGAACTGTTAATATGGACTTCGGAAAGCCGGCCCGTGAGCGCGAAGCAGTTCACAGTACGGTACGCAGGCGCGCCTTCCTTGCAATATCCCTATTCTCAATGCTATCTTTCTTCCTTGTAAACGCTGCATCTGCTGGATATTGCGATACCCTCTTCGCAAATACGAATCCCAACATCGTCACAAACAGCTTCAACCCCGCTGGCTCCACCTTGATATACTCGCATCTGATAGACCTCTCAATGCTGATAGTAACAATGGTTCTCATCGTGCTATCTGTGGTGTATGCGATAGGCGCGGCTTTCGGGATACACAAGCTCGTGGCATTCGTTAGGGCAGAATACATGGAGCAGATACTGAACATAATAATAGTGGTTGTGATCACAGCAAGCCTCTCGTTTGCCTACAGCACACTCAATTTTTTCTCAAATATCACGGATGCCTTGGGGGTTACAACAACGCACATAACGGAAGGCTCCGGAGTCACTGCTCTCTACTCTTCGCTCTGTACTAATATAATGAACAGTCAGGTCACGCCATCCTTATTCAGCATAATCGGCACCTTCGCACTCCTGATACCATTCGAGATAGTTCAAAACTCATACTTCTCGTTCTCCGTTGGGGGTCCGCTATCAAACTATATCCCACAGGGCACAGTGCAGCCTTTTGAAGGCATAGGCCCTATGGTCTCTGTGACGTTCCTGCAGACCGCAATAATCTTCCTCTTCCTATTTCTGGGGATTGGCGTGATCTTTCTGCTTTACATCTTCTACTTCCTCTTCCCCCTCTTTCTTTACGTCGGCCTTGTGCTCAGGTCATTGCCATGGACAAGGCCTGCGGGAGGATCACTCATAGCTCTTTTCATATCTTTCTTCATAATATTCCCCTCAATATTGTTCCCATTCCTTGCATTGGCGCCTACTCCTAGTACGATATCACAAAACACGGTATGCAATAGTTCAACCCAAAAGATCGCTTTCTGCACTGGTGACGCAGGTTCAATAACCCTCGGTAGGATATATCAGTTAGGCGCCGCGATGCTCTCGCTTCTAGCTCCAGGCGGGGCAAATGTCGCTATGGGTAATGCGTTTATAATAACACTGCAGATATTTGCACAAGGAGCTGCGGATTCCGCGCTAGAGGTACTCGGCTTCGGAATAGCGTTTGTAGTGGCATACGACATGCTTGAGATGGTCGGCGATCTACTCGGCGCGCCTTCACTGCAAAGCGGCAAGCTCATGAACAAGTTGATCTGAATGGAAGAGTTCCTTTACTACCGTGTGATGCTGCCTTTCATGCTTAGCATTGTCAACGCTTGCACCAGCAGCGTCAGCGCTTTCCTAACTTCTCCTTACACCTCCTGGTTTCCTGTAGTTGTCCTTGCTGTGTTTGCTGTCATAGCCGTTCTTTCCGTTGTTTATGGGCTGAGCCCTTTTGTTGGCAGGAGCGATATCCGCACATGGACGAGGATAAAGATATACGAAGTCCTTCTCTCCATAGTGCTGATACTGATATTTGCCTCCTTTTCGACAGTCCTCTGCACTGCCAATCCTGTTCCTGCCTTGGTAATAGGCGGACTAGTGCCTCCTCAATGCTCTCCGACTCCTGGAAACCCTACAGTACCACAGGCATCGAATCCCTCCGGAGTTACTCCTAATAATTTCTACTCACTCGGCATATGTGACATGTACACCTTCAACGTATTCACCAGTGAGGCTAACTCCTATCTCTATTACGCACTTCTTGTATCCTCGTTGATTCCTTCTTTAGACTTCTCCCTAAGTTCAAAGCTTGCCAGCGGGGTTCCCACCGGATTCTCTGCACTGTTTTCATTCACACTAGGATCGAAGGCAATATCCCTGCTGCCTGCCAACACTGTTTACAAATACAGCGGCCCTGCGATAGCATTCATTTATGGCATGATGATACTGAATCAGGTGCAGCTGGTCCTGCTTTCGGCATCCGTGCTTATATTCTCAATATTCATGGCCCTGGGACTGATAGCCAGAACATTTGGTATAACGCGCACATTCGGCGGCTCAATGATAGCATTTGCGCTAGGCATAGGCCTCATATATCCGCTCATGGTAAGCATGACCTACGGATTCATAGATTATGGACTTAACCAAGTATTCCCTGCAGCTGCGAAAGCAGGAATCCTCCTGCTTCCTAACTCACTAATTCCGCAGTCTCCGCTGGAAGTTGCAGCATGCATCATAGACATCACGCTGTGCCCTGCAGCAATAGGCGTGAATGCATTATCCGTATACATGGGCTCGGTAATGACTTATCTTGGGCTGATCATAATAGGGCTGGTCTTTGTGCCTCTACTGAACTTTATAATAGTAGATACTTTCATAATTGATTTCTCGCAGGCAATAGGCGAGCGCATGGACTTCCTGTCCATGCTGACCGGAATACTCAGGTGATACAAACGGAGAGGAAAAAATTTCTTATACTGTGCGCGCTTCTGGTCTTCGGCACCATGGCAGCAGCAGGCGCAGCCGTGCCTCTATATGAATACTGCGCAAAGACGGGGATAGTAAACGCAGTCTCCCCATGGTACTGCCAGAAAGGCGCCCAGTCGATAAACCAGGCCCTGATCTCCAACTGGACAAAGTGGGAGCCTCTCGCCTTCCTTGCGGTGCTCCTCTCTTTCTTCATCGCCATACTTATCTTCGTTATGGGCACAGTCCTGCGCAATGAGCGCCTGAGAACGTTCGGCATAGGGGAGATGTACGAAGCCCTGGCAAGCGCGATAATAGTCATAATGTTCCTCACTATTGCCGGCATAATATTCGGCCTGCTCCCAAGCTTCGTGCTTAGCGGGAATCCTTATACCTCGTCCCTCACCTACATAAGCAATACAATAAACGCAGAGCAGAACAGCGTATATCAGCTCTTCAGGGTAATAATAGCCGTAAGGTTCTACACAAGCATAAGGACAGAGATATGCCTGCCCCTATGCATAAGACCGATAACAGAGCCGCTCGCGTATCTGGCCACATGGTATTTCTATACGCCGGCATGGGCCATTGTCGACTTGCAGCTCGACGGCATAATGCTGCTTTACGGTGAATTCTATCTGATCTTATTGTTCTCTTACATGGCAATACCAGTTTTCCTCATACCTGGGGTGATCTTCCGCACAGTGCTTCCCACCCGCGGCCTGGGGGGAATAATGATAGCCGTAGCAATAGGCTTCTATTTCGTGATGCCCGTCCTATTTTCTTTCGCTGAAATCTCCACAGCTCCTAAGCTGATGCAGCAGGCTGTCATTGCAAGCAGCGAGCTGCAGCAGTACGGCGGTACGAGCGGCGCGATATTCGGTGCTGCTTCGCCATCATCCAACCTGGTGACGAAAGGCCTGGACGGAATACAGGCGAGCATGGGCGACTACTGGCTCTCTGTGCTCTTCTATCCTGCGCTCATACTCGGCGTGACCTACCTTATCATAGGCCAGATTGCAGAATTCATAGGCGGGATGACGCAGCTCTCCGGCAGGATGCGCGCTTTTGCTGTATAAAAGTATAAAAGGATGCTCCTACCATTCAGAGATCATACAGGAAGGTGCTACACTGCCAACCAATTCGCAGCTATTGATATTCGTGATATTTATAGGCGCGGCCCTGCTGTTCGCGTTTGTCGCATCCACTACACCTTATCCACTTGCAAACGTGGCATTCGGGATACTCTCGCTTCTTCTAGCAGTTGTGGCATTCTCAACCAAGTACTATTCATATCTTGTACTGCCTGCGCTGCGCATGAAAGGCAGAGCCATGGTTCTCAGCGCCGATGATCCTTTCTACATGGCGCCTTCTGGCAATGCCCTGATAGTGAAGGAAGGTTCTAACTCCTACGCTTCAGTTTTCATAAAGATTCCCGTGTACAGATCCTCCACCGAGATGAGCGCAGCGGAGAAAGCGGATTTTGCCAGACTCTTCAGCAGGATACTCGCCCTAACAAAATCCCCCGTCAAGATCTCCTCCCAGCTCTATGTGATAAACAAGGACGATTATATCAACAGCATAAGGAACAAGCTCAATGAGGCCGGAGAGAGATACGCTGAGAGCGAGGCGAAAAAAGGGGTGCCGAAGAGCGTTTCAGAGCGCATAAGGGGAGAGGTTACGATGTGGCGCAACCTACTGAACAATGTCAGTGAAGTGCACTCGCAATCACTGTTTACGTACGCAATGCTAACTGCGATGGGCGGGAGCGACGAGGAGGCGGTAAACATAGCGGTTCAGCAGGCAGAAGAGCTCGCCGCAGGCATCAGTGCCACTCTTGGGGTAAACGCATCAATAGCCACTGGATCCGAGATGCTAAACTTCACAGAGCCAGATTACATGATACCTGTGGAAACGGTGAGCGAACGCCTGCGGCAGAAGACAATCGAAGAGGGGATATGATGGACGAATCAACCATACTCTATCTCGGGGCGTCATTAGCTGCCGTGCTTGTCGTGGCGCTTAACTACGCTAGCTACGGCGCCTTCGGAATTCTGATGCTCGCACTTGCCATCCTCGCCATACTTGCTATCCTCATAATAAACTATGCGGATTTCATAATATTCCCCGCTTTCACGAAAATCCTCAAGATAAACACGATACCAGCGAAGGATTACCTGATACCAAGCTCGCAAAACTGCATACTAAAATACACCAAAGGGTTGCATTACGCAACAGGTTATCTGACTGCAAATATCTATGGATACATATTCACAGCTGAGAATGTGGTTGCTGGGGAGGAAGAGGCGATGGCATCAGCACCTGACAAGTGGGAACGCATGGTCATGAACATAAACTTCCCTTTCAAGTTCAATGCCATATCCGCCGCAAAGGATCTACAGGGCTACCGCGAAGAGCTCGAGGCCCAGAGAGGCCTTCTATCATTCCAGCTATCAAAGGAGCTGAGCGGCACGAATCCAAGCCAGATGACCGTCCAGGAGCTTCAGAGGAAGATAAATGTGATGCAGACACGCATAGACCGCATATCCGGAGGCGAAAGGCCAATAACTTCTCTAATGTACATAGAGAGCACGGCCGTCGGGATAAGCGAAAAGGAGGCCACGGATGCACTGGCGAACCAGCTAAGCCAGCTGCAGACGCTCTTCAACGCGTTCGATCTCAGCATAAGCCGCGTAGTCGGCAGGGAGCTGTACTACCTGCACAAGTTCAACTACCGCACGTACGATTTCGCAGAGATAAACAAGTTCTTCCAGGTGCAAAAGTGAATGCTTATATGTTTAGCCAGGGGTAAGATATCATGACGCTTGTAAGGATACAGAATGTTATGAGCAACGAGCTTTCAAAGAGGATCTTCCTAAGTCGCCCTCCGGAGCCGCCGCAGGAGTTCCTTCTGAACGACCCCACAAACTCCATATTCCTGGGCATAACAAAGTTGTTCAGCGTGCCTTTCACGTGGACGTACTCCAACCTCACAAATCCGCACATAGCCGTTGTGGGGATAACCGGGGCAGGAAAAAGCTTTTTCGTCAAGACATTCATAACGCGCGCAAGCTATATCTGGAATACCAATGCGATAATAATCGACTGGGCGGGGGAATATGTTGCATGGGTGAAGCAGAGCGGCGGCACTGTCATATCCCTGGCGAAGGGAGACTACCTAAACATAATGGATCTATCGGGCATGAAGCCCATAGACAGGGTAAAACAGATAATGAACTCGCTCGACATACTCACCGATATATCCGGTTTTCCAGAGCAGAGGAGGCTCACTGCAGAGGCGATAGAGCAGGCGTACATCAATGCCGGCTTCAACCTTGCCGCTCCGGCTTCACCTGACGGTAAGGCGCCTACGCTTAAAGACGTCGCAAGTCTTCTCGATGAAAAATTGCAGGAAGGAAGCTACGAGTATCCTGCGGAACTTGAGAATGCGATATACCGGCTGCGGCAGTTCTCCCGGGAAGGCGAAGATTACTTTGCAAGGGAGAGCACCATAGATCTGGGCAAGCTATCCAGCTCCGGCCTTGTGGATCTCGATCTATCAAGTCTACCTGACGAGAGATTCAGGGCCCTTGCAGCGCTTTTCATACTGCAGACGCTGAAGGAGAAGATGCGTGCCGAAGGATGGAGTGCCGCACGCGGGCTCAAGGCGCTTGTCGTCCTTGACGAGGCATGGAAGGTCGCCAGTGATGAACGCAGCGATGCCATAACGATCATAAGGGAAGGCAGAAAGTATCAGTTCGGACTCATAGTTGCCTCACAGAATCCAACCGACATCAACGAGGCGATATTCTCAAACGTAGGCACCACTGTGATGTTAAGGATACGATTCGAGAAGTTCATGAACTATCTGCAGGGTTCGCTAAACTTTTCAGGGTTTATACGCCGTGAGATAACGCGCTTCGGTGTCGGTCAGGCCGCGGTTGACATGTCGTTCAACACCTCCGTGCAGTTCCCCAACACGTTCATAATAGACCGCATAATAGGGGAGGTGCCGCTGAACAGCTACACGATAACCATCGCCGAGGTTCTGAATCCGGACGAATTGGCTGCCCGCGAGACACAGAAGGAATACTCCTTCGAGAAGATGGATCTTACCTCGAAGTTCGTGGAGAGCGGTCTGAGTTCACAGGTGATCCAGGACATATTCAAGGACATGGACGATAAGAACAGGATGGTCGACGTGAGATGGCTAGTGCAGACGATATCCGGAAGGAACGTAGGCAGGGAGATAATAATAAGCTTCCTGAGAAGCATGGGCGTCTCTGACAGCATAATAACACGAATCTTCACATACACTTCGTAAGGTGGTTGCCTTGCCCGGAACTTTCATAATAAGCCGTATAGATATGAAGAGGATGCTCACTTCCATGGGCATCAGTGAAAGCAGCATAGAAGGAATGCTATCCTCCCTGAACAAGATGCACAGACACGTGAACGTAGTCGCCTTTGTCGGTATGCTGCAGAAGCTTGGCCTTAGGCAGCCAGAAGTCTCAAACCTGCTCCGGCGCATAGGCATAGACGACGTAACCATAACTGACATATTCAATACCCTCGACGAGGAGAAGATAAAGAGCACTTTCGGCAGGGTCGTTACCCTGGTGGTCGAATGACACAGGGGAGGAAGAGCTACTGCATAATATGCGGCAAGGAGAAGGACGGCATAGAGATACGCGAGGATAACGTTTCCCGTGCGATACGCACAATAAACGGCTACGTTCGCGGAAAGAGACTGAACAACCGCGTTGTCGTCTGTAAAGAGTGCTATCCCAAATACAACAAGTACCGCAAGAGATACATATCTCGGCAGAGGCTATACCTTATCCTTGGCGTCGCTGTGCTGGTGGTGAGCATGCTCCTCTCCCCTAGCATAGGCTCACTGCTCTTCAGCGTAATGATAATCATACTCCTCTATCTTCTCTCTCTCATAAACTGGCTCCCTGCACTTTCGGTCAGCAGAGGTTCGATATCACGAAGGAAAGCCGAACCAGTCTCTCTCGGAGAGAAGCGCAAGCAATAAATAGATTTAGACTCTTAGTAATATGTGATACTTGTGGCAGAAGAGACGGCGCCCGAGCCCAAGACGGAGAAGATCTCCTTCAGCGGGAAGCTTATCGGAAGCCTGGACGGGATACGGGACAAAATCAAGAGAGTGCCATTCTACTCCTCAAAAATCGAAGGCAGCGAGCTCGTGATAGTACGCGTAGAGAGCAGGAACATACACAAGAAACCGTATCTTTTCCATATAATCTCGATAACCGGCAATGAGCTCAGCGTTATATACTCCATACCGCACGATACAAGCGAGAACATGCGCAGAGCGGTGATACTGAAAAACATGGCTTCCCTGATCTCGATGATATCCGACCAGTACGATATAAGCGAGGGCACGTTCATGCAATACATAGATTCGGTCCTCGACCACATAATAAATGGCCTCTCGCAGCCGTACAGTACCCTATTCAATAAGTACGATGTCATGCTGGGCGAGTACCGCGAGCTCAAGAGACTCAACCTGGAGCTCGCCTCTTCGAACCGAAACCTTACTATACAGTCGGCACAGCTGAATGATGACAATAAGAAGCTGAGCGAGCGCCTTAAGACGCTGCAAACTTATTCGGACGGTTCGCTGATGGGTATGGTCCAAGATTGGATAGAGGTGCACAACAATACCATCGACATCAACGAGTTCGCCAAGAACCATGGCGTAGCCGCGCCGCGTGTCGAGGAGATACTCGACAAGATGGTATCCATGGGGTACCTGAGCCTTCAGAGCTAGGTGCTTCGTTGCAATACCGCGTGATGATAAACCGAAAGTACAGGAATATCCGCATATACCGCATACTCAAGCACTACGGCGGGGAGGCAAACATCGTATCAAGGAAGATACAGTCCCTTGTAGACAAGTACCTCCTCAAGAGCAATAAGATGGAATACAAGGGATAGGTACGATGCCTTCAAAGAAAGTTATACTACTCGTTTCCGTGATTCTCGCGGTCTTATTTCTGGCAGGAATCTCGGCATACCTGCGCAATGAAATCTCGGTACTGCAGAGCCTTGCCTCTAATGTGACCGCGCCTCCGTCAGGCCAAATAGCGATGAGCCACTCCATAGTCTCCAAAGGTGTATTCTCCTACAACAATTCCGGTTATGCGGTAGGATATGCTACGTTCAGATACAACCTCACGAATTCCTCAACGCTCAATGTCACCCTCAGCATGTACAAGAATAACCCTTTCGAAAGCGTCGTCCTCCTGAATCTCGGAAGCACGTGCGAGAAATGCTTCGATGAGCTCCAGTTATACTCGTCGATGCTTTCCGACATGCAGGCGTACGGCCTGCTGCGCAACGCGAGCAGTCTGCGCATGGTCAGTCTATTCGACATAGGCACCGTGCCCGACAATTCCCTCATAGTAGTGCCTTCGGGCATAATGCCTACTTCTTTGCTGCCTTCCGGAAGCCCAAACCAGAGCGACAATGCCACCATTCTCAGCCTCATGGAAAAAGGCGATACTATAATCTACGTGGGGCAGAATTTCTCAAAGAGCATAACGAACGGAGTCATATATCTCACCCCTCAGGGGACGCTTGACGTTCTGGGCGCCGCAGGTCTAGGAACAGCCCCTTCTGCATATCCGCAGAATGCCACAGCAACCAGGCTTCAGTTCGGCACAATATACTTCAATTCGCCTACCTTCAGCTTCATGAACGGTTCAAGTATCGGCCCTGTAACCTATGCGAACTATGGCAATGGCACCATCCTGGCATTAAGCAATTATCCTACCGATGCGTATGTCAATGCCAGCGCAGAGGCCAGCGACATATCGCGCATAATAGCGTCCAGGGCATGGATGCGTCCGGTGGAGAGCGGAAGTGTCTTCATCAATGGAACCTCTCACGGGATAACAACTGTATTCGCATCAAACTCCCCAGTCCAGTACGCATCCGCTTCAGCTGTCATAAATTCCTCATACTCCCTTCTAACATTCACCGCATCCAACGTGAACGGAAGCTCGTACGAAGAGGCGCCCATAAGCATCAGGTACAATGCCAGTGCCAGCGTGGGAATGCCGCGGGTCATAGGCGCAACAGACGTGGTACCTGTGTACATAAAGCTCTCAAATCCGAACATAGGCTCAAGGCTCTTCTATCTGGACATATACGATCAAAGCCTCAACCTGAAAGAGAGCCTGCCTGTGGGATTCTTCAACGCATCGCTCGTGCCTGTGAAGTACACCTCATTCGCACTTCCAAGCGGCTATTACGTGGCGTCCTTGCGTGATTCAAACGACACCCTTTACGGGTCTGCACTATTCTACGAAGCCGGAGTGGTCATAACTCCGGTTACCATAAACTTCAAGAACGGGACGTTCGTATTCAGCGCGGAGAGCAATGGCAGATACATCTCCGGGGTTCCATATACTGCAAGCATAAACAACATCTACCGTGAAAACGGCACCGTGGCGGAAGGCCTCATCTCATATCTCCTGCCGAAGGGCACAGTCATAAGCTACGGTCAGCAGTCCTTTGCTGTAAGCTTGTTGAATTACACCTACTACTACTCCGCAAGGTACTCCGGAAAGAGCCCTATACCTCCGTTCTACCTCGAGTTCGGGATAGCAGTGTTCGTTATCCTTCTGCTGAATCTCATAATCAAGACGCCGGTAAGGGACGAGTACTACGTAGACGTGCCGGAGTTCTCATCGGGTAAGAAGGCGGAGGCGAAGACTGACGCCAACACGATCCTCAACATATTCGATACTGTCAATTACCGCTTCCATTGGAGGTACATGCCGCTCACCCCAGAGGAAGTTAAGACTGGCATAAGCGGTAACGTACGGTACAACAATATGCCCATAGCAATAACCCTGCAGAACACGGCTTACATACTGGACAGGCTGGTATCCCAGGGCAAGCTGCTCTCGGCCTCGAACTACTACGCGCCGAAGCGCTGGGTCGATGCAGCGAATCATGACATTGCCTACCTTGTGATATTCCGCAAGCTCCGCGACTATTGCGTTGAGCATGCCATACTCTTCACCGACCTCGATACAAACGATAATGCGGACATGGTCATCACCAGGTCCGGTTCCCAGAGCCAGATATTCATACAATCCGGGCCCACTAGCAGGAAGAAGATAAAGATGAGCAAGGATCAGCGTGCATTTCTTGTATTCCTCGACGAGGAGTCGAGGGCAGAGTTTACCGACAGGCTGTATTTCTCTTATGGCGAGGAATCCGAGCTTCTCAAAATGGGCGTCTCGTACTCTACGATAAAGATGATAGATACAAACAATCTGGATCAGCTGCTTTTCTGAATGCATGATCATTGCGCTATGCGCTATAACCGATATTGAAGTGATTTAATGGAAGCGGAAACCAGTCCGGAATGGAGGAAGGTACAGTTCGGCGTGGCGGACGATCTAAAGCCCGTATTGGGCGAGATAAAGGAATACTGCAAAAGCAGGTTTGCTGTCTTCTTCGGTTGGCCAGCAGGAAACTACACGAATGTCGACTGGTGGGCGCCTGCAGGCGGAACGGATTACAAGCAATTTCTCGATGCCGCCGCCAAACTGGGGGTCAGGATGATATACGTCGGCGGCGGCAAAGTTGCAGATGCAGATTCGATAGCAGTGATGGGGCACGAAGACGAGTTCGGATACCTCACGCTCACGTTCATTCATGAGCAGCATCGCTATAACATGTGGCTGTATGCGAACTGGTACCGACTAAAGCCTGCAAAGGTTCCTGGCGCAAAAACCGAACCTGACCTGAGCGGATACAGGTAGCGGCTGCCTATTCCTCTGCCTCTTCTTCTCCTTCATCAGCCTCGGCTTCGTTTTCCTTCTCTTCCTCCGCAAGGCGCCTGCCTTCCGCTGGTTTGTACCTGCTCTCCACGAGGGCCTTAAGCGAGGCTTTTATTTCGATGCTGCTTTTGCCAGTTATCTCTGACAGGTCCCCGGAGAGCTGATCAACGTACCTCATTATCGTCTTGTATTTAGATTCCTGCGCCGCCATGTTTCTTATTCCACTAAGATATCGCTGGAGGGTTCTGCCGCAGTCCATTGCCGCAAGCTTTATCTCCTCTATTATCTCGTCCTCCTGCGCTACAGCCTGCTTGCCTACTCCTGAGTACGGCACATACACGCTAGATATGTTTATTAGCACGCTCACGGGCTCCTCCTCGAATCTGGCTATGCCGTACCTCTTCCACTGTATACTCCTGACCGCCTCTGTTATGGCACAGTTAGAGCCGTCAAAAAGAAGGGGCACCTTATTCGCAAATCGTAATACGCTTCCCTCCACGTTTGAAGCCGATCCCTCCTCCTCTCCCTCCTTCTTCTCACCGGTGCGCTTTCCCGCATCACCTCCGTACGCTATGCCTGCCTCGACAACGAATGGTATCCCTCCCCTGAAGACCTTGGGCTTTCTCTCAACAACACTCAGGAATTTCGGATTCAATATATTCCTTATTGCTATCTCTATCTGTTTCTCCCCTATTGTGGACAGCGAATCCATCTCAGGGCCGACCCACTTGACCTGCTTGAACGCATTCACTATGCTCTCCGCATCTTTCCATCGGAGGCTCCTCGGCGCCGCATCGAAGTTCACCTCTTTTGCTATCTCCCTCAGTTCAGCGACCTTGCCCTGAGAGACCCTTGAAAAAGCCTCGGCAAGGAATACGCCCACGTTCTTTGCAGTGCTCCTGTGTGCAAACTCCACGAGATCATTTGTGGATATGCCCAGGGGGTGCGGCTTTGTCTCCTTTGCCTTCTTTGGCATCTCGTCAGTGGCCCTTACGAAGAGGCTCTCCTTGCCTGTCGGATCAAGAAGTCTTATGGTCGCATGCGGATTTGAGAGAGCCGTCCTTTTTAGATACTCGTACACTCCATGATCGCTGTTCTCATACTTAACATCTCCGAACTCGCCATATATGCTTGTGCCCCTTTCCTTCCTGCTCCCGTCTTTCACAAAATTCGATATTAGCGGCCTGTTAGATATTATGTCTATCGTGACTTCGCATCCGTAGTTCTCCCTTTCAGTCATCGCCCTGACACGTATGTCCTTTCCGGTGGTTATTTTCGAGAACAGTGTGCATCCCGATGCTCCTATTCCTTGCTGCCCCCTCTGCTGCAGATACCTGTGGAACTTTGTGCCTGCGAGGACTGTTGCCAGCGCCTTCCCCACTATCTTGCTCGGTATTCCCGGCCCGTTGTCTCCTACGCCTACGGCATATTTCCCGTTCTCAAGCTCCTTTATCTCTACCGATATATCCGGCAGTATGCCTGCCTCTTCGCAAGCGTCGAGGGAATTCGATACGTATTCGTGGACTATGGTGGTCAGCGACCTCACTTTTCCAGAATAGCCAAGCATCTGACTGTTCTTCCTGAAGAACTCCGATATCGAATGCTCCTTGAACTCCTTGAATATCTTCTCGGAACTTACCTCCTCTGCCATTCACATTCACTCCTCACTCTTCTTCCTTCGCGTGCTTTCCATTATCCTATACGCCTTCTTATGCGTTCCGCCCTCAAGCAGCACCTGTAGTGCGCTTGTCGCGATCTCTACCTCGTCTATCCTGCCTATTATCCCTACGGTGCTCCCGTAGACGGCTATGCGGGCACCGCTTACTTCCTGCATATACTCCTTGGCCTTGCCCTCAGTGCCTATTATGCGCGCCTTTATCCTCTTTGCCTGCTCTTTGCTCTTAAACATCTCCTTCAAGCTTATATACTTGAAGAAATAGTCGTCGCTAAGCAGCTTGTACGCATCACTGAAGTCAAAGCCCCTGCCGAATGCTTCTATCACATTCCTTGCCGTGTATTCATCATAAGGGTCGCCCTCTATCCTTACCTCATTCTCGTTATCCAGTTCTATCTTGCATTTCAATTTTTTCCTTACGCTCTCAAGTTCCGCTAAAAGTAACTTCGCCCTCTTTTCAGGTATAAGTAAGACCTCCATCTGACCATCCATTGTTGCTGCAATTAGTATGGGAGTCGCAAAAGTATAAAGAGATTATGATGCATGACAATTTTCTTCTGCCATGCCGTATGCGCATAACCTGCGCATGAACCGGTGCGTGTATCATAATCATGCCACGTTGCGCCTAACTTTTTATAACTTCCACGCGTTTTATGTATGGGTTTTCCATGTCAAAAGTCTGCGTATGCGGCTCCTCCCTGGTTTTCTGGAATGGAAAAGTGCTTCTTCTTAAACACTTGAAGCTAGGAGTATGGCTGCAGCCCGGCGGGCACACTGAGGAAAACGAGACCCCGCAGTACACTGCCGTGCGCGAAACGCTCGAGGAAACAGGGTTGAAGATAAGGATCATCGATACCGACAATGCTATCGAGTGGAACGGCGCTACGGATGCACACGACTACGAACTGCCACGTCCTTTCATCATAATGCATGAGGACGTTGCTTACAAGAGCGGCAATCATCAGCACTTCGATATGATCTATCTTGCAAAGAATGAAGGTGATCCATCCGGGGAAGCGGAGACCGCTCTAGGGTGGTTTGGCGAAGAGGATATAGACGGCCTTGAGACATACCCAAACGTAAAATATGTCCTGCACAAGGCATTTGCAAAGGCACGCGAACTTGGGCTACTCAATAGCACAGACGGCGCACCAGCGCGCAATCTACGGCTGTAACTCATTAATTAGCCTAGAGTATACCCCAACCCCTGGGGTGGGAACACTAATATCGAAGATGCAACAGTCTTGCGATACAGCATACCTCACAGCTTGCTGTGGGGTGGTTGATTCCTGGCTGCGCAAAGCCATACGTCTCTTCCAAGAGGCAACAAGATATAAGTATGATGTAGTAGCATAAGTAAGAGGTCAATTGGATGTTCTTGGGCAGACGGGAGCCACCCGAGGAAGTGAAGGCAAGCGAGCTACCTGCTCTCCTCGAATCGCTCTTCGGAAGAAAAACCCTGCAATTAAGTTCCAGAGCAGAGGCGATGCTGGAAGAGCTCCGGTCAAAGGAGGAAGAGTTCATCAAAGCATGTGACTATCTTGATGGGATAGAGGATGAACCCGAGCTTGAGGAAGTCTACCTTGCAAATACCGGGTCTGTAAAGAGTCAGAAGAGCACGTACGCAAAGACCCTGAAGAGGGCCATGTCGGAATACAGAAAGGCCGCGGACTCGGGCAATGCCTACGAGAAGTACAAGCGCATTTACACAGACGCAGAAGCCATGATCCGTGAGATCATGGGCATAAACGGCACTTACAGGCTTGCCTTCCTCGCATATTCGCGTCACCTCGGCTCGTTCAAGAAGAACTTCTCCTCGATCGAGAAGCTTGTAGCGAGCCTCAAGTCAGAGCTGGACAGGGGCGAACCTTATTACTCGGAATACCTTCTGCTGAAAGGCAAACTATCAGAGCTCATGGGGGTAAGTTCAGAGCTTGAGGAATTAAAGGATTTTCTCTCTTCACACCCTCCCGGTTCAGATGCGCCACCTGGGTCAGAAGCCGCAGGCGAGCTTGCCGAGAAGCTTGCAGCGAAGGAAGCTGAGGTTGCTAGCGCCTATTCCGCAATGCTGCGCTCGCAGCAGCGCATAGCCTGGATGCTGCAGCCTCTCGAACGCGCCTCAAGGAAATACGACCATCTCTCTCTAGAGAAAAGGAAGCTTGCCGAATTCATATCCATTCCACAATCTCTCGAATCGCAGGAAGAATACTCCATATTCGCGGGTCTTGCCAAGGGTCTCGCCGCAGGAATAAAATCAGGGAGCATAGAGGTGAAGAACGCCGATGAAACTATCGCAAGCGTCGGGTTTGTGCTCTCCGGGGACCTGAAGCGCGAGATCGAGAGGGCCAGATCCAGCAGGGAGGAGAAGGCTTCCCTCGAGGCACAGGCATCTGCCCTACGGCAGGAGCATTTGAAGATGCTCGATAAGGGTTCACGCGCCGAAAGGCTTGCGACAGAGCGCAAGTCAGCCTCCGAAGACGCCGAGCGCCTGAGGACCGAGGAAAAGAACCTCTGCGAGGAGCTCGAGTGGCTTCTGAAAAAGCACTACGGCAAGACTGTTAAATTGCTTTTGTGATGGAAATGAAAGTGCTTGTGGGCGGTACATTCGCGTATCTTCACAAAGGGCACAGGGCACTTCTGAGGAAAGCGTTTGAACTGGGCGAACCGGTGTACATAGCCCTCACTTCTGACAGTTTTGCAAAGCATAAGGGCAATCCGACAAAGAGCTTCGCAGAGAGGAAACGCGAACTTAAGGGATTTGCCGCAGGTTTTGGAAAAAGGTTCCGTATAATAAAGATCCATGACAAATTCAGCTTCTCACTCCGCTGGGATCTCGATGCCATAGTCGTGAGCGGGGAGACATACCGAACTGCAAAGGAGATAAATCAGATACGTAAGTCCAAAGGGCTGAAGGAGCTGCGCATAGTTAAGGTAAGGTACGTTCTGGCCGAAGACAAACTTCCCATATCCTCATCAAGGATACGCGCCGGAAAGATAGACGCAGAGGGAAGAGTCCTCCGATCTTCGAAGAGGAGCCTTGACAGGAAAGCACGTCGCCGCTCGCAAATGGCTAAATAACCCAACCTCAATTTGTATTGCAGGGATTCCTGATGGGCGGCATAATAAAGCAGGAGCGCGGCATAATCGTGGCCACTGATGTTGCCGATATGAAAAAATTCGCCGATCTTGTCCAAGGCGTGTGCGATGTCGAAGGAGTAGAAGCTGTCAAGATCGGCGCGGCCCTCACCATACGATACGGGCTGCCCGCCCTCCTCGAGGAGGTAAGGGGGACTGGTCTGAAAAGCATACTCGATCTGCAGAAGGGCGGAACGGATATACCCGAAACAGGCAGGGAAATACTGGGTGCCGCGAAGAGCACCGGTCTCGATGCGTTCATAGCATTCCATATGACCGGCCCTGCATCGCAGGAACGCTGGATAACAGACGCGAAGGAGGTGGGCATAGGCCTGATAAGCGGTCTGGACATGACCCACCCCAAGTACAGGCTCAGCGAGGGCGGATATCTCTCCGACAGCAGTTTTGACGATGCGTATCTTCTCAGTGCAAGGAAGGGAATAAGCAATTTCGTGGTGCCTGGGAACAGCCCAGAAAGGATACGTCATTACCATTCGCTTTTGGAAACAGAGGTCGAGAATATTTCATTGTACGTACCGGGATTCATAACCCAGGGGGGAGAGATAACCGCCGCCGCGAAAGCCGCAGGCGAATCATGGTATGCCATAATCGGGAGGGCGATATATTCTTCGCGCGATCCTCACGAAGCAGCGAAGGACCTGATCTCCCAAATCCTGAAAGACAGGTGAAACAATGTACGAGGATCTCTGGGAGAGCATACAGAAGATAGGGGCAATAAAGTTTGGCAAGTTCACCCTAAAATCAGGGTTGCAGAGTCCCTACTATGTTGACCTCCGCATCCTTTCATCGCATCCCGCTGTGCTGGTCCGTGCATCCGAAGCAATGTCGGAGCTGATAAGCAGAATGGAGCACAAGCCTTCTGCGCTATGCGGCATTCCTCTCGCCGCAATCCCGCTTGCAACTGCCATAGGGATAAGAACAGGCATACCTGTCATATATACGCGCAAGGAGCCGATAATATATAAAGAACTAGCAGAATCTCTGAGATCGATGTTCGAAAGCGGTTCATTCGGGAACCACGACTCGCATGGCGCTGATGATGTCATACGCAGGATAGAGGAGATGAGCGGGATGAAGGGCCATGGCATATCCAGGTACGTGGACGGAGAATTATCCGACGGCGCCACGGTTATGCTTGTCGATGACTTGATAACGACCGCAGTAAGCAAGATAGAGAACAGAGAACTCGTTGAAAGCGAAGCCAGAAGAAGGAACATCGCTGTCAATGTCGCAGGGGTGATTGTTCTGCTCGACAGAGAGCAGGGCGGTTTGGAGTCCCTAAGGGAGGCAGGCATGGATCTGCATGCTGTGGCAACGATAAGCGAGGTGGCCGCGTCGCTTCTTAAAAGCGGGCTTCTCGACGAGGCAACATACTCGACAATCACCGAATATGTAAATGCGTGGCAGCGCTGATCTTTCACGCCTTCTTTTCCCTGCGCCCTCTTCTACCGAGAATGCCGAGGTACGCTATGCCTCCTATCACCTGCAGTAGGCCCCCAAGGAACAGGGGAAGCGGGAGGAAGTAATCCATCAGATAACCGCTGGCGCCTGTGCTTGTCTGTGCAAGAGAACCGGCCACTCCCTGAACGCTTGAAGCAGTCCCGTAATCCTCGTTGTGTATGCCTTTCACGTTTAGTGCAGTCACAGCAGGGCTTCCCATTCCTGCAACGAGGGCCCTCGCCGAATAAAGAACTGTGACAAGACCGAGGAGCTCTATGCCATAATTTCTGTACGCATGGCCTGCAAGCACAACAGCACCCATCGCAGCCATCAGTATGCCGCTTGCTGCCCTTGTCTGGAACGCTATGCTGACTGAATCCTTTTCAGCCCTCTTGCCACCGGCAATACGGGCGCCAAGACCCGTCGCCAGATACGAGGGTATGTACACTAGTCCTATATAGAACGCGCTCTCAGAAGGCGAGAGCCCGAATGCTATCGAAAATACGAGCGGAAGCAATGGCATCGCGAGTCCCAGTCCAGCCCCGTTTATGATTCTCACAACTACTATTCTCATCATGTACCTGAAGCTGTCCTTCCTCATTATTCTTGTGCTCTTCACGGGCCTCTCGGCTTCTTTCACTAGCGCAACGCTGGCCATGGAGAGCAGCATCAGCACTGCTGAAAAGCCGAAGAGCAGCCGATACGCCATGACCGCGTTTCCTATAGAGACCGCAACATACGACTGTGCGACAAGAAGCAGCGCTCCTCCAACTGAGGCAAACGAAGATACCATTGTCAGCATGCTCAGCTTTGTTATCCTGCTTTTATCGTCAGTGTAGTTCCTTGCTGTCAGTGCGGTCAGTCCCGGTGAGAATGCCCCCCTAATGCCACCTGCAAGCCCGCCTATCCCGCCTACTATCACTGCAACCGCTATGGCAAGGTTGTTGCCGCTCAGGCAGATGATGGCAGCTCCGGCAAGCGCAGGAACCTCTGCAACGATTAGCATCCTTCTGTAGCCCATTCTGTCTCCGAGCGCGCCTATTAAGAGTGAGAACGCCGAGTTGAAGAGCATGAGCCCGAGATACACAAGCCCTATCTCCTGAACCCTGAATCCGGCAAGGCTCAAGTAAAGAGGTGATGCCAGTGTCATAAATATTATCGCTACGCTCCTGAATATCCTCGAATAAAGCAGGAACCCGAATCCCATCTCGTCTTTCATGCGCTACCCTTTTCTTATCTCATTCGCGCCACTTGCTCTTTCTCATCGCCATCACGAAGAGCGCCATCGTCACTGCTATTATCACTATCCAGTCTATGGCCAGCGAGGACGCAGGCAGCTGAAGGTAACCTATGGCATTCTGCGCTATTTCCGCCGCGTACGTGGTCGGCGAGAGATACGCTATGTATCTGAATGGAAGTGGTATGTATGTAATAGGATAATAAATGGGTGGTATTGTGGTCAGTATCGTGGAGAGAAGTCCGAAGAAAGCCCAGTTCTGCACTATATCCGAGCTGAACGTAGAGAGAAGAAAACCTAGCGCTATAGAGAAAGTGAATATCATAGCGAGCACAGCAAGAGTGACTGCCACTCCAACGATGCTTGTGTGCACGTAGAGCATGGCGAGCACAATCAGTATCATCAGCGCAGGCGCGGAATAGACTATCTCTGAAAATGCCATACCAATCATGTAAACAAAGGCGCTTGTGGGCGAGCTTACGACCATGTCCTGCAACCTGAAATCGTTCTTAAGGTGCGAGAGGTCCCCCTGCAGACCTATCCCTGCCGATACCATCGTCATTATAAGCGCGCCTTCCACCGAGACGGCCAGAAGACTCCCCTTGCTCACCAGCACAATGACGACCAGTATGGAGAGCGGCGCGAGGAGAGTGTTAACCAGTGTAACTGGATAGTTCTTCATCACGTAAAGCGCGTTAACCAACACTGACGCGTAAACCTGGCTACTCTTCTTCATAATTCTCTTCCTCTATCGGCTTCTTCACCAGGTAATAGAATATGTCCTCAAGTGATGTCGGGTTTATCGAGAACCGTGCCTTGTCCTTTACGAGCTTCTCGGCAAGCCTTCCGGCCTCTTCCTCGGTGGTGAGTATCTGCACAGAACCGTCAAGCCCCCTTATTGCAATGCCTTCCTTGGTTTTCACATCCTCCTGCTGCGTCCTTATGCTGTACTGGTATCCCGCCTGCTTCCTCAGCTCCGCAAGGCTTCCTAAACCCAGGAGTTTGCCGCTGTCAAGTATGCCTATCACATCTGCTAGCTTCTCCGCCTCTTCTAGGTAGTGCGTCGTGAGGAATACGAAGTGCTCCTTCTTGAGCTCTTCAAGCACTTTCCAGAGGTCCGCTCTGGATATCGGGTCCAGCCCTGTGGTCGGCTCGTCTACAAATACGATCCTCGAATCTGCCGCGAGTATCGTGGCTACGAGAACCTTCCTCTTCAGGCCTCCAGAAAGTATCCTTGTCAGCTTGTTCTCATAATCCTGCAGGTCCAGCCTTGCAAGTGCCGATTGTGCCCTCTCCTCTGATTCGCCAAGAGAAAAGCCCCTGTAAAGGAGATACGAGACAATGCTCTGCTTCGATGTCAGCCACGGTATTGCCCTTGCCTCCTGCGGCAGTATCGCTATCTGCTCCCTAAGCCTGGTGGCATCGGCAACAACATCCATTCCGTCTATGCTCGCGCTTCCGGAGCTCGGTATCAGCTCTGTTGCAAGGATCCTTGCAAGCGTTGTCTTTCCCGCACCGTTCCTTCCTATCAGCGCAAAGATGCCCTTCGATGGTATTGAAAAATCAATGCTCTCAAGAGCATTCGGATTCTTCCCATACCTCTTGGTAAGCCCCTTACAGACAAGCATCGCTATCGCCTTAAAGAATTCCTGCAGTATACGCTTATACCTTTGCCGGCAAGGTTTATATTGCAACTGCCCCTCTACCTTCTCGACACTCGGCTGCCAGCGACCCTTGCTTTCACTTCACTCACAAGATCGCTCTCTTTGAGCAGCCCATTCCTTCTGGCACCCATTGCATTGACAAGCACCGAGCCCAGGAACGATACCAAGAGGTTTATTCCAAGCGCTATCAGGCCTATGTAGAGCAATCCGAGTCCTGTATGGAAATCAGAGGTTGCAAGCGAGGAAAAGTGATTCGCCACAAGCACAAGCCATATTCCTGATATGAGCCCTGCCGCCCATCCGAGGCTAAGCGGTTTCCAGTCCATCTTCTTAATGTAAAGGCCCAGGAAGACAGCGGGCAGCAGCTGAAGTATGATTATGCCTCCGAGAAGCTGTAGCTGTATGGCGTAGGTAAGCGGGGCAACGAAGACGAATCCCAGTGCTATGAACTTTATGGCAGCAGAGAGCCATTTCGCCAGCCTTGTCTCGCCTTCCGGGCTCAGTTTTACAAATTCCTTGACGACATTCCTCGAGAGGAGGTTCGCTGATGCTATCGCCATAAGCGCAGCGGGCACCATTCCTCCTATGAATATCCCAAGCAGGCAGATCCCTGCGAGCCATCCCGGCAGCACAGTCACTATCAGTGCCGGCACAGTCAGAAGGCCGTTGCCTGTAGACTTTACGATCGCAAGGGCATTAGGCACAGCGTACACTATGATTCCGAAAAGTGCGAGAAATCCAAGCCCTATTGAATATACTGGTAGCATGGCCAGGCTCCTCCTCAATGTCTTCTTGTTTTCAGAGGCGAGGCTTCCGTTTATTATGTGCGGGTAAAGGTAAAGCGCAAGAGCACTGCCTAGAAAGAGCGTGAAGAAAGCAGGTACGCTCTCCGGAGGCAGCCTTGAGTAATTCGCAGCAGCTGCACCTTTTGCAGCGGCAATGGCCGAGAAGGCGTGACCGAATCCACCGTAAGATACGAGAACAGCTACTATTACTACTATCACTGTAAGGAAGATGAGCACATCCTTGAATATCGAACCCAGAGTCACTCCCCTGAGCCCGCTTGTGAAGGTGAATGCCGCCAGTATTATGAAGGATATGACGAGTGCAATCTCGGATTCCACGCTTGCACTTGCTATCCCCTGTAGCATTATCGTGAGCACCGCCTGCATGCCGGTTATCTGAAGTGCTATGTACGGCAGCGTTGCCACCACTCCCGTTATCGCAAGCACAATCGAGAGGAACCTGCTGTTGAACCTGTCCTTTACAAAGTCAGAAGCGGTAATGTAACCCTTGTTTCTCGAAACCTGCCAGAGCCTTGGCATCGTCATCATCGCGATAGCGAACACTATCGCCACATACGGCACGGCAAAGAATGCCATCGAGCCGCTTGCGTAAGCTAGCGAGGGCACGGCCACGAACGTATATGCTGTAAAAACGTCCGCCCCTATCAGGAACCAGCTGACATAAGGGCCAAGTCTCCTGCCTGCTATGCCCCATTCGGCCAGCTGGCCTAGATTGCCCCTGCGCCACCTGGAACCGTAGAAACCAAGCGCAACGAATATAACGAAAAGTATCAGGAAAAGCACAATACCTGCAATACTCACTAGCATTCATTTCACCTATCTATAAGCATAGCCGCTATCAGGAAAAGTACGGCGGAAACGGGAAGCATTATCAGCTGGAACCAATAGTAGAAGGGCAATCCCCCCAGTGTCGGATCAGCCACGTTGTAAAACGGAACGTCGAAATACACCACGAAAGGTATAAGCAAAAGTATAGCCGCTATTACCTGCCTGCTTCTCTTGTCCAAGCCACCATCCCGGTAATTCCTAGAATAGCAAGCAATTTAAACCTTCTCCTTTCCATCTCAAAGTTCGAACCTCATGTCAAGGAGCAGCAATCCGAGTATGGCGAACGTCTGCACTGCTACTATCGCATGTCCGTTGCCCGGGCTGAGTGATGCTACCAACTCCATGTAGTCAGAAGCCACGCTGCTGAGTATGGTGGCTGCTATTATTATGAATATCAGCAGCAGGTACGCGTGCCCGTCAGAAACAACGTTCCTGCCATGGCGTTTTATCCTGAAAACTCCGATGGGTAGCGAGTAGCGCATGAATATGGTAAACACGAAGTACGTTATAAGCGTGGAGATGATGTACTTCCACATGGAAGGCATGACATAATAGCTGAAGAGCAGCACCGACGCCGCAGTAGCGAACGCAATGTATCTGTTCCTGAGCAGGTAAAGCACATGCGCTCCAAAGGCAG
Organism: Microcaldota archaeon; assembly: GCA_021827925.1. Lineage (GTDB taxonomy): Archaea > Micrarchaeota > Micrarchaeia > Micrarchaeales > CABMGC01 > JAKATZ01. The sequence goes on along the minus strand of JAKATZ010000024.1, from coordinate 17,028 downwards.
AAATAGCGCTAAGCGTATCCTCGCGCAGCCTCCTTCTCATCCTGCCTCTTATAAAAACGCCCCTCACGAAGCACACACCACGGTCGCAATTCTAAAGAGTATGAGATGTGATAAAAAGGCTCGCGTGGCTTTTATTTAGCGGAATGCCTCGAAACCACTCAGATGCTTACTCCAAGCACCTTCAGTATTATTATCAGCGCGACTCCCGGCAGGCCGAGCAGCGCAGTTATTATGATTGCAAGAAGGCTGAAGCTTATGCCAAGGCCGAACACCGCGTTTATGACAAAGATAGATACGAAGCCGAGTACAACGTTAACTATCAGTCCCATCAGGAGCTTTCCGAGTCTGAAGATGATATAAAGTATCAGTATCGAGGCTGCCACGATGACAAGCTCAGATACGAGGGCGTTGCCTATCCCGAAGACCATTGAATCAAGGATAATGAACTGAAAACTCCTTTAAAGCTATCTAAACCAAACGCCCTGCGGCACTATACCCTGCACCTTGCCGCCTTCGCACGCTCGAACGACGCAGTGCCTGTCCTTACGTTGTCAAGCATCCTCTCCCTCCTGCATAGTATCATTAACTCAACTGTTTCTTCTCTCCCTATGCTCCCTTTGCCAGACAGCCTGTTTACGATCTCCCTTGGCGTTTCATTAAGTACATCTGTACCGAAGACGAGCACCTGCGCGCCTGTCATTGCGGCCTTTTTCCTGAGCATCTCGAGCACCCATCCCTCATGTCCTGAAACCGCCCTCCTGAACTCGATGCCGCCCTCCGTGCTGTTCACGAAAAGGACCCTGCTGCCATCGCGTTCAATTCCCAGTGCAGTGATAGCTACTCCTATTGGATTCAATTCCTCCGGCGATCTCAGCATGGTTCTTGCTGCTGCAAACTGTACCAGTATCACTGCTGGATCTGCGGCATAGCCTGCAGGACCTTTCAGCCCTCCTGTGTAATGGTCAAATGCGCAGCATCCTGTCCTTGGCGATTCTATCACAAGTGCGTTTCCATTGCCTTTTACTGTGTAAGCAATAATCCTGCTGCCGTTTGTTATGCTGGAAGTGTCGAAGGCTCCCCTCACGGTGTTTGCCATCTCCAGCAGTGCATCCCTGCCGGCACCAGACGCCGAGTTTCTAGCGGCAGAAGAGATATGCTGCAGCAAGCTCAGATGCGATATTTCCCTGTCTCCAGAGATGAAGCTTCTAAGAGCTAGATTCGCATCAGGCTCCTGATGCATTATCCTTGCCCATTCTCCCTGCGCGCTGCCTATCTTATCCAAGGAGAACACTTGCGAGAGCCTTGCCCTGGCATCTCCTCCGTTTCTGCCTGAAATGCTCGCTGCGAGATCGTTTACTAGAGCTTCCGGCTCTATTCTCATCTGCACTCCTTTCGCATCAAGAGGCAGTTCTCCTATTATCGCTGTTTCCTGCAATCTCTCTGCACAGAATCCCTTGCTCTTTATTCTCTCAATGCCGCGCATCTGTCCTCCCGGCATTCTGCGCAGCCTCATCAGTTCGTCTAGCGCTGCAATATCCTCTGCGGCCTCTTCTTCAGACCTGCTCGACAAGGATTGCATAACCTTGATCTTCTCCTCATCGCTGAGGGCGCCAGGATGCGATATTCCGCGTTCGCCAAGCATCCTTTCCAGTCTGCCGCGCAGCGCGCCTTCCTCCATTGCAAACAACCCCTCAATATCTAATGGATCCCCTCCAGCGTGCATGAATGAAACCATTCTGTACCTCTCAGCGCCGGCACCATGCCTCACAGCCGCAGTGACAAGCTCCCCGCCGAACTCATCAGCCGCCATATGCAGGAGTATCCTCCTGCTCGACGGCTCGTTGAGCATTTTTCCGAAGAAGTCTATTCCTTCTGTCCCCACTCCCTGCTCGGCAAGTTTCGCGCAGAATTCCATGCCTTCCAAGTCCCCGCGCCTGAGAAACACGCCGAGCGATCCTCGCAGTGCACTGAGCTGTGCAGCCATATTTCTCCCGCTTGATACCTTCGCAAATCCGGCAAGCGTCTCTACTGTCGCCACGGCAGTGTCATTCTCATCTACGGCTCCCGCCTTCTTGGCCATTTCCAGCATAGCGCACGCGTCTTCAAGCGCGTCCCCGTTCCCGGTCTTATCGAAAACCCTAAATACGAAAGAAGAGGCGAATCTTGCGGCGTCTCCGTGAAAGGCCGCAAGGAGGGCTGTTATCTCCTTTCTTCTCTTTCTTAGAGGGGCATATTTTTCTTCCATTGCCTTTATCTCTTTAGGCAAATCGTTCCCTCCTTGCCCTAGGCGCTCTATGTCTCCTAAAAGCACACCTCTTGCCGTCCCGTCGCTATCCCCGAGTGCAAGAAGCAAAGGGGCATTGGCGATATTCACCACCCTGCGCGCCGAAGAGATTGCCTTCCGCATCCCTCCTACCTGCAGGATCCTCTCGGCAAGTGCCTTTACTGTGTCGCGCAAATCTTCATAATCTGCAACATTTACCTTTCCCCTGCCTACCTCCTCCTCTATTACTGCCATGGCCGCATCGGCTATCTTTTCTGTCTCTTCATCAAAATAAGAAGGCATCAAAAACACCCGATCAGGGCTCCCGGAACCCAGGACCCTATTATCGGTGGCATCTCCTGATTTAAAAGCGTTGCCCGCTCTGTTTAAAACATTATGCCCTGCAGACCATCGGCTCTTCCAATGGCACATTCGCAATTTCTAGAAGTTAACTATATAAGCTTAAAGAACAAAAATAAATTGGTGGAATAATGAAAGATGTAAAAGAAGAGCATGAGGGAAAGGCGGAGATGTTCCGGAGAAGGGAGGAACTTCTGAAGTCAATGGATGAGAAAGAGCTACGCGCATTCATAAAAGGGTACATGATGGCCGAGAGGATGACTTTCAGAAGGATGAAGTCAGTATCTTCCTGCTGCTCTGACGATTGCGGCGGAAGCTGCAAAGAGTCTTCGCAATGCAGCTGCGGTTCCTGCGGAAGCTGTGCGTGCAGCTGCGACAAAGACAATTGCAGTTGCGGCAGAGAATAGCCTCCTTCGGCTATTCTTTTACCTGCTTCCTTCCTAAACAACACTATCTGCCGCATGCGTACGGCAGTGTCCGGGTTAAAAAGTGGCAGGAGACACTGCGCCATCCGTGCGCGCGATGATGTCACGGTTGGCATTCAGCTAGGATATAAATACTCATAGATTGCAATACTATTGCGTATTTTACTAGCATAAACAGTTGCGATACCGGTGCAAATGAATGTATGATAGGGCTAAGCTTTTCGCTGTCTCGGTTCTGACATTTGCAATAGCATCCGGGGCTACGCTTCTTTACTCACAGTATCTGACCGCTTCCCACTCCCTGCAGCAGATAAACGGCACAACAGGGGAAGGATATCTCGCATTCCAGTTTATCCTCCTTGCGGCCTTCTCTGCTATAATTATAAAATTTGGGCTTAAGAAGAAACCCAACATTCGCAGAGCGCTTGGTTTTCTAACCGGCCTGATGGTGCCGCTTTCCGCATTATACCTAGGCGACGGCCTGCTACTCCTTCTGGGCGCATTCGGAGTGCCTACTCCGCTCTCCTCGCACAATTCGAACTACACCCTTCTCTTCCTGCCGTTTGGGCTTCTTGCTCTATCAGTGTTTCTTTATTTCACCCGCAGGGAGAAGTACCTGAATCTATTCACAGTATCGGTATCCGTGTACATGATGACAGGCCTGGCAACGCAGGTCGTACCTCTGTACCTATATATTCTCTTCGTAGGTTTCTCCGTATACGATTATCTCGCAGTCTTCAAGACCAAGCACATGCTGACGCTTTCGCGCATCTCGCTCGAAGGCGATCCGCTTCCCGTGCTTTTCGTATCCGGAAGCATTAAGGACCTTGTTTCAAGGTTCGATTCCGGTAACTCTTCAGGGCGGAGTAGGAAGCGCGCAGGCACTGGCGCAGCGCTCGGAGCCGGGGATGTGGTCATTCCCGGCGCGTTCGTGCTTTCCATAATTCCCGCAGCCATGTCACGGGGCATATCGGAGCAGCTGGGCCTTCCTTTTGCAATAATGTTTCTCTCATTTGCAGTAGGCATACTCTTCGCCTTTTACGTTTCCAACAGATTAAAGAAACCTATTCCCGCGCTTCCCCCCATCCTCCTTTGCATCAGCATTGGCACCGCGCTGGCAATTGCCACCACTCCTGCCTTGCTCACAATCCTATGAATGCAAAAAGGCCGCCATCACACACCGAGAAGGCTGAAAAATATGACAGCCTAACGTAATATCTTCTAACGCTTGGTATCAAACTATATTGTTACTCCAACGCTTTCTTCCCTGAACGGGTGGTTGCATTTCGTGCAGAACTCCCCCTTCCCTCCAGTACTGCCTTCGTTCACGTTGGCGTGCCATTCTTTCTTGCAGTAACAGCTGCATCCTATCATCGCATGACAAGCCTTGCACATATCAATCGCCGATATTACCCGCATCTCTCTTTTATTCTTTTGGGTCTTGTGACTGGTAACTCCGGTACCCAATTCCTTTTCCTGAAAACGCGCCCGTATTGCCGTAATGCAAGCCTGCTATCCTCTAATTCCTAGCAGAAAAGCTTTATAAGCCAACAAAGCAGAAAAGCCATGTGATCCGATGACCCTTAGGATAGTTCTGAACCCCGAATTGCCACAAACCTCCGCATTCGAAAGAGCACTAACAACATCTCCTATGCGAGGAATTTACGGAGTGCAGGCAAAACCCCTGCTTAGAAAGCTGGAAGAACTTAGCGGCCTGAGACGAGGAGATGAAAACTATCTCCATGGCGTTATACGGGGCGTGCTTATCGGCGGAATCTCCGGAAATCCAAAAACAGGCGCGCAGGTGCTCGATACCGCCCTCACCGCTGCACGGAGAAGGAATCTGTACAATTATCCTGGATGAGACTATCGCATCATTGCACGATGCAGTGCGGAAAAAGCCAAGTATCTGCATTGTACTTTCCAAGTACGCAGCAACAGCAGAATCTCCTCCGTCTGGCTCATTCACTGCGCATCTTCCATCTGACTACACATGCGAAAGAGGCAAAAGCCAGAAGATGATGTAAAATGACAAATAATTGTCGTTAAAATAATATGTACAGATATTCAACAATCTCTTGCCTCTAATACTTAGCGTAGCATCACTGCCAGGTAGATCATCTTATCGTAAAGCTGGCATTATCATACAGTCCTGATGCGTGCTCTATATCCGATTGATTTATCCTGCTGTGATTCAAAAGTCCGATCGGACCTGTGATATTGCCTACTGTAGCATAATCCGATTCTATGCCTGTGTATGTCTGGCCAAAAAACACATGCGTCATATTAACGAAGTATTGTGAAAATATGTCCGCTTTAGGCAAAACCTCAACTACCCAATCCGCATATGTTCTTGTAGCATTAAATACGGAGGCGTTCTGAAACTTCTCCCTGGCAGACACATCCTCTAGAATAATGGACCAGCGCTGCGGTGAAGAAGAACAGTTTGCAATGCATTTACGCTAGCGTACATGATGTCTCCAGGGTTAATTGTAAAGTTTGCTATAACCTTCTTTCTGTTGGTCGTCCTGTAACTGCTATTGAAGTATTCATACCATGCGTAATAGCTCGTTGTATCATTCCCGTAATAAGTCGTCTCAGTCCCGATCTGAACGATAGTGGGATCGTTGTCATAGCCCCCAATCCCTATCCATTCCTTTGCATCCCATGGAAGATGAAAAGTCCTTGCAAACAGGCCAGGACCAAGGAGCGGGACTATCCAGGAGCCATTGACGAAGGTTACAGAACGCGCAGGATTGCTTGCATTTGTGGCAGCTATATATCCTATCCACTGCACCGTTGGCTGCGCGTTTTTGGCATACGCTACAATTCCTGCTGCCATTAACAAGAAAATCGGCAGTGCGGCAATATAAAGAACAAAGCGCTTGAGGACATTATTCATACGATCAATCTGCACGTGCGCCTATGGGCATGATCATCCTATTGAGTAACCCCTACTCTGAGCTATCACATAATAAAAGAATAGCGCACCCCACGGGCCCCCGAAGAGAAAAGACCATGCAATCATTGCCACATATATGTTTCGCATATATTTTTTCCAGAACGCAATAACCAGGGCTATTGCTAATCCATACAGAATAATAATAATAAGAAGCTCTCCGCCATTGTTCAACGCAATAACATAAGAAAGGCTCATCAGAGACCCGATAACCATCACTACAGCTAATCCAACCATGCTGACTGTATTATTTTCAAAGACACCCGCAGCTTTCTCTTCACCAACTATGGCATCATCAAGTCTATTGATCTCATCTTCAGTTTCCTTATCTTCAACCATGGGTGTGGTGGGATATGCCTCTTTCCCTCCCTCTTCACCTGATTCTTCGTCCCCTTCTCCAATCAGCATATCGTCGGCATCTTCTACGATCGGATCCGCTTCCATGGTGTCACAACGGCACACCAGTTATTGGTCAGGAATAATATTTAAAACCATACAAAACGGCTGAGGTTCGCGGCTCTTGGCTTAATAGCCCTGAGAGGGAATTGAACCCCCGACTTCTTGTTTTCCAGTTCTTGATTAAACTTCTTTCTAAGAAGTTTATTTACAAGACAAGCGCTCTACCACTGAGCTACCAGGGCATTGCTAATATGATTCACATAAAAGATAATAAACCCAATCCTGGCGCCCCTACTGCCACACAGGCTACGCAGTTCCTACAGTGCAATGCTTAATAATCATGGGAGCCAATATGTCCGTATGGACGAGAATACTATAAACGCAGGGAGGAAACTAATTACCAATGTCGGACTGGTGACTAGCAACGGCCCAGTAGGTAATAATGTCATGTCCGCAGAATGGGTCCACAGGGTTTCATCCGATCCTTTTCTGCTTGCAGTATGCCTAAATCCCCTTGACGCTACTAACGAGAACATAAAGGCAACCAACGAGTTCGGAGTCAGTCTTGCTGCTGAAAGCCATAATGTGGCGGGAAGCATAGCCGGCAATTACTCGGGCAGGGAGGTCGACAAGGTAAAGACTCTTGAAGAACTCGGCGTCAAATTCTACAAGGCTGAAAAGATAAACGCACACATGGTCGAGGGTGCTGCGGCCAACTACGAGTGCAAGGTCGTGGAGCACAGAAAGCTGGGCAGCCACATAATGTATATCGGTTATGTTGTAAAAGCATCGTACACTGATGCGAATCCCATAATCTACCATAAGCGGAAGTATTACAAGATAGGCGCCGAAGTGCAGAAGCCGGATGCTAAGGCGCTTGAGGATATGGGGGATGTGGTCTCCAAACACAGGAAGGATTGATCTGGCAATCCCTGGCATTTCACATAAGCACGAAAAGATATGGTGGCAGTCCCGCCTTGCGGCGGGACGCCTCTTGCAATGGCTCTTCCTCAGTAGAGGCTGTGCCTCTGGTTCCTTACTATTACCTTTGCCTTGCTTACTTCTTTAGGGAATTCCCGCCCGCGCATTATGAAATTCCTTTCGGCCTTCTTTGCCTTGAATTTGCCGGTCACATACTTAACCGCCTTTTCCACATCGAACTCCTTGCAGGAGAAGATGTCTACTGAAGCGTACTTCTGATAGACAAAAGTGTGTATGCTTATATGGGATTCGGCTATTATCACAAAGGCGGAAACTCCGCCCTTGTCAAAAGAGCCTTCCTTTCCACTGTATGGAAGTATGCTCGGCTCCGATATTTTGTGCATTCCGAGCATCTCTGGCATCTCGTTCAGCATCTCCCTTATACACTCGGGGGAACTTAGCGCACCCTCATCGCATCCATATATGTCTATAGTTAGGTGTGGACCAAACATTCTTATCTACCTATATTTTTCAGCATGAATAACGAAATACCGTATCTGCGAATCAGTGTATGAAGACAGAGGAACGGCTGGAGTATAAACTGCGCAAGCTATAGTATTGCTCATCTCACATACCAATGGTATTTGTATGCGTGCTAACGCCAGAAGGATTAGACAGAACTGAGCCGCCCCTAACCACTGCGATCCCTGCGATCTTTCCTAGAAACGGTCTTTGTTGCATATTGAACGGTTCCTTTTTCGCTCTTTATTTGCAGATAAGATGCATACAATATTTATATATGTTTGTACAAATCCTCTTTATACCCTTACAATTTCTAACATAACGGTACACTTTCTGGTATAAAAAGATACTGCCGCGGGGAATTGTGGCTGCAGGGTCCTTATCGATGCGCATGACAGAGCTGAAGGGCAGGCTGCCCGACGAAGTGATTGCAGAGGCGGCTAAGCGCGGAGTCGTGGAACTGACTCCTCCTCAGGAGATCGCTGTTAATGAGGGCCTTCTATCAGGGAGAAGCATTGTAGTTGCAGCTCCTACCGCCAGCGGAAAGACATTCATAGCCGAGATGGCTATGCTGCGCACCGTCCTGTGGCAATTCAAGAAAGCCGTGTACATAGCCCCGATGCGCGCCCTAGCGAGCGAGAAGTACGACGAGTTCAAGAGCTCTTATCCTTTCGTGAAAGTAGCGCTATCGATAGGCGATCTTGACTCCCTTGACAGCTGGCTTGGGGAGTACGACATAATATTCGTATCAACGGAGAAGTTCGACAGCCTGATGCGCAGGGGCATAAGCTGGCTAGAATCCATAGGCTGCATCATATTCGACGAGATACACCTGCTTGACGAGATTGGCAGAGGGCCTACCCTTGAGATACTCCTGACAAGACTGAAGCGTGTCTGCAGCGATGCGCAGTTCATAGCCCTGAGCGCAACCATCGGCAACGCGCAGGAGCTGAGGGACTGGCTCGGCTCCGGCCTGGTCGAGAGCAGCTACCGTCCTGTTCCGCTTGAAAAAGGCGTGGAGCTGGAAGGCATCGTCAGCTATCTCAATGGCAAAGAGGAACGACTTGAGAGCGAAGGGAAGACTCCGGAGGCAAGGATAACAGAAGACACTCTACGAAGAGGAAAGCAGGCAATATTATTCTACGCTACGAAGAGGAACGCGGAAGCCGGGGCCGAAAGGCTCTCGAAGCTTACCGCCAGGTACCTGAAGGAAGAAACCAAACCACTGTTAATGGAATCCGGAAAGCGCATCCTCTCAGCATTGGGAAAGCCCACCCTTCAGTGCGAGAAGCTATCTGGCCTTGTGGGGAATGGCATAGCCTTCCATCATAGCGGCCTTGTGAATGAGCAGCGCCGCGAGGTTGAGGATGCATTCAAGAACGGCGAGATAAAGGTTCTATGTTCAACGACTACTCTCGGGATAGGTGTCAATCTGCCTGCGCATACTGTGGTGGTAAGGGACACAACCAGGTATCGCGGCGGAGAAGGAAGCGTAAAGATAGGCGCCAATGAGGTGGCCCAGCTCTTCGGTAGGGCGGGCAGGCCAAAGTACGATACCGAGGGGAGAGCCATGCTGATAGCGAGAAGCAAGGCCGAGCTCAAGGAGCTGTGGAAACGGTACATCGACGCGGAGCTATCTCCGATAGTATCGAAGATAGGGGTGCTGCCCGTGTTGAGGATGCATCTCCTCTCCTTCATAGCTTCCGGGTTCCTTCACAGGGAGGATTCCATGCTTGGCTTTCTTTCCGAAACCTTTTACGGGTACCAGTATGGGAGTTCAGAGGAACTCAAGCGCATAACCACAATGGTACTGCGCGAGCTGCAGGAATGGAAATTCATAGAGGATAATGAAGGCATCTTCTCAGCAACGAGGATAGGCAGGAGGGTGAGCGAATTATACATAAATCCCATCTCCGCGAAATGGATGATCGATTCGATACCAAAGGCAAAGGACGACCTTGGCATCCTATTCATGGTATCCAATACTCCTGAGATGGTTCCGTACTCAAAGGTAGCTGAGGATGCATGGGAGAGGATGCCTGATTACAACCATCTGATCGACAGCGAATTCGCATACCAGCTCTCCCACTACGAGCCCGAGCGGCCTTTCAGCACGGCGCTGATGCTTGACGAATGGATAAGCGAGGCGAATGAATATCTCATCACTAAGAAATACGGCGAGACTCCTGGTTCCCTCTTTACAAAGATACAGAATGCCGACTGGCTGCTGCACGCAAGCGCCGAGATTGCAAGGCTAATGCACATGAGCCCTGCCAAGATACTGGAGGTGAGGGTCAGGACAAAATACGGGATAAAGAAGGAGCTTCTTGATCTCGTGCGCCTAGAGCAAGTTGGAAGGGTTAGGGCAAGGGTCCTGCACTCCGGAAACATACGGAGCGTCGCCGAACTCAGGGAAAAAGGGTCTGAAGCCATGCTCACAAAGCTCTTCGGCAGGGAGGTCGCGCAGAAGATATGGGCGCAGGTAAGCGCATGAGAATTCAATCCTTCAGCAAAGCATAAATATCATGCCCAGAAAGCAGATAACCTGATCACCATGAAAATACACGCAGGAGAGATAAAAATGCCAGACGCCACCGGGAAGAGGTACGTCGCAGACGTATTGCGGCTTCTAGGAGGATCCGTAGCGGCAGATGTTCACAAAAGGATGGCTGAGCTCTACTCCGAAGAGATAGCAGAACCAGCATCTACTCTGCGTGCATTCTGGTTCGGATGGATGGCCAGCCAGATCTCAAAGGCCACCGAAGGTCCTTTATCAACTGCCGAAGCGCGCCGCCATGCTTCTGCTTCCATCCGCCTTATGATATCGCTCTCAAGAATATCCCATGCTTCCTCCGGTCATCTTTACGACGTATGGTCCGCTCCTTCCGATTCGATCGGAGAGAGGGCCGAACGCACCGCGATAGCGCACGCTGCTCTGACGAAGATGCATGGTCTCGGGCTATCCTCTGCCACCATTGAGCTTGCAGCAAAGCAGTTCGCATGGATCGCAAGGTCTTCTCAGGGGACGGCACGACTGCGCGAGGCTTCTGCAAGTGTGTGCGTCTGCTCCGACCCATTCTCCGTCCTCGGCATGCTGCCCTCCCTGCGGGAAGCATCACTCCCTGCGCACAACGGGCTTTCAAAAGCCTCCATATCACGTCTAATACGCGACGGAGTCCCGCCGCAGGCAGAGCGATAGCCGGAATGCGGGCCACGAGCTGCGTTATATCTGCTGTCGCGTCCGCCATGCGAAAGTTTTTAATACCTATTCGTACATGTCTATCCAGAACAAACTGGCGATAAAATGGGAGTTTTTAGCAAGCTTGGCCAAGCATTCGGTTCCTCCGCAAAGGAGATGAATATAGAGGAGTACATGAATTCAGCGGAAATGGAGGACGTAGATCTTCTCCATGAACCTGCGGACATGTACGTAAAGCCAGTCACCGCTGTAAGCGAGGACGATGTGGAGCCGATACAGGATGAACTCTCAAAGAGAAACATAATACTGTTGGATATATCCGAGCTTAACAAAAGGCCTACTACGAGGAATAGCATAGTTACGAAGCTCAAGGCATACATCGAGAAGACTAACGGGGACATAGGCCAGATAGACGAGAGCAGAATACTCATAACACCCGCAAAAGTAAAGATAATAAAGAGGAAGAAGCAGTAAACCTGCTTTCTTCCTTTCTACTCCTATCCTCTGCAGACCTGCGGAAATCTATTTCCTTCTGTCTTCAAAAAGGTCATGCAGCCTAAGCGCAGCGAACATGTATACAGTTTCTATCGGCTCGTAACAACAACATTCAAATGCTGCCATTGCTCTGCCCCTCTCAGCATAAGCCGGGCGCACGCTATATTCATATCCTCTAAACGTACTCTTCGCGACCATCGCCGCCCTTCCTGACTGGTATCCGTCTACGTGTATCTCAACTGTCGTAATGTCTCTTGCGCCATCCTGATCGAGCCTCCTCTTCGCATTGCGCAGGTTCTGCATGAGGTCTGACCCTTTGGCTATCGCCACTGTATCCCCTTCCTGAACTCCGTAATGCGAAACGGCTATGTTCCTGAACAATTCTGCCTGCGAGACTCCGGGCACGCTCCTTCTCAAAATCGGAATGGCATTCTGTGCAACTGTGAAATTAGGTGCACCTCCTGTATAATACACACGGACCTTGTGGCCGCTCTCCTTGTGCATCATGTAACTTGCAACCGAGGCTTTCATCACGGCATCCCCTCTTGGCGAGAGCATATGCTCCCCTCCCGGACCCATATGCGTTGCCTTTCCAAGGACTATCAGTGTTACCTGCGCTGCTATGCCATCCCCTTCTGTCCTTCTGCTAGCGTACATGATAAATATGATACGTTTCAATGATTTATATTACTGCATGCAAGGGATGTAATGGACTTGATAAAGCCAGGGCACCTGAAGAAAGGAGATACGATAGGCATACTCGCACCATCATCAGGCCTATCCGCAAAGGCGCCGCATCGTTTGGACTCTGCAATAAGCTTCCTAAAAGGCGAAGGCTACACTGTCAAGGTGCTCCCAACCGCAAGAGCATCGCTAGGCTACAGTTCCGCAACAGCGGAGAAAAGGGCCGATGACATCAACTGCGCTTTTGCAGATTCGAATATAAAGGCGATACTATGCACGATAGGCGGAAATACCGCAAACCAGACTCTCAAGTTCCTAGATTTCGGCCTAATGCGAAGAAATCCAAAGATATTCTGCGGCTACTCTGACATATCCGTGCTTCACTATGCATTGCGTACGCATGCCGATATTGCCTCTTTCTACGGTCCCTGCGCAGTGCCGCAGTTCGGCGAATACCCGAAGCCTATGGATTACACTGTAAGATATTTCCTTAAGGCAGTCTCTTCGACAGAACCTGTCGGCGAAGCGGAGCCGTCAAAAAGCTGGACCGATGATACTCCCGACTGGCTTAAGAAGGAGGACCTCAAAGGCCCGCGCTTGCTGAAAAGCAACAAGGGCTATGAGTGGCTGAGGGAGGGCAGCGCCAGCGGTCCGCTACTCGGGGGGTGCCTGCCTTCGATACTGCACCTAAAAGGCACCGAGTTCTGGCCAAGCCACAAAGGTGCCATACTGTTCCTAGACATACCCGAGTCGCATGACTTCAGGAAAGGCGAGCCTGTATCAGAGGCAGCCGCGCTGCTTACCGATCTTGAGCTCTATGGAACACTGCAAGAGATAAAAGGGATGGTGGTGGGCAGGCCGATGAAATATTCCGCTGCTGAGGATATGGCACTGAAGGAAGCGCTACTGGAAGCAACAGGCCGGTACGACACTCCCATACTGTACGGCGCGGACATCGGCCATACCGATCCAATGCTGACGCTGCCGATAGGCGCAGACGCAAAAATAGACTCCGAAGAAGGATCGTTCATCATACGGGAATCCTGTGTCTCTTAGCCATGCGGCATACTCTGTCATTTCTTGTCACACAAATCCTATCCAGAGGAGAAGGATGCCTGCGAATTCTGCATAATAGAGAAACGCGGGAAACGAAGCTATGTACATCGTGCCTGCAACGCTGACTACAACAACTCCGGCGACGATGCTCAGCAACCTGGCATTTCTTGTTCTTGCGTATCCTGCCAGTGCAACCGCCGCTATGACTACTGCGGATACCGATGTTGCTATAGAAGAGGAGATCACGATTGGCATTGGTGGCAGGCCGTATACCACGTAATCAGAGACGAGGCTGCCCGGACTGCTTGTCATTATGCTGTACAACGCGTACGCAAGCGATAAAGCCGCAAAGAAGTGGAACGCAGTCTTCGCATACCTGGACTTGACGAGCTGAATGCTGCCCAGCGCAAGAAGGACCACAAGCAGCACAACGGAGAACAGATAAATCGAGATGAGAAGCCTTGAATATATCCCAAGAGCAAAGACGATCTCTAAAAACACGCTGAATGCAAAGGTCCACATTCCTGCGCCCCAGAATGCATGGCTCTGGCGCTTCCCTTTTGCGTAGCGCATCGTTATCAGGGCAGCAAGTCCGCAACTCATTGCGAATACCGCTATTGTCGAAGCAAGAACCCCGATCTCTATCCCGTTCATGCCCTTCTCCTTCCAGTAGCAAGCACGGCCGCTCCGGCAATCCCAAGCGACGCGATTACCGCAAAAATGGCCGGCATCTCCTGCGGCATCCTCGAAGGTACACTTGCATATCCTCCGTAAACATCAGCCGCCGTCGCAGCTGTTCCGTTAGATACATAATAAAGGCTTGCCGGATTGAAGGTCACATTCTCCGCAATCTCGACCGCAGCCCCGCTGAATTCCGTTCCTGCAGTAGCGTCTATAACTATGAAGTAAAGCGCCCACGCCAGTATGAATAGTGCAAGAATGATGAACGGTATCCTCTTTCTCCAGTGCACCTCTGGCCTACGGTCAAGGGCAGGGAAGACCAACAGCAGCAGGAAAAGAAGGAGCGGCCCCCATATTATCGATGCAGTTCCGAATGTATCGAGCATTATGTCATTAACGTAGAAAATGTATTCAACCGGCTTTGTTATCATTACATCCGGATCGTAGACTCCAGGATGCCCTATCGGGGCAGGAAACGCAGCTGCAAGTGTGCATATCGCAGCGCTCAGCAGTAGCCCACTGCCGATCAGCAGGCGCATATGGTGCATGAATGTAGAATTTCCCTCTCCTGCCGTCGCCTTCGCCACCGCTTTTTTCGAGGCTTTCGGGGATATTCCAGCCCGCAGTATCAGCAACGCGTGCACTGCAAAAAGCCCAACGAGCGCAAGTATGAGTACGTTGATGTGGAATACGAAAGCAGGTCCCACCATCATTCCAAGTGGAATGTTAATGCCGAATAGCGCCGCCGCCTGCTGCGTCCTTATCGCTGCGTCTACGCCTATCTGATCAAGAGGCAGCACAGTTCCCATGTATGTTATGAGCATGATGTCGAAGAACATCAGCACCCCTGTTATGTAAAGTAGCCTCCTCGGCTTCTTGTAACTGCCCGTTATTATTATCCTGCTGAGATGAAGGGCTATCAGAACTATGACTATGTTTGCAGCCCAAAGGTGCACGCTTCTTGCATACTCTCCGAAAGGCACATGCTCTATCAGGTTTATCGTGCTGGAATACGCGCCCTGCGCAGATGCAGTATAGAACATTGCCATGAACATGCCCGTAAGCATCAGCAGCATTATGCATACGAAGGCAAGCCCTCCGAGCATGTACGGCAGCGTGTTCGCATAACCCTGTATGGGATGGTCTGCCACCTCCATTATCGGAGCAAGCGAGTCCGAAACTATCCTTTTCAATCCCTGCAGTGCCATCCTGATCAGAACTTTATCATTCCACATCATTAAATAGCTTGCCCGCGGAGTACCCAAAAGGAAACCGGCATTTACTTCAGCGCGGTTATAAGCGCGTGTATCTCCTGCCTGGTGATCCCCGAGTCTTTCACCGCCTTAGAAAAAGCCCTCTTCACCATGGTTTTGTTCCTTATCCTCTTCTCTTTGATTGATTCTTCGAAAACTGAGAAAAGCATCTCGCGCTCCCCCTCAAGCGGTGTCTCATGCTCCCTTTCTGCACTGTAAAAAGAGAAGCCCCCCTTTGTAAACTCGTAAAGGAATATTGCAAGCGCATGCGATACGTTCAGCACCGGATACTCCCTGTTTGCAGCTATGCTCGCCACGATATCGCATCTCTCAAGCTCTTCCCTTGTCAGCCCTGTATCATCCCTTCCTATAAGCAATCCTACTGTCCTTGCTCTCATCTTCCTTTCCTTGATGCGCGTTACCGCATCTTCGAGCGAGCACGCCCTCCCTAGCTTCATGCCCCTGAGCCATAGCCCTGTCGTTCCGACAATAACGTCGCAACCGCGCACGGCCTCCTCGAAGCCATCGTACACCTTTGCGTTGGCAAGCAATTCCTGGGCATGCTTCGCATACATGTGTGCTTTCTTTCCGGACAGGTTCGCCCTAGGTCTTACGAAGTATACCCTCTTAACTCCGAAGTTCTTCGAAACCCTCGCAATGTAACCCAAATTGGCCTGGTACTTCGGCGATACTATTATTACTTTCAGCATCATCTCAAATCACCGCCCTGCGATCTGTTTTCTCAGCTTTTCGAGCTCTTCATCTAGAGCCCTGGGCCCTGAGAGCGTGGTTACGTATCCCATGTATCTCTCAAAGAAGACCCGTTCATCCGCTATCATCATGCTCCTCTTGCTTTCTAAGCCTATTGCCGGATAAAGTTTTGCATGCAGATGATTGATCCCTGTACCCTCTATTACCAGGTGCACCCTCTTAACCCCAAGTTTCTCCTCGAGAAGCTTTGCCACCTTCTTCGTAGCGGAGAAGAACCTTGCCATGAATCCATCGTCAAGGTCAAACGGATAGCTCTCCTTGTGCTCCTTCGGTATCACTATTGTCATTCCCTTAATGTTTGGAAAAATGTCGAGAAGGCCCAGGAATTCATGGTCTTCATACACTCTGTAACCCTTTGCTCTCCCCGCAACAATGTCGCAGAATATGTCCTGCCCCTGCACCTCATTGCTGTAAAGGTCTTTCTCCATTGGATCTCCGGGTAAATAGTCGTGCCGAATCGTGACATCCTTCCGCCCGTAAACGGTGTGGGCTTCCTCTGCATTCATGCAATCACTGCATCCCGCAAAGGATGTGTTTTATCGGTTCTCAGTTCGTCGAGAGTCGCCTCCTGTTGAGGTCTTACATTCTCTCCCTGAGCGTGACTTCCCCGCTGTCCGAGGGTAGCTCTCTTGAGTATGTTTATCGATGCATTTATGTCCCTATCCTTTGACATTCCGCATCTCTGGCAGGTGTACGTTCTTTCCGAGAGTGGCATCTCCCGAATGTTGCCACAACTACTGCATTCTTTTGAGGTGTTCCTTGCATCCACTTTGACTACTCTCAAACCGGCACTTTCAGCCTTGTATGAGAGGAGTTGGATGAACCTGTTCCATGAAGCATCATGTATTGAACTTGCCAACCTATGATTCTTTACCATGTTTTGGATACGGAGGTCTTCTACTGCGAATGAAGTGTATCCTGAATTGACGAGAGTGTCTGAAAGTTTATGCAGGTAGTCGCCAGATTGATTTGTGGAATATTCGTATGTTTTTTGGAGATGCGCCTTTGCTCTCTGCCTTCTCCTTGAGCCTTTGTTCCTC
>JAKATZ010000003.1 GCA_021827925.1 Microcaldota archaeon | reverse complement strand
TCTCGATATAAGCCTTTTCGAATTCCATGATTTTCAGCAGCTGCTGCTTGGTTCTATGATCGGTCCATCCGCACCGTCAATTCTCAGATGGCACATACCATTCATACCTGAAACTCTGAACAAAAAAATAAGGAAATTCATACTCAACGGGATAGAAGGCAACGATGCCGTTATCGTAAGCACAAAGCGCGACCTTGAAGGGCTTATACGTGCCGGATTCAAGGGACATGCATACCAGCTCTATCCTAATATTGACGATAGGTCATGGCAAAAGGCGACAAGGCGATCATTGGAGGAATTTTCCGGGAAGTACGGGATAAAGCCAGACGATTTTCTGGTCCTGAATGTTGCGAGAATGGACGGCATGAAATCGCAGAATGATCTGATAAAGGCGCTATCGCTTCTGAAGGAAGACAGTCGCATGCGCCTGATGTTGGTAGGAAACGGTTCTTTTTCAACCGAGTTGAAAGGCCTCAACCTTCCCAAAGGGAAGCTGTGGCGTCGCAAGCTCGAGATGCTTACTAAAAGGCTAGGGCTCACGGACCGCGTAATATTCACTGGATACATGGGCCCGGAGTTGTTGAGGGCTGCCTACACTCGTGCGGACCTCTTCGTATTGCCATCACGGGTTGAGGGCTTTGGGCTCTCCGCAGTGGAAGCGTGGCTTTACGACACTCCGATAATGGTAAGCAACGGTGCCGGTGTTTCTGAGCTAGTAATGGAAGGCCTTAATGGCTACACCTTCCGATCAGGTGACTTTAGGGAGATGGCATCTAAGATGCACAAGCTGTACGGCAACCCCAAACTCCTCGACGAGATAAGCCGCAACGCGGAAGGAATGTCCCGGGCATGTTACACCCGCAACACCGTGCCTATCCTGAAGGCCATTTATGAAAGCACACTAGAGAATTTCGGATAATCTACTGGCTTGCTTTCACCACAAAATTGATCTGTGCACCGTTATTTTCCCCGCTTACAGGCGGTATATACGTTACTGTATAATTACCTGGCGCCGGTGCGATAAAGTGGAAGGTAACTTCCGTATCGGTATAGCTTGACGTTGTCTTGACTAGCACATAATTAAACGTGAGGACCGGCGGCACACTGCCGAACCCCTGCAGGCTTGACATTCCCTGATCTATTATATTGAGGGTTACATTATCTCCCGAATACATGGTCACTGTATCTGGTGTAACTGCAGTCCCGGCCCTTGTTAGCGTGAACGATTCACTGGAACCTCCGCCGCTTCCGGCTGTCTGCGAGATCGAGTTTGAACCGCTACGCACTGGAGTGTTGCTTCCTCCTCCAAAACTATAAAACGCATACAACATGACAACAACGATGATTACCCCTGCGACTATTAAAGGTATCCCCTTCTCCATACGATTACCATTGATATACTGAACGCAAGCTTCTATAAAAGCTACGAAACATCACTCCCAAATTCTTGTCTGCAAACATGCATTACCCTTCCTCAGAAATCTTCTCTATCTCTCGGACAATGATGTCATAGTCCGGTTCTACTCTTGGATCATCAGAAATCCATTTATATCTCACAACGCCCCTGCTGTCAACTATGAATACAGAGCGCTTTGCAGCTGTATACTCTCTCAGTCCTGCAAAGTCCTCAAGCTCTATCCCAAATGCCTTAACTGCCTCCCTCCTATAATCGCTCATAACCCTGAATTCCAGTCTGTTTGCTTCGCTAAATGCCTTATTCGAGAAAGGACTGTCAACGCTCACTGCAATAACCTCTGCATTCAACCCCCCAAGCTTTCCCAAACTATCCTGCAGCGTGCACATCTCCTTGGTACACACCGAAGTAAATGCGCCTGGGAAGAATGCGATCACCGAAATCCTGTCCCTGACTTCAGAAAGCCTCATCGGCTTCATATCCGTGCCTACAAGTTCTATATCTGGCAATGAGCTTCCTACGTTTATCATATTACCACGATGCCCATTGGCAATAAATTACTAAATGTCTTTCCTAAGATGTCCCATACTTCAATTCACTGCATTGTGCCATTACGCGCAAAATAAAGGAAAACACCCCATGCCGGCTTCGGTCTCAGTGTCGTTCTGTTGAGGAGTCCATAATCATTCCCCAACCTCGCGTCCCCCACGAGGTGGAACCAATATACCCTGCTTACAGACTTGCGTGAAGCAAGGAAACTAAAGTCCTGATACAGAAAAGAGGCCTGATTGCTCTCAGAAATACTCAGCCCATCTGTACCGTTGTTGGAAGGTATTCCTGTTTCAGTTATCCATACGGGCTTTCCCGTCATGTTTTCGTAGCTGTATAGCGTGTAATTATACTCCTCCTCAAGTGTCACTCCTGGAGCCACCTGCTGGCTCAATGAGTAATAAGGCAGGGAGTAAATGTGCAGCGATACTGCACTGCAGTATTTCGAAGCTCCGTATTCCCACACTTTTTTGTAAAACGGGTATTCGTATTCGAACGCTGATACTGGAAACAGTTGGGCCCCACCGAAGCATACTATCGTGGCATTAGGCTCAGTACTCTTTATTATAGCGTATGCGCTCTTTATCATGTTGAAGTAATCCCGTGCGCTGCCGTTTTCATATCCGCTTGCGAAATTGCTAACCAACGGCTCGTTGTATATTTCCCATTCGTGTATCTCGGGATATTCTTTCAATGCTTCTCTCACACTTGAATTCCAGGTATCGAGCGTCCAGTTGCACCCTGCAACGCATCCCGTTCCTGATGGATGTGCTCCTACAGTGTCATAATCGAGTATTCCGAGAAAATCGGCTCCGTGTGCAGACATGTTTGATACAAAACCGGCTTCGGTATAATTAAGCCTCACGTCAATTCTAAAGCATGATGTCCCGTTCGATATTGAAAAAAGCATCGCTGTTGAATTCTGCACGGCGTTAAGGCAGAATGACTGATTGAAGCGTGTTGAATTTCCCGTCCTTGATCCCCTGCCTGTCTGCCTTCCGATGCTGTATGTATATACAAATGCACATGCAACTATTGCTAGTAAGACCAGTATAACGGCATAAGGCCTTGGCTTCCCTTTCACCATGTTCCTTTTCCACATCGTGCATATTTAGCCTAATATGTCTGATAATAACACAAAGAAGCTATCCAGAGTCAGGTGGCAACTCTTTTTCCTCTGCCGTTCTTGATCTCGAGAAGCCTTTCGAACATCCTTGCCTGCAGCATCGCATCATGCAGCGCATTATGCTGCTTCTCCTGCGGATCCCTTACAATACCTATCAGATCCATCACCCTCTTTCCGGAGCTTTCATTCCAGTTCGGAATATCATCAAGCAAGCCAAACGCGAATGATTTCATGTCAAGCCCGTTTATGCCAAAGACAAATCTCCCGCCATGTCTTCCGAGATAATCCTGTACAAACATCCAATCGAAAGTTCCAAAAGAAACCAGCACCGCACGCCTTCCTTCAGCTGTTCTTACAATCCAATCAGCAAAATTACCCATCGCCTCTGCCGACTCAATGCCTGTTTCCATGAGGCGCTCCATGCTGAACCCTGTCACTCCAAGAGCCTCCTTGTCGTATCTTGCAGTATCTGGCTTCAGTTCCATATAAAACCTCTTTGACCTGTCCCTTACCATCACTGCTCCTACCGAGAGCATGTTATACAAACTTGGAATAGGCCCTGAAGCCTCAGCATCCACTGAGAAATACGCTGGTTCTTTGTTCTCTTTTGACATGGTTTCACTCCTCGCTATAACTCTCATTTTTCACTGACTTTTCCTCCATCTTTCAAATTAATCCTGCCGTTTCAGTTCTCTACCTTTTTACAGTTCTCCCTGATATTCTGGCCGCAATACTTCGCGGCAGCGACACCGCCTTCCAGGCCTTCTTGTCTATCGCAACCTGTACTATCCTGCCTTCGCATACCATGTCCGTATTCCTGTATATCTTGAAGGCAAACTCTATTGCCTTGCTGCCAGCAGTTGCCGCGTTCACGTATGTGCGTATCTCATCCCCAAGTCTTAGCGGCATGCGGTATCTTGCATAAGATTCAACGACGACAAACCATACTTTATCGTTGACCAATGGCCAGTTCAATCCGAACCTGCTTTTTGCGTATTGTTCGGAAGCATCCGTAAAGAACCTATAGTATCCTGCGTAATGCACTATTCCTTGGGAATCTGTGTCATATATGTGGACTCTCTCCTTCCAATAAAATTCCTTAGTCTGCATAAATGCATCTTTACCTGGACATTTATAAGGATTCTGCATGCCTGCCGCAAAGGCCTAAGAAAAACATTCCACTCTGCCATATTCCTACCAATTTTCGGAATAAGCAGAAGGCGCCTTGGCCGGGATTCGAACCCGGGTCGCAGCCGTGACAGGGCCGCATGCTGGACCACTACACTACCAAGGCATCCGTGATACCTTCTCATAACTGATTTAAATTGATTTGCATCTCCGCGCTGCAATGCGTACCTTAAACTCTGCCAGCCTAAATGTTTTTAGCTCTTGCGCTATTAAATTATATGAATACATAGTTCTCAGTGCTCACCAGAAGTATTTTAAAACAAAACAGAGTATATGGGAGTGTAAGGTCTTATTATGAACTACACTAGGTTTGAGAAGGCTAGAATCATAGGCGCAAGGGCCCTTCAGTTAGCATTCGGAGCTCCGCCACTGATGGAGATACCCAAGGGTGTTCACGATCCACTCAAGCTCGCAGAGCTTGAGTTCAATGAGGATGTGATACCAATAGTAGTGCTGAAAGGAAAGGGCAAGTAGGTATTTTCTTGGAAAACTACGATGTTATAGTCGCAGGTGGCGGGATAGCAGGTGCACTCGCAGCTGCAACTGCTGCCAAAAGCGGGGCCAAAACCCTTATGATAGACAGGAATGATTACTCCGAAGCAGGCAAGAAGACTAACTGGGGTTGGGTGTGCGGTGACGCAGTGGCAAAAAGCCATACCGATTTCATAACAGAAAAGATAGGACTCAGGTTTGCAGAACCAGAGATAGATCTCAAGGTTGATGGCGTATACGCCCTTAGCCCTGATCTTGAGCACAAGTTCGTGTTCGAAGGTGAAGGATACACCCTTGACAGACCTAAAATCGCAAAGAAACTAGTTACCTATGCGATAAACGCTGGTGCGGAGTACCTCTCAAAATTCGAAGTTGAAGGGCCTCTTCTGGAAGGCGATACTGTTGTCGGAATCTTCGGAAGGAATGAAAAGAAGGAACAGGAGAAGATAAAGGCCAAGATAGTCATAGACGCACTTGGCATAGCAAGCATGCTCAGGAGAAGGCTGCCCCAGAATGATTATATCGAACAGGCCGTAAGCACAGATGACATCGAATCAACAGGCAGATACATATACCGATTTGAATCGAAAGCAGAAGACCTGCGGTACTACGATCCCAAAAATGCACTTATCCATCTCAACCAGCAGATGGCTCCTGGTGGATACGGGTGGGTATTTCCAAAGCGCAACGGCAGGATGAACGTGGGTTTGGGAGTTGAAAAGAAGAGTCTTGACATTCGCAATGCAAAAATGAACAAGAAAGACACCCTCCACACGCTTATAGACGAGTACGTAAAGTGGAATCCTGTCATAGGATCCACAGAGATCGACACTACTGACAACAATGGGAAGGGCTATTGGTCAGTCGCAGTAAGAAGGCAGTTTGACAGTCTTGTCTATCCTGGCTACATGGGTGCAGGCGATAGCATGGTTATGCCAAATCCTATAAGCGCAGGGGGCATAGGTCCAGCGATGGTATCCGGCGTTCTGGCTGGAGAGGCAGCTGCGGAAGCTATAGCTGAGAAGAACCTCGGTATGGATTCTCTCTGGAGATACAATGTCAGGTACAACGCGCTTTACGGGAATAAGACCGCAGGCCTTGAGGTATTCCGGGTATATTTGCAATCGCTCAACAACGATCTGATAAACTACGGCATGGCGCATTTCATAACCGAAGAGGAGGCGGTGGAAATAAGTTACGGCCGCGTACCGGAGCTTACCCTTTCAGCATCCTTCAACAAGATACTTGCGGGCATATCCAACATCAATGCATTCAGAAACCTTCTATATACTGTCGGGAAGATGAAGCGGCTGAATCTTCTTTACAGTCAGTATCCTAAGACTACAGCGGCATTCAAGACATGGAAAAGCACCATAACTACTGAGATGAATGAGGCGAAGGACAGGTTCCAGCCAAATCCGGTATAAGCTTGGTTTTGCCCGCTGTCAATCTACTTTCTACAACCTTCTTCACTTGGCCTATCCTTCAATCTCCGATACTTTTCCCAGTCTCTCTCTACTGGTGCTATAGACCTCTGCACTCTTGAAATCAAATACCTTATTCCTGAAAAGAGGCAAAAAGCCTCCCGATTCTGGTGTTATCGCACTGCCAGTTATTATGCCGCTGAATGACGGAGCGACTATAAGCCGTATCCCTTTCCTGTATCTTCCATACGCCTTGCCAATATCCTTTCCCGGTGAAGCCACAAGCCATGCTTTCTCCTTGCCATTGCTTCCTGCTACTGCCGTGTGTCCATGGCCTATGACAAGATACTCTTTTTTCATTGCCTCTGCAGAAGGCATCGCGTTCCCGTGCATGAATGCTCCTCTCTCCAGCAATATCTCTTTTTTTATGCTTACGCGCATGCCCAACCTTTCCATAATCAATCCAAGGTGTGCATCATGATTGCCCTTCGTTATACCTATCTCAATTTCCTTCAGCTGCATGAAGAAATCAGAGATGGCCCTGTATTCATCTGTGGGGGGATATGTTATGCTCTCCTTCACATCTCCAAGCAGTATTATGCTCCTTGCATGATGCCTTCCGTAAATGCGCAGAAGTTCTTCTCCCGCCTTCCTTGAAGCATTGGCAAAATGTATGCCCTCCTTCTCTAGCTTCAGTTCCCTTCCGAGATGCAGATCTCCTGCCACAAGCGCCCTCTCCTCCTTTGTAAGCAGAGCAGGAACCCCATCAAGGAACTCGGGAAGCATTGAACCAATTCAATATTATCAGAACCGCTTAAATAGTTTGCCTTTGCATCTCTATCAACCGGTGGAATAAAATGGGCCAGGGAACAGTAAAGCTCGGCAGCATATACGGGATAGACATAGAGCTGCACTGGTCATTGCTTCTATTGCTGCTTATCACCACGCTTCTGCTAGCAGGAGGAGCCCCGCTTCCATTCCTAATAATAGTACTGCTATTTATCTGTGTCTTCCTCCACGAGCTGGCGCACTCAGTGACATCCATGAAGAACGGAATAAAGGTCCGTGAAATAGTGTTAAACCTAATAGGCGGCGCTTCGATAATAGACGAGACTAAAATGGGCCCTGCGGAAGAATTCAACATATCAATCGTAGGTCCGATAACGAGCCTCCTGCTGGGGGGCATCTTCGGGGTTTTCGTGATATTTGCGCCACAGGGATTTCCCACCCTTATACTACAGCTTCTCTTTGAGCTGAATATGCTGCTCGGAGTATCAAATATCTTGCCAGCTTTCCCTATGGATGGCGGGAGGGTGATGCGCAGTTATCTCCAGAAAACGCGCAGCAGGTTCGATGCGACAATGGCCACTGTTAGGATAAGCGAATACACCATAGGGCTTCTGGTCATAGGCGCATTCGCATATTTGCTCCTCACCTCTTATTCTTTCGTCTATAAAGAGATAGATTTTTTCATATTCGCTTTCGTTGCGTTCTTCCTCTACGGCGGAGCGCAGTCGGAGAAACAGATGGCTCTGCTTAGGCGTGATACCTCCGGACTGAATATCTCCGGTGCCGTAAGCAGGAATTATCTGATGACTTCTTCCTCTGCAACAGTGGAAGAGCTGTACGAGAGGATGCAGAAATCAAAGAAGCACATATTCGTTATCGCGCTGCCGGAAGGCTATGCTATTGTCGATCTTTTCCGCAGGAGGTCCGAAGGCACCGAGCATGCCGGAGAGCTTGCCATAAAGGTTGAGACCCTGGGTCCCGAAACAAACGCATTAGACGCGCTTGTCAAGACCGAGTCAGGCGCAGGCGTTGCCGTTGTTGCAAGGAAAGCCAAGCCCATAGGCATAACGACCTCGCAGCAGCTACAGGCTCTAGTGTACCTTCATGTGATGAAGAAGAAAAAAGAAAAAGGTTTAAAGGGCTGAGCCGAGAATAGGTAAAACGCGCATACCGATGTGTGGGAATGATCTATCTTAAGTCTATCGTAATTGACAGGTTCAAGTCATTTAAGCACGCGGAGCTTCTCTTTGGGAAGGGGTTCACTTGCGTCGTAGGTCCAAACGGTTCTGGCAAGAGCAATATCTGTGATTCTCTCCTCTTTGGCTTGGGTGAAGGCTCGCTCAGAAGATTGCGCGTCAATAGGCTCGAATCATTGGTAACAGCCGAAGAGAAGAGGAGAAAGGAGACGAGGAAGACCTATGTCCGGATGGAGTTCGGCGGCGATGAGTCAATAACCCTCACAAGAGCAGCGAGGACTGACGGCAAGACTCTCTACAGGCTCAATGGGAAAAGGATGACCAGGCAGGAGGTCCTAGAAGTTCTAGGGAAACACGGTGTGAGGGCAGATGAAACAAATACAATAGCACAGGGCGAGATAAATAAATATACTGAGCTGACTCCGAAGGAGCGCCGCGAACTTGTTGACATAGCATCCGGCATACGCGAATTCGAATACAAGAAAGACGAGGCATTAAAGGAACTGGAGAAGGTAAGCCAGAAGATCAACGAAGCTCAGATAATGCTCAACGAACGGCTGGGTTTCCTCGCCGAGCTTGAGGCTGAGAAGGATGCCGCAGAAAAATACCTCTCGATGGGGACCAAGCTCAAATCCATCAACTACGGCATGCTGCTTACTCGGAAGCGCGATGCAGCGACCGCACTCGCATCAGAGAACAGCGCTATCGCTTCGCTGGAATCCAGAAAAGCGGAGCTTTCCGCTAAGGCCGAGGCACTCCGTGCAAGAATATCACAATCAAATCAGGAGAGACAGCAGCTGACAGGCATTCTCAACGAAAAGCTGAAATCTTCCGGAGAGACCAGTGCGAAGCTTGAAGCTGCAAGGGTAGAATCCGCAAGAATCGGAGCTGAGCTTGAGAGCAGCTCCTCCTTACTCTCCGAGCTTGAATCCACCAAGGCATCTCTGGCAGCACAGTCCGCCTCGGCATTATCTATCTCAGAAAAGAACGTCGCCGAACTCTCCCTAGCCGAAGAGAAGCTGCGCACAGAAGAGGCAGAACTCTCCCGCATCAGCGCAAAGCTTCCGCAGCATGCCGAGGAACGCGCCAGAGAGGCACGCGAGCTTAATGCATCTATTCTGGACATGGAGGCAGGGTTAGGGGCTAGGCAGGCAGAAACATCAAGGATCTCTTCTGAGATATCACTTCTCGAATCAAGAAAGGATTCTGTACTATCCGAATTAGAATCGCGTAAAACCCTTCTTCAGAATATAGCAACAGAGAAAGACCGGCTGTTATCGCTGCTTGGCCAGTCAAAGGAAAAGACTGCACACGTGGCCGAAAAGATAAAGCATCTTGAGGAGTCTCTGCGTCAGGCGGCAAAAGAGACTGACGCGCTGGATTCCGAAGCCATACTTCTTCGCGAGCAGCGCTCCATGGCACAGCAACGCAGTTCCGGGAGCATAGCCGAAAGACTAGGGCAGATGTTCGGCAGGAATGCGGGTTTCTATGGTAAGGTTTCGGACCTCTGCAGCTATGACGAAAAATACACCCTGGCGATAGAGGCTGCGGCAGGTGCGCGTTTCGAGTATCTCGTTGTCGATTCCCTTGACACGGCAAACGTGATGATAGACTCGCTTAAGAAATGGGGGGCGGGAAGGGCGACATTCATTCCTATCAAGGAGCTATCCGTCCCTGAAACAAAGCAGGAGAAAGGGCTGAAGTCACTTGTCGGGTTTGTGAAGTTCGAAGCGTCGCTTTCGAAGGTTTTCCAGTATGTCCTTGGCGGTACCTATCTCGTAGATGATATTGCTGAGGCAAAGCGTCTCGGTGTTTCTCGCAGGAGATACGCAACCATCTCTGGGGAGATAATAGAGCAGTCAGGAATAATATCTGGAGGATCCTCTGCAAGAAGGATTTCCTTAGCGCAGATAGAATCAAGGCTCAAGACAGTAGAGGCGAAGCGATCAAAACTCAGGGAATCAATAGCTCATCTCAATGCGGATCTTCTTGCGGAGAGGAAGACTGAGGCTTACGCTGAGATGGATTTCAAATCTGCCGAGGCCTCCCTCGCAAAAAACGCCGCAGAAAACGCATCAGTATCCAGCGAAGCTGACGCAATGGCATCAAGACTGAAAGATCTGGGGCTTAAAGTGGGAGCCCTCTCAAAGGCACTTTCTGTTGCAGAGGGGCTGCGGCTGGAAATCTCGGACAGGCTTGTATCCGCAAAGGAACGTCTCGCTTTGCTTTACCGTGATGCGTTCTCAGAGTCTGGCAGCACCGCCGCCGCCCAGGCTTCTTCGGACGATCTTGCAAGCCTGAGATCATCCGTCGAATCGCTTAGGATAAGGAAAGCAGAGCTCTCAAAGGAAAACCAGATGCTCAAACAGAGGATCTCCGATATAGAATCCGAACTGAAAAAGAAAGAAGCTGCAACCG
This sequence comes from Microcaldota archaeon, assembly GCA_021827925.1. Taxonomy (GTDB): domain Archaea; phylum Micrarchaeota; class Micrarchaeia; order Micrarchaeales; family CABMGC01; genus JAKATZ01. The sequence goes on along the minus strand of JAKATZ010000003.1, from coordinate 88,209 downwards.
AAGAGCTTAAGGTACGCACTAAGGCGCTTTCGGAGAGAAGGGATGCACTGACGAAGACAGCGAAGGATATAGAAGCAGAGATAAGCAGCGCAAGCGGATCAAGCAAGAAACTTTATGAGAAGCTCAACAAGGTAGATTCCGATATAGCTGCCCTGAGTTCCGAGAATGGCAAGACGACAGCCGAGATCTCGAACGCAGAGCGCCAGATCAGCGAGCTCAGCATAAAGCGCGGTCAGCTTGAGGTGAGGATCAACGACCTGGCTGTCGAGCTTAACTCCTACGACAAAAACATTGAGCCAGCTTCCGGCAGCCTTCAGGAAATGGAAAAAGAGGCAGGTATCCTATCGGCGCGAATAGCGGATCTCGGCAACGTCAACATGAAGGCCCCCGAACTGTTCTTGCAGCGCAAAGCCGATGTTGATGAGGCAAGATCTAGAACAGAAACGCTGGAATCCGAAAGGCAGGCGGTCATGCGCATGATAGAGGAAATCGAGTCAAAGAAACTGCAGACGTTCATGAACACGCTCAACGAGGTCACGAAGAATTTCTCAAAGCTATTCAGCTACATATTCACCGAGAAGGCAAGTATAGAGCTTGAGAATCCCAAGGATCCGTTCAGCAGCGGTATAGAGATAAAGGTAAGCACCGGCAAGACCGTAAAACTGTTGAGTTCAATGTCCGGAGGTGAGAAGTCACTGATCTCACTTGTCCTGATCTTCTCGATACACATGTGTAAGCCTTCTGCAATGTACGTATTTGACGAAGTCGACGCTGCACTAGACAAGGAGAATTCAAAGAAACTTTCCCATCTCATAAAGGAAATGAGCAGCAATGCACAGTTCATAGTGGTTAGCCATAACGACTCACTCATAGCCAACGCCGACACTGCCATAGGCGTCGTTCGCGCCGAGGGCGGTTCGAAAGCCATAGGTCTTGAGGTATCGAGCATAATGGAGAGGAAGGCGAGGTAATCATATGGGCAGGCGCAGCAAAACAAGGAAAACCGCATCAGCCGAGACTCCTTCCACAGCTCAGAAAGCGGGCTCAGGAGGCGTGCGCATATACTTCCTATATCTTCTTCTAGCGCTTTCCATAATCCTCTACATATACACACGGAGCAATCCTTTTGTAGCGGTAATAGCCATCGCCCTTTTCATAGTCATAATCCTCTCAGAATTCAGGGCTAGTGTGAGTCAGACTGGTGTAAAGTCAACTCTGTACGAGCTCGTAATAGCCGTCGCAGGTGCCTTCTTGATAGTATGGTTCATACCCTCAATAGTCCTCGGCACAAGCACTCCGATAGACGTGGTCGTCAGCTGCAGCATGTTGCCGGTTCTGCACCGCGGCGACATAGTAGTCGTGCATGGCATAAGCAACATGTCTGAGTTTCTCGATTCGCACAAAGTGCCTGTTGTGAACGTCAGCAAGGCCGAGTTCGACAGCATGCTTGGGAACATGAGCAGGGAGGCACTATATCCTTACGCACTAAACAACACTTCTTTATCCTACATAATACCGAATGCATCCGGGTACAGGATAAACTATTATAACGAGGGATGCATAAGCAACTATCTGTATCTGGGCGATCTGGGGCAGTATTATGGCAGGTGTGTGGCAAACGCCTCATACCAATCGCGCAACCTGGTGAGATACAACTATTCACTCTTCAACGTTGAGATAGGGGGATCGCACGGTCTAATAATTTCTACGTCCAGCATAACGATAGGAAACAGAACCATAATAGAGAATTACAGCAACCCTGTGATAGTGTACGGGACAACACAAAAAGATCCTGTGCATGAAGATATAATACACCGTGTATTCGCTGCAATCAGGGTCGGCCCTAATTACTACCTCCTTACAAAAGGGGACAACAATAATGTGCTTGACATGGAATCCTCAATATATCCTGCAAATGCTACCGACGTCAAGGGATACGTCATCGCAGACGTGCCTCTTTTGGGGTACCCTTCTCTTATACTCAAGGGTGAAATAGGAAGCAATCTCCTTGCCGAGTGCAATCAGACGATATTGCACTGAGTAAAGCCGATTCACACCGAGCTTACTGTGACTGTTACCGTACCGAAAGAGACGTAAGGCACGCCGGTTACTTCATCGGTATAATTGACTATGAGGGTGCCTATGTACTGTGTACCTGGAGTCCCTGAAAACGTTCCCTGCGTGCCGTAGCACTGTACGTAGAAGGTGTCTGCCACTCCTACTGGCATGTATATTTGATTTGTCGGCGGATTGTACGGGGCGGCCATGTTGGCTATGCTTGAGGTTTTGTCACACCCGATGTAGGTTACGTTTATCGGATGCTGAAGGGACTGTTGCATCGAGAATTGCAGCATGCCGTTCTCTGACATGAACACGTCTATGCAGTCAAACCCGTTCTGGAAGATACAGCCCTGGCTTGAAAAAAGCCTGCCGCTGAATATGCCAGAAGCGACGAGCACCGCCAGCACAACTGCGAGTATTATCATAGCCCATCCGTAAGTGGACAGATACTCCATTGCGCTCTGAAGCAGAAACGATCTCTTCGGCATCATTCATCACGTGAAGGAATGGAAGGTTATATGCTAAAAAGATTCCTCCGCCTTCCTCATTCTATCTGCTCTTTGTGAAACATGGCGAATACCCTCTTGTACATGTCGATGGTTCCTATGTCAAACCAATTCTCGTTGTACACAACGGCGTGAAGTTCTGTATCTGATATGAGCCATTGCAGGAAGTAACCTGGCGCATCAGGATTGTTGCTCCCCTCAAGATACTGTCTGAACCTGCCTAGCATTTTCTTCGGGAACGCGTAGATTCCTGTGCTGACGAGCGTTGATTTGGGGCTATCGGGCTTCTCTTGGAATTCAAGGACTTTCTCCCCCTCCGTTCTTATGACTCCGAATCTCTTCGCACCTTCCAGCGACCCCACGTCATAAGCGCATATGGTCGGCTTGCACCCGTTCCTGAATTTTTCTATCAGTCTCCCCAAGCTGAACGTATAAAAATTGTCCCCTGCTACTATCAGAAGGTCATCATCGATATCTTTCTGTTCTATCGCATACTCTATTCCCTTGATAGCACCGAACTTGTGTCCGTCATGCAGCGTGGGCTCGACAACCATGCCTATCTCAACTCCCTGGCTGTTGCCTTCCCACTTTCTCATCCAATACTCGAACTGATCAGCGAATTTCTTGTTTGTTGATATGGTTATCTTCTTTATGCCGAGACTGCTTATATCTGATACTATATACTCTATAACGGGCTTGCCGCCCACCGGCAGCAGAGGTTTTGGTATGAACAGAGTTATCGGCTCGAGCCGCGTCGCAAATCCACCACAAAGTATCAGTGCTTCCATAAGAAAACCTATTTCTGTCTATATACAAGTAATTCGGCCTTCCCTGCCTTCCGATCTTCAAAGATTACAGCAGGGGCTGCCAGTCTTATAAAATCTCCATAAACTTATTTATATATCTTCATGTCTGCGCGTAAATCCTAGCAGCATCCTGTAAGCGTCATGCCCTGCTGCTCCTGGCGCTGTGCAACGAAGCGCATTATATCCTGCCCTGGTATCGCATCAGTTCCGCATCAAGTATGCCCGCACCCGCGGCCCCCCTTACCAGGTTGTCCCCAACCACAAAATACGCTACGCTTCTCCTGTCAAGTCCCTGCCTTATCCTGCCGACGCTGACGGCCATGCCGTCACTGTCAAGTCTAGGCTGCGGCCTATTCTCCTCATCTCTAACTATGACTGGCACGCGTGGCGCAGAAGGAAGTTTCTCCAGACCTTTGAATTCTCTCATGGCGTCTCTTGCTTCATCGGCGCTAACCTCTTCTTCAAAATCTACGTAGACAGAGATCGTATGGCCATTAATAACCGGCACTCTGCTGCACGATCCGAAAATCTCCATGCCGCTTTCCTTTATCTCACCTCTTGCAAGGCTTCCGAATATCTTTTTTGGCTCCTCCGCAAGCTTCTCTTCTTCATTATGTATATGTGGCACTACATTGTTAATTATATCCAGAGAGGCCATTCCTGGGTATCCTGCTCCGCTAAGGGCCTGCATTGATGTGGCCATCACTCTTCTTATCCTGAACCTGTCAGTAAGGGGCTTCAGAGATAGTGAGAGTATCATAGCTGTGCAGTTGGGATCCGTTACAAGCCCTCCTCTCACATACTCTTTCTGCTTCTCAAGAAGTTCAAGATGGTCGGGATTTACCTCGGGGATCAGCAGCGGCACCCTCCTGTCCATTCTGTTTGCGCCGGCCTTGCTTATCACCATCTTGCCTTCGCGGGCAAGTTTCCATTCAATCTCCTTGGTATCTTCTGAGTTCAGAGCGGAAAAAACCACTTCGGATTCGAGCTTTTCTTCCGTACCTTTCACAACCATCTCCAGGTACTCCTCTTCTATTCTGCCTAGTACCTGCTTCCCGACATCGCCAAGCTTCCTCCCCTTAGATTTCTCCGAAGCCACCAGCTCATGCACCTTGAGGAAAGGATGGCCATCGAGAAGCTCTATAAACTTCTGCCCTACTATGCCTGTAGCTCCAAGCACCGCTACGTCTATTTTTTCCATCACTTTTCACTAATCAAGGTAACATCGCCGCCTGCCCTTGTCTTCCTCCCTTTTCTGTATATAATCCTGGCAGCCTGTGCCTCATCCGGGCGTATTACTGTGCCCCCTTTACACATCTCCTTCTCCCTGTACGAGACCACGCGCGCAATCAGCGGTGCCCTGAAATAATCCAATGCCTTTAGCTGTATTATGGAGTTCGGTCTTTCATATCCTGGACCTCCATTACTGCATATCTCCCTGAGTTTGTCTGCGGATATCTCTGGTACAATCCTGCCGTCGATGTATATGCCGTCAACATCGCTGATCTTTATTACCTCGTCTGCCAGCGTATGTTTTGCGAGAAGGAAAGCGGTCAGGTCGCTCGAGCCCCTGCCCATCGTGCTTATCCTACCGTCTGTTGTTTTGCCTATGAAGCCGGGCACTATCAGAACAAAGCCTTCTTTCAGCAACGGTTCTATTCTTTCCTTGCATATTTCTCCGACGTTCTCTTCAAGAGGATTCGCATTGCCAAACCTGTCGTCGGTTATTACTGGCCACATCTCGGATGACGGTTCTATCAAAATGAACCTGACGCCTAGGTTATTCAGGCCCACTGCAAGAAGGGAAGCACTAATCATTTCCCCATAGCTGAGTACCCTGTCCCATCCTTGCCCTCCTGCTGGATTCCCAACCCCTTCAAGCATACCGACGAGCGATGATGTCGTATTACCTGGAGCAGAGACAACCACAATTATCTCGTTAGCCACGCTTTCTCTGGCTATAATCTCTGCTGCATTCTTTATCAGTTCTCCAGAGGAGAGGCTCTTGCCGCCTATCTTCATCACAAGCCTTCTCTTGCTTTTAGGTGCCATTTCCAATACCATCAACAGGTCATATATCTTCTGCATCTTTGTGCAAAAAGCGCGCTACCTTGACTTCAAAGCATTCTTGAAAAGAACTCTTCGCATCAAAAACCATACAATAATCTCGTGTTTTGCAAAAGGCGCCTCGGATGGCTGAAAACAAGGCCGTAACATCTTCCAGAGATCCGGCTGGCAACGCTTAATCAGAGTTTATCTTGCATTGCCTCCAAATCCCTATACAACGCCATGACTATTATTTTGAATGGCATTATCTTATAAATCTTTCCGAAAAAGATCGGAAGTGTGCATGCATATCGGTCCCGCCAAACCTCCGAATCCTCTACAGAAAGCAGAACAGACTTATCCATGTGCATAAAGTATATATCTTTATCAGCATCTATCTTTATTTGTGGTGCTTATATGTATGGTGGAATGGCAACTAATCAATCTCAGAACAATGATATCTTCAGTGAATACGATCTATTCAAGCCAAGGATAGCCGTTGTAGGCGTCGGCGGCGGCGGCAACAACACTGTCCACAGACTGAGTTCCATGGACATAAAAGGCGCAGGCCTATTCGCTTTCAATACCGACGGGAAGCAGCTGGGAATGCTGAGTGCAAATATAACAAAGCTGATGCTGGGGCAGGAGATAACCCATGGACTGGGCGCAGGAGGCTTCCCAGAGATGGGCGAGCGCGCTGCTGAGCTTTCAAGGGCTAACATAGAACTCCTGCTCAAAGACACGAATCTCGTTTTCCTGACCGCTGGAATGGGCGGCGGTACTGGCACCGGCGCAGCCCCTGTGGTCGCCAAGGCTGCAAAGGAAGCTGGCGCAATCGTTGTTGGAATTGTCACACTCCCTTTCTCCTTGGAAAGGGTGAGGCTCGAAACCGCAAGACGCGGAATATCAAAGCTCCGCCAGAATATAGATACACTCATCGTGATAGACAACCAGCGCCTTGTAACACTGTATCCCAATCTTCCTATAGAGCAGACCTTCCGCCTTGCAGACGAGATAACCGCTAAAGCAGTCAGGGGTATAACCGAAACAATAACACAGCCCAGTCTGATCAACACCGATTTTGCAGATATAAAAAGCATAATGGCCGTCGGAGGAATATCAATGATAAGCGTAGGAAGCGCCCAGGGTTCTGACCGTGTCAACGAGGTTGTCAGGAACACGCTGAGCAACAAGCTGCTTGATGTGGACTATGAGAACGCAAAAGGGGTTCTCCTGCACATAACCGGTGGCCCTGACATGACTCTCGGCGAGGCAAATGCCATAGGCGAAAAGCTAACTGACAAGGTTTCTGCGAACGCCAGTGTTACGTGGGGCGCGAGACTTGATCCGGACTGCAGCGGCAGGATAGAAGTGATAGCCATATTCACTGGGGTTTCGGGCTCTTCTGTCCTTGGCAGCGAAAAGAAAAATCCAGGCGGCATCTCCGGAACGGGCTTAGACAGGATATGACGGTACCTTATCGCAAAGTGCGGTTTCGCTCGTCCCTGAGGAGATAATGCTATAGCTGTTCTACAACGGTCTCAGCGTTTTCCGCCTTGTTCCTTCCCAGGGAATAGAGCCTTCCGTTCGATACTTGCTTGAGCTGTTCATCGTGTGTTATTATGAACACCTGCTCAACCATCTCTGGAAGCTTCTCGCTGAATGCCGCAACAAGTTTCCCTATGCCGCTGCTATCTATATTATGGGTAGGCTCGTCGAGTATAAGCCAGCGCAGATTCGGTGCAAGTACCAGGGAGAACGCTATCCTAAGTGCAAGGCATGCTATGCTTCTCTCTCCGCCGCTCGCTATGGATTCCACGCTCTGCCATCCGTGCTCTCCATTCTTCATCGATTTTACCTGGAGGACATAATCTCCCTCAGCAGCAGAAAGCGCTACAGATGAATAATCTCCGTATGGATATAGGTCGCACCAGATTCCCTGCATTATGTCGTTGATCGAATTCACCAGCCTATTCCTTAGTATTCCCTGGGTTTCCTGAAGCGAGTTCCTGAACTTTACCAATTCCTCTGCAACCTCCACTTTTCTTTTCATACCTGCTAGGATCTTCTCTATCCTCTCAATCTCACTCCTCTTGTCTCCAATCTGCCTACTTTTCTCCGCAATGGCCTTTTCGTTTGCAGAAAGGGAAGCAAGCATCCTGCCCCTTGATGTATTGAGCTCCACGAACTCCGCCTGTTTCTTTTCCAGTAATGATTCATCGACATCTATCGATGCAACTTCCGCCTCCTTCTCAGCGGCTGCCTTTCTTGCCTCCTCTGATTCTTTCAGATAGCTAAGCAGCCGCTCCGCCTTCTCTTTCGCGGATTTAAGTTCAATCTCATCCCTTGACGTTTTGGCTTCGTCCTCCTTTGTCTTCTCAAGCTCCGCAGAAACCACTGTTATAAGTGTCTTAACTTCCTGCAGTTCAAGTGACAGGTATTTCCTCCGTTCAAGCTTCTTTCCATAATCCTGCAACCGTACGTTCTCCGCCCTGATCTTTTCAAGTTCTTTTCTGCACACTTTAAGTTCCGCGTCCTCAATTTTAATGCCTGCTATTGCTGCTTTCATCTTTCTTTCCGCCTCTTCTGCAGATTTTTCCTTCTCGAGAAGCAGTCTCCCTTTTCTCATCTCATCGAGAGGCGTTTCGCATATGGGACACATGGCAATCCCCTTGCCAAGCTCTGTAATCCATTTTCTGTTCTCGTTCAGTGCAGCCTGGTTTGAAATCTCCTCCTTTCTGAGTCCATCAATTCTTTCCTCAGTCTCCGCTATCTTCTTCTCGGCATTCTCCATGGCATTTTCCTTTCTGCCTGAAGCAATACGTTCCATCTCTTCGATCTCTTTTCCTATGCCCGAAAGTTCGCGCTCGCATCCTCCCACGCGCTGCTGCAGATCTCGGAATCTTGCATCGTGCTTGCTGCGCGCTTCGTTTGCTTGCGAATGCATAAGCGAAGCGTTTTTCAGTCTATCTTCGATTTCTCCCTTGCTAAGTAGTCCCTGCGCTTCTATCCTCACTATCTCCCTGGACAATGCTTCAAGCCTGCCCTTCAGTCCTTCCAATTCTTTGACCAGCAACGTCTTCCTGCTATGCCTCCTCCTAAGCTCTCCTATCTCTAGTCCGCGTTTTTCTGCCTCATTGTTTATTCTCTCAAGCCCTGCAGCGAGTTCGGCCTTCTCGGCATTGAGCCTCGATTCTTCGCCTGTTAGAGAAGCAAGCTGGCTGCGCTGTGCGTCTATGTCGAATCCAGCGGCCGCAGATCTCTGCTCGTCTGCCATATCGCGAAGCCTGTTGACAAGGCTCGATGCGTTCTCTTGTGCAGCTGCGAACTTATCGAGACCTAGAAGGTTGTCCATCTGTCTCTTCCTTTCCCCAGGCGTAAGCTGGAGAAAATAATCTAGATTGTTCTGCTCCGAGTAAACTGCCCTAGAGAAGAGATCGTAATCTGCCTTGAGCAGCTTCTCTATCTCCTCGGTTACCCTCTTCGGTTGTGATTGCAGGTATTTTCCCTCTTTCTCAAGCCTTGCTTTTGCCTGCTGTCCTGGTGTCAACTCCCTTTCCACTATATAAGGCTCTTTCCCTACGGTGAAAACAAGCCTCACCTTCGCCCCGAATTTCTGCTCCGGCTTGTTCCGCACAATGTCATCTATCTTGACTCTGCCATTCTTCAGCGCAGGGAAAGTTCCGAAAAGTGCGAAGGATATGGCATCCATGACCGAACTTTTGCCTGCACCCATATGGCCTATCAGTATATTCGTGCCTCTCGCGAAGGTGATTTTCGTCTTGCCGTGGGTTTTCCAGTTAACAAGCTCCACTGAGTCAAGCATGGGACTACCCTACTTTATTCTCAATTAAGCTATTTATTGCTTTCCGGCTCAAAATAACGCGTCGCAGGAACGCAACTCAGGCGCACTTCCCTCCTGCTGTGTAATGCGCCGCCCCTTCGCTGGTATTAAATGAGATATAATAAATATACGGTGTGTCGACAATGCATCCTCCCGGCATCAATCCCCTATAAACTATCGTTGCGTTGTTAGAAGGCGCGTTGTATCCTAATGTGATCCCTCCTTGATACTGTGATGTTGGGTCTTGCCATCCTCCCGCAGCATATCCTCCGCTGTCAAACGCGGTGGGCGATACTGATAGGTGCAAGTTAGAGAGGTTTATGTCGCCGCCCTGTCTGTTCTCTATACTGAGCGTTCCCGTGCCGTTGGCACTAACTGCAAAAAGTATGTCTAGATAGGGCGAAACATAAAGACTGCGGCTCTGCAGGAATCCCTCCGCTGGCATGTATGCTGTGATGTTGTGCAACCCTACTCCGAGCTCCACATTCGATACTAAGAAGTTGTAATACCTCGTGTAGTTGATAGGCTTACCATCAATCATTATCTCTGCTTCAGGACTGCTCAGATCTATATTTCCCATATCAATCACAAGGCTATTGCCATCATATCCTATAAACGATACTGATGGGTGCAGCGTAACCCCGGAGAACATTTCCGAGTACATATAATCCTCGTATTCCGACAAAGACAGCAGATGGTAGAAATCACTATGCGTCATTACGCTGCCGTCTTTGCACTTGCTAGGAATTCCGCTGTACGCGCCTGTATCGAATATCAATTCCAACCATCCTCTGGATAAGGGCATAAATTCCGTGCCTGTGCCTTGGTAGTTGGTTGTTGAAATCCCGCCGGTTAAATACGAGGGGTGCTGTACTGTCATTCCAATACCTATTTTCTTTTGAGGATACGCAGCCGCACTGCTGTTAAACGCTCCGCATCCGAAGAGCATACCGAGATATTCTGCGTTTGCAAGCATGGTTTCTCCTGTAAAATCGAGCATATACAGTAACTTGAGGTCAGACGCGTTCTCGAGCGTTCCTTGTCCCGCCGACTGGCCTAGAGTCCCGTAAAACGCCGCGCCGGCCGCAAGCTCTGTTATCGGATTGTGTGCATTCCAGTCATATCCTGCAGCGGTTCCAGCATAAATTCCAATGCTGCTTCCTGACTGATTCAGCATCTGTGCGAGCATTTCTTGTATGTTCCCTCTCACACTCACCAATGAAGCCAGGCCGCCGTTTCCAGTCACGTAAGACGCGCTTTGGTTCTGAAGCAGATACTCGAGATTGCTCCCTGTTGCTGCTATCTGTCCATTCATGCTTTCCAGCGCCTGCGCATTTTCATACGCGACAAGATACGCTGAGATCGCTGACAGTATCAGGACAACAGCTACGAATCCTGCAAATGCATTTCTCATGTATCTAGCATTCTTCCTGCCTAAGGAATATACTGAGCCGATAAGCCCGAATGCGTATCCTAGTACAAAAAGGATCGGTATCGGGATAAGTACTGCCAGTGGCAGCTCTCCCGAAGCTGCGATCTGCATGCCTACGCGCATCACGGAAACCACTGAAGGGATAAAAACGGCGATTGCGTTGGGCAGCGATGAATCTGCAAAGAGCATCAGCGGCGTTGCTATGCCTGAAAGTATTCCCGAAACTGCAGCGACAAAACCAATTCTTGGCCAGAGTTCAGAGTCTCCGCCTCTCCTAATAATTATGCCTGATATCATGAGCAGCGCAGCAGGAATAGTCAGTATCACTGCATTCGCTGCAACAAGCAGCATCGCTGCGTTCTCCAATCTTATGAGGTCAGGATATACCTGTACGTTCGCCATGGATTTGGTTAGAATAAAAACCGATACGAAACAGACAAGCAGATTCAGCAATAGGATCAATAGCCCTCCAACAAAAAGAAGTCCAGCACCTCGCCCGTGCTCCATCATAATCCCACACACAGTTCAGTTATTGCATTCTCTATGTATATCTACAAACATATAAAAACGTTTATATACCTATTATCTCTATAACCAAGTTATAGTGGGAATATGCAGAACGGCTATGAACGCGCGGCAAAGGAGGTGATACCTGCCATAAGGTCATCTCTGGCGCGTGAACTTATACAGAAGCACGGGCTTACTGAAAGTGCCGTTTCGGGATACCTCGGTATCACTCAGGCCGCAGTAAGTAAATATGCACGGCACAAGTGTTCTGATAAAATAAAGCGCATCGAAGAGAATATCGACGCGGCAACTATCTCTACCTACGCGCAGAAGATAGCATCCGGAGACCGCAGCGCTGTGAACAGCTGTATATGCACTGTCTGCAACATGCTTAACCGGTTCGGCTGCACATACTCCCGTGCGGAGAAGTGAAGCAGGGGTGTTATTATGCCAAAAGACCAGCAATTAGATATACTACTCGACTCAAAAGAGTACATAGATAGGTATGGATTCAAGGAGGAGATAGAGTACGAAGAGTTTGACAAAGGGCTAACCGAGGGGACGGTGCGCAGAATATCGGAGATCAAGGGCGAGCCTGAATGGATGCTGGAGAAGAGGCTCACAGCGTATAAGATTTTCAACTCAAAGCCGATGCCAACATGGGGCGCAGATCTGGGCGGCATAGATTTCAACGATGTGTACTATTACCGGAGTCCAAAAAGCAAAGAGGCGAAGAGCTGGGAGGATGTGCCAGAGGACATAAAGCGTACTTTCGATAAACTTGGCGTTCCTGAAGCGGAACGGAAGTTCTTCGCAGGAGCAGAGGCACAGTTCGACTCCTCAGTGGTGTACTCTCATGTAAACGAAGAGCTAGAAAAGCTTGGAATAATATTCACAGACACCGATACCGCAGTGAAGAAATATCCCGAGCTTCTTAAGGAATACTTCGGCAAGGTAATTCCCTCAACTGACAATAAGTTCGCAGCTCTTAACACTGCGGTATGGTCTGGCGGTAGTTTTATCTACATACCAAAAGGAGTCAAGGCTCCAATGCCACTCAATGCCTATTTCAGGATAAATGCCGAGAAATCAGGGCAGTTCGAGAGGACGCTAATCATAGCCGACGAAGGCGCAGAAGTTACCTACATCGAGGGATGCACCGCTCCGGTGTATGCCGCAAACGCGTTGCACTCAGCAGTGGTTGAGCTTGTCGCAAAGAAGAACGCATACATACGGTATGTAACCATACAGAATTGGTCAAAAAATGTGTACAACCTTGTTACTCAGCGCGCCCATGCTGCAGACGGTGCAAGGGTCGACTGGATAGATGCGAACATAGGAAGCAAGGTAAATATGAAATATCCCTCGATCTTCCTAATGGGTCCGAAGGCAAGGGGCGAGGTGCTTTCAATCGCTGTTGCCGGTGATGGCCAGGTGCAGGACTCCGGAGGCAAAATATACCATCTTGCTCCTGATACAACCTCAAAGATAATTTCAAAAAGCATATCAAAGGGCAGTGGCATCACTACTTTTAGGGGCCTCTTGAACGTCGCCAAGAACGCTGCAAATGCGAAAGCGCACGTGTCGTGCGATGCCCTGCTTCTTGATGGGCTTGCCAAGACTAACACATTCCCGTACAACCAGATCAACAGGAATGACGCGGTTATAAGCCACGAAGCCAAGATCGGCAAGATAAGCGATGAACAGATTTTCTACCTGATGTCCCGCGGCATACCTGAAGACGACGCTATAGCCATGATAGTGCTGGGCTTCATGGAAGACCTGACAAAGGTGCTACCAATGGAGTATTCCCTCGAGCTCAAAAGGCTGATAAAGCTTGACATGAGCGGGGGGGTGGGCTAACGGTGTTTCATTGATATACTCGGATTTCGGAAATGACGCAGTAAAGAGCTACCGGAGCCTTCCATATGAGACGAACGAGCTTTACAAGCGGTACAACGTGATGCTTTCCCTGCCGGATCCATCCGGCCAAGGAGATTCCCCGGAAGGCAGGGCGCGTATTCTCGAGGCCGTAAAATCGATAGAAGAGAAGACGCAGATGAGATTCGACCTGATAGTTTCGGATAACTTTGCAAAGAGCAATCATCGCTCCGTGAACGTAATCGACAGAGAGCATGCAACCGAAGAAATCCTCTCTGGAAAGCTGTTCAGCAGCGCTGAGAGTAAACTTGTAGCGTACGCTCACGCTTACACGGGAAAGATAATAGGAATTGATCTAGGCGAACGCGAGGAGGCGAAGATAAACGCGCTGTTCATAAACGACTCCAGCCTTGTCACTCAGACCCTTGTGCACGTCGGTGAGGAAGGAAGCCTGTGCCTGTCAGAATTCCATGTCTCAACTTCACACGAAGCTGCCGCTGCAGTTCCGCTTCATGAATTCACGCTCTCGAAAGGATCTAACGCAGAATTCAACCTGCTTAATAATGCGAACACGAATACCTCCTCAGTGGTTCTCTGCAAGGGAAAAGCGTTTGGCAATGCAAAGCTCAGGGCAAACTTTGTATACAACGGGTCAGCCGCTACGAAGACTCTGGGAAATTTCGATGCATGCGGAGAAGGCAGTAGCATAGATGTAAATGAAGTCGTGTATGGTACAGGCGAACAGAAATTCGACATCTCCACCTCGATGTTCAACTCCAAGCGCAACAGTTCGGTGTTGCTTGAATCAGCAGCGGTCCTTGATGGCAGTTCTTACTGCGCTATGAAGGGGTTTGCTAAAGTGGAGAAATGGACCAAAGGAGCGAGATCCAAAGTTACTGAGAGGGGCATACTGCTCAGCCAGGCAGCGCACATAGACGCCCTGCCTGACATGTCCATAGACTACAGCGACGAGGTTTCTGCCGTGCACAGCGCCGCCACGGCCCCGATAGACCGTGAAGCGCTCTTCTATCTAGAATCGAGAGGCATAGCCGAAACGGAAGCCAGAAAGCTATTCGTATCCTCTTTCATCTCTCGGTATCTGGCGCGCATCGGAGACCAGCAGATGCGCGAGCTCGCTTCTTCTGTAATGCTCAGCCGCATAGACAATGATTTTTTCGGAGAGATCGGGAAATTCACAGGCATAACGCCCAAAGGCATATGGATGCCTTCAAATGCAACGGAGTGATATGATGAAATTGGAGATAAACGACCTGCATGTAGAAGTCGAAGGAAAAGAGGTAGTTAAGGGGGTGAGCCTTGCCATCAATCAGGGCGAACTTCATGTGATAATGGGTCCAAACGGTTCTGGCAAAACGACTCTCGCAAAGACTATAATGGGTCATCCCCTCAGTAAAGTGACCGGGGGAGATATACTCTCAGATGGAGCCAGCGTACTTGGCATGAAGGCTAATGAACGCGCAAAACTGGGTATATTTCTGGAATTCCAGAATCCTGTAGAGATAGAGGGGCTTGGTCTTCTAGGCTTCCTGAACACGGCAAGGGGCGCAGTGAGCACTGAGAAGTTTTCCTTCAAGGAATTCATGGGTGAGATAAAGGGGCGCGCATCTTCTCTCTCACTAAAGGAGGAAATAATAGGCAGATCGCTAAACCACGGTTTCTCGGGAGGCGAGAAGAAGAAAGTCGAGATACTGCAGATGGCCCTACTGAAGCCGAGGATGGCGATACTGGACGAACCGGACTCCGGTCTTGACGTGGATGCGGTTAAAACTGTCGCAAGCAATATAAACGACCTTCGGAAGAAGAACAACATGGGAATACTGCTAATAACACACTACAGCAGGATACTCAACTACATGGAGCCGCAGTTCATACACATAATGAAGGACGGAAGGATAATAAGGGAAGGAGGCAAGGAGCTTATAAGTGAGATCGAAGAGAAAGGATACAACGATTAAGGAATCTGAATGGAGTTGGACGTCAGCGAAGTAAGAAAAGACTTTCCGATACTGGGCACAAAAAGAAGCGGCAAGAGGCTCGTCTATCTTGACAGTGCCGCAACCTCACAGAAACCCTCCAGCGTTATAGATGCGGTTGGCTACTACTACCGGAATTACAATGCAAATATACATCGCGGCCTTTACGGGATAGCAGAAAAGGCAACGGAAGCATACACCGATTCGAAGCGTCTTGTGGCGAAGCTGATAAATGCCGAATCGTACAGGAACATAGTCTATGTCAGGAACACTACAGAGGCAATAAACCTTGTCGCACTTTCCTGGGCGAATGCGAACATAAAGAAGGGCGATACTATTCTGATAACGCAGATGGAGCACCATAGCAATATAGTGCCTTGGCAGCTTCTTGCGAAAAGGAAGGGGGCCAAGCTTGATTACGTCGGACTCACGAAGGGCAACATGTTGGTTGACATGGATAATTACAGGGAAAAACTTGGCAACAATCCACGGCTTGTCGCATTCACCCATGTATCAAATGTTCTCGGTGTAATAAATGACGCGAAGCTGATGTCCAGCCTCGCACACAAATCCGGAGCAAAGGTTCTCGTTGACGGTGCACAGTCAGTGCCTCATCTGTCTGTGGATGTAAAGGATATCGATTGCGATTTCTTTGCCTTCTCTGGCCATAAGATGCTAGGCCCTGCGGGAATAGGCGTGCTTTACGGAAAGGAGGAACTGCTCGAAGAGATGCCCCCCATATTTGGCGGCGGAGACATGATCCGCAGTGTAAGCTTCGATGGGAGTACCTGGAACGAGCTGCCGTGGAAATTCGAGGCAGGAACTGCAAATGTGGAAGGCGGCATAGGCCTTGGAGCTGCTGTAGAGTATCTGAACAATGTGGGAATCCCAAGGATAAGGGAACACGAAAAAAAGATCACCAGGTACGCACTCAGCAAGCTAGCCGAGGAGAAAGTCTCTGTCTATGGTCCCGGGTCAGTGAAAGACTTCGAAAGCAAGAAAGCCGGCGTACTCTCCTTCAACATCAAGGGAGCCCATCCTCACGATGTCGCCAGCATATTTGACAGCGAAGGTATATGCATAAGGGCCGGCCATCACTGCGCCATGCCTCTTGTCAACAAGGTGATCGGAGAGCCTGCGGCCGCAAGAATGAGCTTCTATCTGTACAACGACGAGGAGGATGTGGACAGGGCTGTATCTACAATATCCAAGGTAAGGAAAATACTGCACATAAGCTGATATCCTTGCTTTGTTTTCCGTGGTTCAAGGCCCGATAGTGCCGATGGGTTTTTACATTCATCCCATCATACGCTATCCATCCGGCGGTGCGATTCTGACAAGGCATGGCCTGTATGTTTTGACAACTGGATGCGGGGGGTGAGATTTGAACTCACGCATCCACAAAGGAAACAAGCCCTGAACCTGCCGCATTTGGCCAAGCTCTGCCACCCCCGCTCTCTGCGAATATATGTGCAGTAATAGTATAAAAAGATGCGCAAGAGATGCAACCAAAAGAATAAAGCCCTGCGTTGCCATTATATTCTCAGATCTTATGCTGATAGGGCTTGTAGGTTCACCCAACAAGGGAAAGAGCACTCTCTTCTCTGCGCTCACCATGGCCGAAGCGGAGATTGCCGATTATCCCTTCACGACGATAAATCCGAATCTCGGGGTAGCATACGCAACAAGGAAATGCGTTGATGCGGAGCTTGGCGTCAAATGCAGGCCACGGAATTCACTATGCACTAACGGAACGCGTCAGATACCTGTAAACGTAACGGATGTTGCGGGGTTAGTTCCTGGCGCAAGTGTCGGCAAAGGGAGGGGTAGTCAGTTCCTAAATGATCTCAGCGCCGCGGATGTCCTTGTGCTTGTCATAGATGCAAGCGGCAGTACTGACATAAATGGCAATCCATCTGAAGGCAGCGACCCTGCTGTTGAAGTAAGGATGGTATGCGACGAACTGGCAAAGTGGCTCTCGGGAATACTCCTGAAGCATATGCAGCAGCTATCGAAGAGAGCTGACGGTGCAGCCGCGATATCCGAGGTGCTTTCGGGGTTCAAGGCTGATGAAGATCTCATAAAAGAAGCAGCAGGCTCTGCAGGCTTGCCTCTTTCCTATATGAACTGGAGCAGCGAAGCCGCGTATGCGTTCTCTTCAGCATTCCTAAAAGAGAGCAAGCCCATGTTCATAGCTGCGAACAAGATGGACAGATCCTCTCGCGAAAAGCTTGATTCCATATCATCAAAACTGCAAGGGTATGCAGTGATCGGCTGTTCTGCCGCGATAGAACTTGCCCTTAAGAAAGCTTCTGAGAGCGGCTCCATATCCTATTTTCCCGGAAGTTCAGAGTTCAGAATAAACAAAGAGCTAAATCCTGAGCAGAGGAAAGCGCTTTCATACATGGGTGCCTACCTGCGGAGCAACGGCGCCACCGGAGTGCAGCAGCTGCTGAACCTTGCTGTCTTCTCGTCTGCCGATAACATAGTCGTATATCCTGTGGAAGATGAGAAAAAATACACCGATCACTTCGGCAACTGCCTTCCTGACGCTATTCTTATGAAGAAGGGCTCCACGGCCCTCGATCTTGCATTAAAGATACACACTGACCTCGCAGAGAGGATGCTCTATGCCATAGATGCAAGGACCAGGGCAAGGCTGCAGAAGGAATATGTTCTCAAAGACAATGACGTAATAAAAATAGTGAGCGCTGCCAAATAGCGCCTGCGATGGCATCTCGCTGCTGTCCTGAGATATTCACCGCTTCGTGACACTTCGCCTGTCATTCCAATGCAAGCGCATCTGCTATTTTTGCGATCTCGTATCCAGTTGTCCTTTCCCCGACGACCACGCCGTTAGAGTTTGCAACAGCGCAAATGCCTATGCTTATGGTGCCCATATTCGCCGTTGATTGTTCCACGCTCCCGAACAGTTCCTTCATTCTAGCAAATTCAGACTCTGATACCCTGTTGTTGGCCACCATCCCCTTATTTGTAAGTATATTGTTTGCGCCAACGGTATTGTATCCGCCGATGCTCTCCTTCAGGACTTCTACTCCGAGTGCATCAGCGATTCTTTTCGCCTCCTTCGAATTGTAATCAGGATTGATTACCGCGACCTTGTCGTTTGCGAGTATGTTGTTGCCGAGGGCATTAAGATCCGTATCGATCGTCTCAACTGAAATGCCCTCTCCAATCTCATTCCTTATCCTACGCAGCTCGCTTGCATAAATGGACTCAGGAAGAAGTATGGCAGAGGAGTTAGCGACGGCATATATTCCAATCATCGCGGTGCTATCTACTGTGGCTCTGACCACTCTTGCCCCCAACGCCTCCCTTATGATATTTTCGTACTTGAGTCCTACTCCGCTGCCAAGCACCGCGAATCTGTCCGTAGCAAGAGCAAAAACGCCTATGTATTCGCTGCCGTCTATGCTCGTTTTTGCAATGCCCATACGTCAACCTGATTTACTGCCAGGTTCTTCAGACGCCTTCTTGGACTTTGACTTAGCTTCCTTTTTGGCGGGTTCCTGCTTCTTCCCTGCAAGATTATCTCTTCCAGAAGATTTTCCAGCGCCTGCATTATCCTTATTGGCGCCCTTATCTGCCGCTTTAGCTGGTTCCCTTATTGCGGCAGCCTGCTTCTTTAGCTCGGGAGCCAGATCTGCTTTCACAATATCTCCTGTCTTCTCCACGGATATCTTGACTTCTGGCATCTGGCCTGAAAGATTGCGCATAAGATAGCTGTTCAGCTCACCGCTTATGCTCACTGATCCCGGCACAGTATTCGAATGCCTTGCGATATCTTCTCTAAGATAATCTATGGCTTTCGCCCTCCTCCTTGTGGTGTGCAGCTTGACTAGTTTTCTGCGAAGGCTTACTGTTCTTATATCTGCCATTTTCTCACTCCAGCTTCAGTTTTCTCCTTCTCCAGTCTCTCTGGAAGATATTTCCCTGCACTCTCCTGTGCGTCCTGACCACGGCGAGAACGGGCATTCGCCTGTTCTGCTTAAGCTTCTTGCCAAGCCTCATCTTCTTGTAAGCAGTCTTCTTTCCCATTATATCATCTACTTGTGTTTGAACTCGATTTTTGATTCGTGTTTGTACGTAAGCCTCGATATCATGTCTCTCAGCTGAGGGTCGCTTATCTTGCCGCTTATCCTGTTGTTCTGCACCATGGCTATTATGAGATTAAGCAGCTGCGCATAAAGCTCGTAGTTCGAGAGCCTGACATTCATGATTCGCTCGTAAGCCTCCGTAGTCAAATACCTCCTTGCCAGATCCTTCCTCTGTTGTTCCATCTGCGCTGCCTTCATCCTTCTAGCAAGCGCCTTTCTTATTCTTTCGTTATCATCGGGATTAGCCTCTTCAGCCAAACTCATACACCTTTGTTCAGCTCGCTCGATGTCTTGTCAAGGAATGACTGCCCCTTCTGCGTTACCACTCTGCCTTCTTTAGTCTTCTTGACATAGCCTTGTTTCTCAAGCGCGTCGAACGCATCCTTTATGAGGCTGCCGCCACTCCTGAAGTGGTGGTGTCTTGTGACAATATGCTTCTTCCTCACTCCATATCTGGTTCTCAGCCTGGATATGCCTATAGGTCCTTTTAGATACGTCTGCCTTAGCACAGACGCGCATCTCGTGTACCAGAAATCCGGATCCGATGGCACCCTCTCCTTCCCTGCGCCTGTCTTAGCGTAATCTATGTACTCTGGCTTGGCTACTCCTTCCTCCTTCAGCTTCTCGGCAAGCTTCCTTACAAGGACGCCGCTATCTACCTCTAATATATTTGACATTAATACACCAGAAAGCTTTAGAAATATCTAATTATCAACGTGCATTAATATATATCTATTGCTCGCGAGATAATCCTAATACGTGCTCACGGCACCGTCATCCTTTCCCTGTAAGCACATCCATTGCACGGTCAACCTCCATGGGGTTCTTAGCTCTTTCAGTAACTTTCTCCAGGCTTGAAAAGAGTCCCATTGCGAGGTTGGGCCACTTGGAGTATTCTGCCGCTGTGCTGAATACTCTTGCAACATCTCCATCGCTTCCACCTTTCCTCATCATGAAATTCGCGATCTTAATCGCCTTCAGCGCCACTTCAGCGTTGTTTCCTAAAGCATTCAGAAGTCCCGCGACCTTGTAAACAGTCTCGATGTCCTCCACCCTCACTGCAAGAAGTCTTGTCTCTCTTGCCAATGCCTTTGCGTGGTCCCTCTCGATATCCTTACTTCCAAGCGCATCCAGAAGCCCTTTTGTATCTCTTACCGTTTCTGCGGTCTCCGTTCCTTTTCCCGGACCCGAGCCTACTATCTTGCGGAGAACGCTCTCCACTCCCCTGACAGCTTCTCCATCTTCCATTATCCTCATGAGCAGCCTTACCGCGCACGTAAGTATGTCCTGCCCGTCGTTTGTGCCTTCTGTGAAATGGTCAGCAACATACGCCATCGCCGGTACAATACTATCCATAAGCGGTATGCCTTTCTCTCTGGCTATGATTGCAATATCAACGTACTCCCTCTCAGCATCCCCGTTTCCTGTGGCAGCGATAATGCCTGCGCATTTTAGGAATGCGGCCATCTCTACCTTGTCATCGCGGAACCTATGCGCTGTCCTGACTACCGATTCAACTATCTTGGGATTCTGGAGCCTGCGAATCGATTCCGCCCTTGCCAGCGCCATTGTAATTAGGGGTGTCACGTTCCCGAAGGAGATTATGCACTCTGCACTGTTGATAACGCTTGACGGGTCCTTGGTCTTTCGGGCTATGTCATAAAGGAAGAGCGCAGCCTTGCCCGTCAGGCTCACCGGCATCGTGCGCAGTCCAGCAACGGCCATAGCGGAAATCTCAGATGCTTTGGCATCACCCGTGTATTCAAAGACCTCTATGCATAGGCCAACCGCACGCCTGGAATTTTCCTCATTTGCATGCACTGCATATCCGAGCCGCGCCCGCAGTGCGTTGGCGCTGCCCTCGCCGAGATCACGTGCCACTCTCCTCAGCATATCCTCCGCTGTCGGAGCCCCAACCCCTCTGAGCATATCTAGTATTGTGGCACTCCGGGAATCCTTCCCTTGATACTCCCTAAACGCAGCGCCCATGGCAATTGCCCTGCAATGATCTCCCTACGTGCATTAGGCATATCACTCTTCCGAGCCACTATTTATTACTTCTGTCCAACCTCGGACCCATACCTCCGAGTCGTATCCCTGCGCAGAGGTACCTTTTTATCCTTTTGCTACGATAGATATGCGCTACTTGCAGTTGATACGATGAAGCTCAATATATTAGAGGATGAGCCCAAAAGCATGATTATAGAGTTCCTCGATGCAGACAGGGGCATAGCCGAACTTATAAAGGAAAAGCTAGAGGCAAGCAAGGAGATATCTTTCGTCGGTGTTATAAAGGAGCATCCCGAAGCTGGCAAACCTCGCCTTGTGATCAAGTCTGAAAAGAATGCCCGCACTCTGCTTCTCAAGGCAATCGAGTCGATACAGGATGAGATAAAGGATCTTTCATCTCAACTTCCAAAGAAGTGAGATCCGGACCAAGTCAGGGCCAAGAATACTCGCAATTGCCGATTCTTATTCTGCAAAAGGGAAGGAATTGCGTTTGTCGTAGGCATGACGGGCAAGGAAGGCGATGTTGAATGCATATTCCCGTTCTGTGTCGAAGTTGGCGGAAACGATTCCGCAAAGGCCACAGCGCAGAGTATCCAAATCACGCTTTGCAGGGCAATACTGCTAATAGCAACAAATTGGTCACTCCTGCTTTATACTCTTCTTTTCGGAATCAATGTACTTAACAAAGTGGGCGGGAAACCCCACACCATTCATGGGTGGGATGAAAGCGAACCGCAGTAAGGCGTATAAATATGGATGGAAATATAGGTTGCATGGAACTGACAAGAGCCTACAAGTTCAGAATCTATCCTGATGCCACAAGGCAGGAGGAGATAGATGAAAGACTGGTTCTTGCGCAAGCTTTTACCTGCAGTCTTCCCGTCTCGAGAAGCGGAGCACAGCGCCGCTTCTAGGATACGCTGTCGTTTCCTGCGTCTTCCAAACCTTATAGCTATTCGAATCACTCGCGGATAGTCGCGCAGAAGACTTTAAAGCCCATCGAGGATTTTCATAAGGTCAGACTTTCCGACAAGCGGGTTTGAGAGCCGCCGAAGGGTATACTCGAGCTTTTCGGGTTCCTCCCTATGTCTTTCTATATACTTAAGGGTTCTTGCTACAAACCGTTCCCCCTGCGCAGTATTGGTCCTATCGCTATCGTTGAGCAGGCCATATCTCCTATACAGTAGGTTCGTAAGGCAATCAAACACAGTCATCTGCATTTCTGTTCCTTCAAACATCGCCGAAGCTTTAAGCATCATCCTGCCTGCCTTCCTGCTCTTCCTCCAGATCTCGGTTACATTTGCGCTGAATTCAACGAAGAACTCGAAGAACCTACCTGATTCTCCAGGAGCCTGAGCTAGTATCTTTCCTATTGCCTTCGCAGCTGCAGAGTCGCCGAATGCATCCGCAAGGCTCACAAGGGAATATGTCATCGTATCTATATCCGTGCGCTTTCCTTGATGCTCTGCCATACGTTCAAGCACCTGCTGCATCCTTTCGGGATAACCGACCTTTGCGAACACATTCCTAACATCGAGTGCTATCCTCCTGCGCGCATCAGGATCAAGGCTGTTCAGTATCCTGCCAAGCTGTGCCGGCATCGATCCCGGCAGAACGATCCCTTTCACATATTCTATGGCCTCCGGTATTGTACGCGAATCGTTGAACTGCGAGACGAACTCCGAGACCGTGAGTATCCTATCTGGATTTACTTCATTTCTGCCAAGTGCCATGCCCTGCATCGCGTCCGCAACCATCGCGAAGGCAAACGTATCATCCCTTAGTCTTGCAAGTGTCTTGGCAGCCGAGATCACTGCTGCTCCTGATAACGTGGTTTGGGCGATGGCTTTCAGCGTCTCGGCTGCCTTGATGGCTATCCTGTCTGTCTGATCATGAAACAATCCTAGCGTTCGCGCACTTTCAGAAGCGGCAGCATCTCCCACAAAACTCGCTATCTCTGTAACGGCATCCAGAAATCTGGCGGTATCGCTGCCGCTGCCAGAGCATTGATCTACCAGGCTGAGCGCGGCCATGACTGTAGTCTTGCCTCCGTATCTCGCCGCCCTCTCCAAAAGTGATGCCAGCTCCTTCGTCTCTTCGGCGGGTATGTAAGCTGCCAGCTTCCTTATCGCGAGTTCTGCATACGGCTTCCCGGCTTCGCGGCATATGCCCACTATGCTTCCAGTAGAATCGCCTAAGCCTTCCTTTCTTGCCGCTTCAACAAGCTCGCTCCTAACTGCAGAAACGGGCTGCGAATTCCTAAAGCCCAACATACCTGATTACCTTGCAGTCAATCTACAAATACCTTGCCTTCATTCCCTGCAGATGCCTTTCAACCCTGACATACCGTAGCTTTTCGCGAGTCTGTCTGCTTGCAAATAGAGGGATGCCTTTCTGGCTTCGCCTTTTCTTATGGCACTTCCTATAAAAGGCAGCTTCCCAAGCCAACCGAAGTCGACCCCGAATAACCTGTCCTGGATCTCGGCATAACATGCAATTGCCCCGACTGCATTTTTCCGATCCATCTCCGCCTCTTTCGTGAATCCGAATCCAGCGGCCACTGAAGCCGCATTCTTATAATCTGCCGAAGCCTCAGTTGGTTCCGTATACCAGCTGTCCTTCCCCGCATCCTCCGAATATCTTATCGATTCCTGTGCTATCGCTCTGGCAGCGGTCATGTTCCCGTAGTACTGTGCAGCATACGCTGCCATTGCCGTCTGCTGCGCTGCTCCGGTAAGGTTGCCTCCTGCGGCATCCCTTACTGCAGTTCCTAACATCAACTGCGCACTGCTGTTTAATCCTGCGTACCAAGCCGGCTCTCTCTGCACTTCATACTTCTGATCTGCGCTAACTGTAACATGATATGCCGCAAGTACTGTTAATGCCAAACCCGCTACAACTGCAAGGTTTCGCAACGCCTTGCCCGGGTTCCAGCGATACCTGATTGTCATTCTACCTACCGTATCTTCTTCTGGGCGTTTGGCCTGTATGATTGCGGTCGCATCCATCTTAGCTTGTACTGCTCTCCTCGCAACTTCGATGTCTACGACGTTTGTAGGACGTCTACTTTCTCCATCTTTGAATGGCATCAAATCAGTTACAATTCAGCATTTTTACCTATATAAGCGTTTACGAAAATCCCAGAAATGCCAATTTTTACTGAATTTTTGATATTCTGCGGATGCGATAGCATTTTAGCTTTGTCCATTATAGGTATTCCGATGAAAGATCTGCGCAGCATACTGGGCATAGGCAAGCCTCGCCGTACCGAGAACTATGACGACGAACTCTCGGTGGTTGAAGAAGGGCATTCAAAGGCCCTTAAGTGCGGAAACGTCGTATATTCGCGCATAAGCTCAGACTCACTTTACACTCACGAGTACTGGGATTTCTTCATACCACTTCCCTACGCGTTCGAGAATCCCCGAATTCTCATGATTGGCCTCGGCGGCGGAACCATCGCAAAGCAGCTCACCTCCTTTCTCGGAACCAGACTGTCATTGGATGTCGTGGAGAGTGATGAGCGCATGGTGCGCATCTCAAAAAAGTTCATAGGCGAAGGTTCAGGATTCAGGATTGTCAAAGGGGACGGCGCCGATTATGTGTCCAAAAGAGAACAGAACTACGATGCCATAATACTAGACGCGTACAGTGAGGGTCTCATACCGGGCAAATTTCTCGAGATGGGATTCATACGCGATGCCTTCCTGGCGCTTGGGAACGACGGCATACTCGCTGTCAACTGTACAAGTATGATGGATGGAACAGAGAGCCTGGACGACTATTCCGAACGGCTATCGAGCCTATTCACCGTTTACAAGCTCGATACGTCCGGGTATTCTCTAAACAGTGTGCTGATATGCTCCAAGTCTCTTGACAAGAAAGGGCTGCTTGGACGGATAACGGCATCATTCCCTGAAAGCAGCGAGAATGCCTTCCTGCTGCGCGGCTACGAACGCATGTACTCTCTACGCAGCCGCAAGGGTCGTTGAGCTTACCCCAGAGGCAAGACGAAGAATATTTAACCTGATTGCTTTATTCATACTCATGGATGATACGGACGAACTTATACTGAAAGAGCTCTCAGAGAACGCGAGGGTCCCTTTCCTTGAGATCGCCAAGAAGATAGGCGTTTCAGAAGGCACCATACGGAATCGCGTGAAGAAGATGCTCGATGACGGGATAATACGCTCATTCACTGTGGCTGCAGGAACCAACAAGAAGGTCAAGGCATTTGTCTTCATAAAGACGAAGCGGGTTGTGGCTTCCGCAGCGGAGAAAATATCATCCATACACTCGGTGAGCAGGGTGTATGAGGTCTCAGGGGACTATGACATAATAGCTTATCTTGAAGCCGAGAGCCTAGGTGCGATAAACAGGGACATAGATCTCATACGCAAGACCTACGGTATTGTATCGACCAACACCTCCATGGTACTGAAATGAACTTACTGCTTGGCCAGCGAACCGTACTCTGAGCCTGAGAAATCAAGAGTCGCAAAATAATCCTTCGTGGTTTCCGCCCTCCTTATCATCATCACGGAGCCGTCCATTTTTCTAAGTAGTTCCGCACTCCTGAGCTTCCCATTGTAGTTGAAGCCCATCGCATGCCCGTGAGCACCTGCGTTGTGTATAGCAATAATGTCACCCGTCTTGATCTCAGGGAGCATCCTGTCTATGGCAAACTTGTCGTTATTCTCGCAGAGGGATCCTACGACATCATACTTGTGGTCTTTCGTAGCATTTTCCTTCCCCATGACTGTTATGTGGTGATATGCTCCGTACATTCCTGGGCGCATGAGGTTCGCCATGCAGGCATCGACCCCGATATATTCCTTGTATATGTGCTTTTCATGTATTGCAGTTGTTACAAGATATCCGAAAGGACCTGTCATCATCCTCCCGTTCTCCATGAATATCTTCAATGGCGCAAGCCCGCCATGCTCGATCTTTTCCCGGTATACTTCTCTAATCGATTCGCTCAGGCCCTCGATATCCACTGCCTTCTGTTCTGGCCTATACGGTATGCCTATGCCACCACCAAGATTCACAAACTCGAACGTTATCCCTAGCTTGCCGGATATCTCCATCACAAGGTCAAAGAGCATGCCTGCCGTCTCGACGAATGCATCGGGGTTCAGTTCGTTGGACGCGATCATCGTGTGAAGCCCGAATCTCACTGTCCCTTTTTCCTTCATTATCCTGTACGCATCAAACAGCTGCTCCTTTGTAAGCCCGTACTTTGACTGCTCAGGATTCCCTATAACGTTCCCTGCGCCTGTTTTGCGCAGCGGCCCTGGGTTATACCTGAACGATATCACTTCGGGTATGCCTGCGTTCTTCTCAAGAGAGGGTATATGCGTTATATCATCAAGATTTATTATCGCTCCAAGCTCTGATGCCTTCTTGTACTCTCCGGCAGGCGTATCGTTCGATGTGAACATTATTGATTCTCCTGGCATGCCTACTTTCTCGGAGATCAAGAGTTCTGGAAACGAACTGCAGTCGGCACCGCAGCCTTCCTGCTTCAGTATCTGGACAAGATATGGGTTGGGACAGGCTTTCACTGCGAAGTAGTTCATGAAGCCCTTCGACCAGCTGAATGCCCTGTATAGTCTCCTCGCATTCTCCCTTATCCCTTTCTCGTCATAAATGTGGAAAGGCGTCGGATACCTGTCCGCTATCTCCTTTATCTCATCGTATCCGAAAAACAGATCAGAATCGTTGTTCATGCTATCGCCTAAACCTTCAGGTTTGCCTTAACGCTATCTATGGCCTCGGATATCATCTCCGGATGACCGAAGGCGCTGACGCGTATGTATCCTTCACCGGAAGGTCCGAAACCGGATCCTGGTGTTACGACAACATGGGCTTCGTTGAGCATCTTGTCGAAGAACTCCCATGACTTCATATCTCCCGGCGTCTTGATCCAGAGGTATGGCGCATTTACGCCTCCAAACACCTTCATGCCCTTTCCTATGAAGCACTCCCTTATCGCCCTGGCGTTTGCCATATACTTGTCTATCACTGCCTGGTTCTCTATAATTCCTTCCTCGGATATTGCAGCGATACCGCCCTCCTGTGCTATATTCGACGCTCCATTGAACATCGTGGACTGCCTTCTTTTCCAGAGCGCATTCACTCTGCCCTTCGGAGTGCCCTCCACCACCAGATCCATCGGGACCACTGACCATCCAAGTCTCACTCCTGTGAATCCCGAACTCTTTGAAAAACTGTTGATCTCGATGGCGCATTCCCTCGCGCCTTCTATCTCGTATATGCTCCTCGGTATTTTCTGGTCAGATACGAACGAATGGTATGCAGCATCGAACACTATGATCGACTTATTCTCCCTTGCATATTCAACGAACCTTCTGAGATCCTCCCTTGTTGCAACGGCTCCTGTGGGATTGTTTGGGCTGCATAGGTATATTATGTCCGCCTTCTTCTCGGGCAGGGAAGGAAAGAACCCGTTCTCTTCGGTGCATGGCATGTAGAGTATTCCGTCATACGTAACGCCTTTGGAAAGACCCGTGCGCCCGGCAATTACATTGCTGTCAACGTACACAGGGTATGCGGGATCCTGGACCGCTATGATGCTACCCTGCTCAAATATTGACTGTATGTTGGCGGCATCAGGCTTTGCACCGTCACTTACAAATATCTCCTCTGGAGATACCGTTATCTTCCTCCTTGAATAGAACTCCGATATTGCGCCGCGCAGCCTTGCGTCTCCCTGCTCATCTCCGTATCCTGTGTACCTTTTCGGATCCGCCAGCTTGTCTACTCCAAGATGCAGACTCCGGATGACCGAAGGCGTCAGAGGTTCTGTGGTATCTCCTATTCCCAGCCTCAGTATCCTGATCCCCGGGTGGCTCTCTGCGAACGCTTTTGTCCTCTTAGAAATCTCGACAAAGAGATAGCTGGAGCTGAGCTTATCGTAATTCCTGTTTATTCCGGCCATAGTCATGTCACCTTCCACAAGCGACTTAATCAGAAGGCAAATTATTTATACCTTTTCTTTTTCGTAGAATAATTGCGAAATTCGTATAAAGCACGAACGGCATATGCCTTTGTACAAAAGGATAATAACTCATGCATTTTCATTTGATCAGATGGGACGCGAATATGGCAGGATTGGCACTGGGTTCGCCTGAGTTTCCAAAAGGGCTGGCTTGGATAAACGTTGAAAAACCAGTCTCACTTGAGCAGCTCAGAGGCAGCATAGTGATACTTGATTTCTGGACTTACTGCTGCATAAACTGCATACACATGCTTCCGGTACTCTCGAGGATAGAAGCGAGGTATGCCGGCAAGCATGTGGTTGTGCTTGGGGTGCATTCCGCAAAGTTCGATAATGAGCGGAACGAAGAGAACATACGCAACGCAGTGGCAAGGTATGGGGTGCGCCATCCCGTGTTGGTTGACAATGAGATGCGAGTGTGGCGTGCATTCGGGGTGAGTGCATGGCCCACCCTGGTCATAATAAGCCCGAGCGGCAGGGTTGTTCATAGGGAAGCCGGAGAGACGAGCTTCGAATCTTTATCCGGCACAATAGATTACTTGATCTCCAAATATTCCAGGGACAGGACGCTGTACGGCAATGTTCCCGAAATTGCGCGCGTTCCAGAGCCGCGCAGCGGCACACTTCTTTACCCCGGGAAGCTTTCATTTGCGCCAGGCGGCAAGCTCTTTGCGATAAGCGATTCGAACCACAACCGCATATTGGTTGTGGAAACCGCTACGGGAAGGATAACTGAGAAGATAGGTACAATTTCTGCAGGAAATGCGGATGGTGATTTCCAATCATCCTCCTTTTCAAAGCCCCAGGGCGTGCTTTGGAAGGACAATGATCTACTCTTCGTGGCTGATACCTCCAATAATAAAATACGCCGTATAGACCTAGCTTCAAGAACGGTATCAACGATAGCCGGTGCGGGCAATCAATCAACATCCCTGCCTGAAGTCTGGACAAAAGGCGGCGAAGCTTCCCTAAACTCACCGTGGGATCTCGCAGCGTCAGGGGAGATGCTCTACATTGCGATGGCCGGCGCCCACCAGGTCTATGGCTATGACCTTTCTGCAGAGAGCTTCACATTCAAGGCTGGAAATGGCAGGGAGAACTTGGCCGATGGAAATGTTTCCGATGCGTCTTTCGCGCAGCCCAGTGGCATCTCGGCAGATGGCGGAGAGCTTTATGTGGCAGACAGCGAAGCATCTGCAATACGCTCCATCTCGCTCAGGGAGGGCTTTGTCAGCACCCTTGTAGGCCTCGGCCTTTTTGTATTCGGCAATAAAGACGGCAGCCTTCCTGAGGCAAGGCTGCAGCACCCGATGGGGGTGCACGCATCTGGCGGATCCGTATATATAGCGGATACGTACAATAACTCCATAAGAGCAATAGATCTGGCAGGCAAGAGAGTATCTACTCTCGTCTCCGCAAAATCAGATTCGATGTGCAGGTTCGACGATCCAGAATGCGACAAGCTGGGCCTTTATGAACCGAGTGATGTGAAGATAGGTTCCGGAAAGGCGTATATCGTTGACACTAATAATCATCTTGTGCGCACGTACGACCTGCGTAAGAGAATACTGGAAACCCTTGATATAAAGGAAAAGGAATAGTCAAAGAAGGGTTTCGTCGTCAACCTCAACTTCATTGACTCCGCTTATTTTCCTAAGTCTCTCTTCGAAGCTGCTGCTTCCTTCGGTATCCTCGTGAACGAAGAGAACCTTCGCCACCTTTATGCCGAAAGCAACATCCTCGACCTGCATGTTTTTGGGTTTCAGCTTTTCCCTGATTTCTTTGCTGACATCGCCTTCCTTGCCACTCTCTATATACACCTTGAAAACAGTCGCTACGCTTCCCATCATGGTCCCTCAAAATTGCATTTAGCACATCTATACCGTGTATGAGTCTTTCTGCAGTCATGGCATCTTATTATCGTCTGGTCATTGCAGTTGGGGCATCTGAACGAAACGTACTTGTCAGATAGCTTGCCGCATGACGAGCAGACTTTACCTCTCTGTATTGGTGGCATCAGATCATCTAACTAAGCATTATATAATTAAGCAAGACTAATACTGATAACTGATAAAAATATATAAAGCAATAGGTATGGGCGCGTGGTGCAACTTGGATAGCATGGCAGCTTGCGGAGCTGTAGGTTGCGGGTTCAAATCCCGCCGCGCCCGAACTTAATACCACAACTCCTTCTGCTGCATCGAGACGCAAACAAGACGTACGGGCCAACTCCTTATCAATCTGCTTCAAAGAGGCTATCTATTGCGGCTACTTCCTCTTCAAGAGAGAGCATGCCAGAATTCAATACTATGTGGTAATGTCCCGGCTCCCTGAAATCCTTGCTGTATAGCCTGAGCCCTAGGACCGACTCATCGGCTTCACGTATCCTAAGCGTATCCTTCATCTCCTGCGGATCCATACCCTTGTATCTTTCAACGGAAAATGCTCTTTCAAGTCTGATGTCAATTTCAGCTGTAATAAATATCCTGAGTCCCACATCTCCCCCGAATATGGCACAGTACCTCGCATCCCCTACGACTCCTCCTCTTTCGAATGTTTCTCTCGCCTTTTTGTCCTCGGCAGCATTCTCCTCTTCAGAAGTTCCCTGCCAGAACGCCTCGAAAGCCATCTTATCGTCAGGATGTCTCTCCTTCCACTTCCTCTTCCATATGTCTCCAACAGAGTAAACCCCCATCCCGTACTTTTCTGAAAGGGCCCTTGCCAGAACTGACTTGCCTGCCAACGGCAATCCCGAGAGAACGATTGACTTATATCTTCGCATGAATTTACTATTGCCTAAATCTTATTTAAACTGCACTGTCTGTGCGTATCATGTTCTGTGGGACACTTCTGCCGCCAAAAGCAATAAATGGCAGCAGGTAAAAGTGATAAAGCATGTTGCGATTCAATGTCTCCAGAGCCTCTGTGGAAGGAAACCCGAATGTATCCCTTTCACTAGAAGCAGCGAAGCTTTTGCGTAAAGGACATGTACAGATAACTTGGGGCAAAGCGATGATACTGACTGGTACTATCGTCTCCCTGGGAGCGTTCTCTCTGGACACGATACATGTCCATGCCGTCTTTCCTACCCTTCCATTGGCTGTCTTTCCCACAAGCCTTATGTCCGGCATGTACTTCATACGGGACGGGAAAGACGCAAAGGGAAAAGGCATGATGTTAGCTACTGCTGCTGCCGGCGTTGAGGTCCTGCTCGGGGCCGCCTCCGCTAGTATAAACCCGTATAATCAGTGCGGACCATTCAGGAGTGACAATCGCAAGCAAGGGATTTAGGAATGAGGAAGGGTGCGTTTGCTATACCAGCTGATCGCACCACTCCTTGAGATCTCCTGTCACAACATATCTCGCCATCCCGAGCTCCTTGATGTTGCTACTGCCTGTAAGGAACATGGCAGTTTTCAATCCATAAATCAAGTCGCTGAGAGCATTTTCCGCTTTTTCGGCAGATTCTGCGGCAGGTTTAAGGAGTGGCCATGCAACTGAGCATGCAGAGGCTCCCATTGCTATGGATTTTGCGACATCTATGCCCGTTCTTATGCCTCCGGAAGATACCACCGGAAGCTTGGTGTTCCTGACGGCCGAATAGACGGCAGCAGCAGTCGGTATTCCCCAATCCCAGAGCAGTTCCCCCATCCTCTCCTTTCTCTTCATCCCCATCTCCCTGGCCCTGTAATATTCAACAGCAGCGTAGCTTGTTCCTCCTGTGCCTGCTACTTCTATCGCTCCAACTCCCGCCTCCTCGAGCTTCCTGGCAACCTCTCCGGATATGCCAAATCCAACCTCCTTCACAACAACAGGAACATCAAGGCCTTCAACGAAGCTCTTGATTCCGCGAAGCACATTTCTGTAGTTCATATCCCCTTCGGGCTGAACAACTTCCTGCGCAGGATTCAGATGCACGTATAAGGCATCAGCATCAAGCATATCCACCAGTTTCCTTGCATCATCAAGACAGAAGCCTGCAGAAATTTGCGCACCGCCTATGTTGGAGCCTATGAATATGTTCGGCCCTGCCATTCTGGATATCGCATAGGTTTCCCCGAGCCTTTTGTCATACAGTCCAGCCCTCTGGCTTCCCACTACCATGCCGAGTCCCAGCTTCTCTGCCGCCTTTGCCAGATTCCCATTTATTGTCTTGGCGCTTTCTGCTCCTCCCGTCATGGCTCCTATTATCAGCGGCGCGGAGAGCTTGTGTCCAAGGAAAGAAGTAGCGAGTTCTATCTCATCAAAGTCTATCTCCGGAAGCGAGTTATTTATTAGGTGTACCTTGTCAAAAAGAGTGCGAACCCGCCGCGCCTGGACAGGCTTCTCGATGCATATGCCAATGTGCTCTTCCTTCCTGCGCATTATCTCCTTTACTTTGTTCTCTTTATCCTCATCAGCCATGCATTACCCTTAAGCAGCAAACTATATATACTAAAAACGGTCAGTCAATCGCCCAATATATCCGCATCAGTAAACCGCTTCATGTTCCTCTTATACAAACTAGTGGCCCGAAGAATTGTCTGTGCGGGATCCCAGATGATTGGAAGTCTAAGTGCCAACCCTCCTAGTCCTTTCCGGCTCGCCATACGATGCATTTATTGCAGCCTGCGTGACGAGTGAGTAGTGCCTTTTCATTGCTGCAATCTCCAGCGCTTCGGCTCTTCCGAGCGCCTTATAAAGGGTAGGCCCTACAGCGGTGACTCCATGCGCCTCAAGTACAACTACCGTTGCTCCTTTCGCTAATTCAGCAGCAACGCCATTCGCAAGCTCGTCAGAACCGTTCTTCAGCCTTCCGACGCCTCCTATTCTGCCAATGTAATATTCGGGCTCTTCCATCTTATCCAGTGCGCTTCTAAGCCCCTCCAGCCCTAATCTAGTCCTTTTCTCGGCATTTTCTTCATCTCCTGCATACGCGTCAAATATTGAGAGCGTGTAGACAGGATGCGGATGAACAACGGCGCGCGTCTTCGGAAGTACCTTATATGCAGCCGCATGCATCCTCCATTCCGATGAAGGTTTTGCCTTGCCGTCTACAATGTTTCCCTGCATATCTATCCTCGCTAGATCATCCTGCGTTATCTCTATCTTGTCTCCTGACAACGGATATCCGTCCTGCGAAATGCTCCCTCCCGGAGTAATAAGGATTGTGTCCTCATCAAGCTTCACGCTAACGTTACCCGAGAAAGTATCTATCATGCCTTTATCGTACAGCCTTCGCACCGCCTTCAGTATCTGTTCTCCGGCAGTCCTGACTCTCTCTCCATCCATACCCTTGTCTTGTGCTCCAATAATAACTATATATCTTCCCATGCCTATTATTGAAAAGGTACAATGTCAAATGTAGCTACGTTTGTAGTGCCTATACGGTGGGATGACGTTTCTGAAGAGATAGTCTGGCTTGACAACTCCAGGATTCCGTGGAATGAGGTGTACACCTCCTCAAAAGATCTCCATAGGCTTATAACTGCCATTCAGGGCCTGGAGATTCGCGGAGCTCCAATACTGGGAGAGGCGGGAGCTTACGGCACCGCCATGGTTGCCAACAACTCCCCTAACTCAAACGATCAGATACTCAAGAATGCGATAGAGCAGGGAGATCTCCTTGCAGCCGCAAGACCAACCGCTGTAAACCTCGGATGGGGAGTCAGGAAGATACAAGAAGTAATACGCTCCGAGATAGGAAAAGGAAGCAGTGCCCCGGATGTGAAGGCAGCAGCTATAGACTGCGCAAAGAATATACAAATCGATAACGTGTCCGCCACCGTTAAGATAGGGGAGCAGGGGAAAACTCTAATCCACGACGGCGATGTGCTTGTCACTGTCTGTAATGCCGGTACGCTTGCATGTGACGGGATTGGAACGTCTACTGCTCCGATGAGGGCGGCCTGGGCAGACGGTGTAAGGTTTAGGGTTCTTACCACATACACTGCTCCTCTCTATCAGGGAGCCAGGCTCACGGCATGGGAGCTCAAGAAGGACGGGATACCTGTGCAGGTTATAACGGATAATATGGCCGGCCACCTGATGCGTGAGGAAAAGGCCACCGCTGTATGGGCCGGTGCAGACAGGATTCTTGGAAATTATTCGGAGGAGAGCGGTACTGTTTACAATAAAATAGGCACATTCGGTCTCTCCTTGATGGCGAAGGAGCTCGGCGTAAAAATGTATGTTGCAGCACCCACTTCAACCATAGACCCTCTTCATACCGTCGCAGATGTGCGCATAGAGCAGAGAAAGCCACAGGAGGTTGAGACCCTCTTTGGAGGTACCACCGTTGTCCCAAAAGGGGTGGGTGTCATAAATCCTGCTTTTGACCGGACTCCTCCCAGCCTTGTTTCAGCCATAGTCACTGAGATAGGGGTAGTAGAATTTCCTTACAGTTCATCAATACCCGCGCTTCTCGAGTCAGAAGGGAGCATGGTAAAGCTCTCGCACGATTCGCCAGGGAAGAGGCAATGACATGGATGCAGAGATAGGCATAATCGGCGGATCAGGTTTCTACTCGCTCTTCGAGAATCCCAAGAAAGTGGATGTGGAGACAAAGTACGGCAAGCCAAGCGATTCTATTACACTTGGCAGTATGTGCGGCAAGAAGGTCGCATTTCTTCCCCGGCACGGCAGCAGGCATTCCATCCCACCACACAAAGTCCCATACCGGGCCAACATAGACGCTATGGCAAATCTGGGGGTAAAGAGAATACTAGCTACAAATGCAATAGGCTCCCTAAAAGAGGAATATGCCCCTCGCGATTTTGTATTCTTCGACCAGTATGTGAACCTGACCAATGGGAGGGCGGACACGTTCTTTGATGAAGACAAAGTGGCGCATATAAGTGCGGCAGAACCCTACTGCCCTGAGCTGAGGGGAGTAGCATCTGAGGCATCAGACAGGCTAGGCATAAGACACCACGATGCAGGCACAATAGTAGTGATTAACGGGCCGCGCTTCTCCACAAAGGCAGAATCGCGCTTCTTCAGCGCGCAGGGCTTCGACGTGATAGGAATGACCCAGTATCCCGAAGCGACTCTTGCAAGGGAGAGGGAAATATGCTACCTTGGGATAGGTATGGTTACCGATTATGACGCAGGGCTTGACGGCAAAAGTGAGATAAAGGCAGTAACGGCTGGAGAAGTAGCTGAGGTATTCGCGGGCAATATAGAAAATGCAAAAAGGCTCGTATCCTGCATCATAGGGGACATTCCTGCGGCCAACAAGTGCAGTTGTCAGAACGCACTGCTTGGCGCGGTGATGGGTCACTGAAAACAGGTTTTATGTATACAAAGATACGCTAGCCTATTCACTAAGGGCATATGCAATGATAAGCACAACCAATAAGAAAGATGACAGTGCCATATCCGGACTTTTAGGCAATCTTACACGGCCGAGGCAATCAGAAAAAGTAATCCCAAACGCGTTGGAAAAAGGAGTTTTTACTATAGAGGCAGGGTCATACGTATGTGCAAAAGTGAACAGCGTTCCTGATTCCGGAGAACATTTCATGGTGTCAAAAGACAATACCGAGATCACAGTTGTGACAAGGGAGGAGAATGTGAAGTATCTGGACTTACTTGAAATTGGCAAAGAAAGATACGGGATCATTCTGCCTGCATCAGCTTCGTCTTCTCGCACGTCGGATTTTCTGGCTGCCATAAGCAGTGCACTATCGGGAGTGGGTCTGGACTTCCTGATACTCTCTACCTATTCCAAGGATTACCTGCTTGTAAAAGTATCCTTACTTGGACAGGCACGGCAGGCTCTATTATCGCTGGGCATGACCGAGATGCCTAGCAGAAAAGGTTAAATATCAGCTGAAGGAAAGTAGGATTGTCAGACAAACGATTTCTGCAAGTGCCATTCATAATCTAAGGTTTAGGTTGTTGCTATGCCGAGCGAAAGAAAAAGAAGCGAAACAGTGGATACTGTGGCTAAGGTCATTCTGCTGAGTGCTACGGAGAAAGTACCTATCTCAGATACCATGAGGGCGTGCGGACTGAAAGGGGATCTCACTGTCGTGCGCAACATCTACCCTGCGCCATACTCGGATGACAAAACCTACCTGCGCTATCATGTTCGTGGGGAGGTAAGGATACAACAGGATCGAAAGATTGGCCACCAGGCCGGTCCAGAAAAGCAGACCCCTCAGAATACCGCAAACCACGCTTCGGACAGCGTAGTTATCGACTTGGCAGTCGGGATACGGTGCACTCCTGAAGGCGTCCTAATGCAAACGAAGCCGTTTCCTTCGATGTATCTCTCTTACGGTGGTTACGGCGGAAGATTCAGCTATGAAACTGGCATGCGCAGAAAAAGTGCAGATCCAGAAATCGGCAGCTCGGTTTTCGATATTTTACATGACGAACTGCCGCGTCTCATGCGAAGAGAGACGAGCGAACCCGTAAACATCACTGCGATAGTTCACGAGGTAAGGGGCGCTGCTATCGATCTCACCTCCGGAAAAATAACCCAAAACTTTGGCACAGGAGCATCGGTTTTGGAATTCATACTGAATGTCGGTAGCCTATCCTCATTGGCAAGGAGGTCTTCTATCTCTGGCGTTGCCATGATTACCTTCTCAGAAGCAGATACTTTCATACACGTGGCCGTGACCGGCAACCGGACTTTCGAGGACATCACAGTAAAATCAGTCTCCGGAACCCTTGATTCTATCAAATTGTTCTGGCCCGGAGCGGTTAAGGATTAAGTGTGTTAAGGTGTTGTGGGTTTGGGTGGGATATAATTAGAAGACACACCTTAACACGGTATTATTATAGAGCTCCCTATTTATATATCATTCTAAATATTTCAGTTTTACTAATATTTTCTGTTATTTTGGAACTAACATAAAGACGCAAGTTTTGCCTCGATTCCAGTGCTGCAACAACCAAATTCGCTTCCGGCACATATGTTGTGGGCAGAAGCGCCGGGAGCGAGAATTGAACTCGCGAAGGCCATTTCTAGCCAAACAGCTTAGCAGGCTGCCGCCCTACCACTAGGCGATCCCGGCACAGTGCAGCAGAAGTTAGCATCGCATTACTGCTATATAAAAGGGTTGGCATGCATCCACTCGGCCCTGTATCTTCAGAGCATAGCTTTTTGCGCGCATGCGCTGCTTCCATCGCACACTATGCACTTAGGGTTGCTCCTTCCGGCCTGGCCCGGTTTATACGTAAAGCCACCGCCAAAGGCAGAGCTTCAGCGCTTCCGCATGGTCCTTTTGTACTGCAATAACACTCTGCTAGCATACGGCCCGCCTGAAGGGGATTTGCGGTACGGGAAACCCCTAGCTCCCCGCCTTTCTGCTGCATTATAAATGCCTTCTGAAGATTTATATGCATAGCGGGACTTTGGAATATCTTTTTAGTTTTTACAATACCTGATGAATAATTGTTTGTTACTGATAACATGGCAATCCTTTCCAGGAACGCGGCAGTGCTGTCAACATTTGTCTCCATTCTACTCCTATCCATGATAAATGCGAACGGTCCCTCTCTTCCATCGAAAATAATCTATTATCTTCCGATAAATGTGACTAACACGCAGGCTTCTGCTTTCCCTGTCAATGGCCAGCTAATGCTTTCAATAAACTCGCTCTCCTACGCGCAGTACGAGGCAAACGATCTACAGAATGTCGAGTTCTTTTATCAGAACGGTACTATCATAAACTCATGGCTCGAAGGCAATCTCCTTAACGAAACACAAGCCTCAAACCTGTATTCATCTTCCAATACGATCTACTGGCTGCGTATGTCTGGTAACTTCCTTCCTGCATCTTCATCTAATATGATTTTCATGGGCTTCGCTTCAAACACTGTCAATCTCCTTGATGGAAATGTCGTTGGGGAAGCGCCTCAGCTAAGTTCGCAGTATGCTGAGTACGATAACGGCGCAAACGTCTTCGCATTCTATGAAAATTTCAATGGAAACAGCCTAGATTCTTCATGGGTATCAACTTATTCTCCGGGGTATGCACTGACCAATGGCCTATCCATGAGCTCAGGATCCGTGTACTCCGCAAATGTTCTGTTCAACTCCTTGTCAGACACGCTAGAAGCACTCATCGCCTATACTTCATCATCCGGATCGTCACAGTCGGGCCTGATGCAGGGCACTGGCACCGCATTAAGCGGTTCAGACATAGTCTACAATCTTGATCAGAATGCAGGTTCAATAGAGCAGCAAGTCTACGCCGGCACTTCTGGTTCGGACAGCAATCTCATAAGCGGCGTTCTAAGCGGTTTTACACCTTCTATAAACCAATACTTTGTTTCTACGCAAATGATGTATGGTTCAACGATCAAGTCCGAATTCAATTATGGGAACACCATATCAGAATCATCATCCAACTGGGATCTTCCCTCATACATACTGCTGGGTAGCTGGCAAGGTAGCGCCTCCGGATCCACGACCATATATCCAATCCGCTACAAATGGATCAGAACAAGGGAAACTCCTACCAACGGGATAATGCCCAGCGTGGCCATAAACACTATCTGTACAGGATCAGGATGCCAGCCGACTCTTAATTTTACCCCAAGGGCGGCATTTTATGGAAATACCGTAACGATCTCCTCAACATCCGGTTACGGCACTGCAAATACAGTTTCCATAATAATCAGCGGAGGAGTTTTCGGGAGCTCAAATACTGTGGCATCCGGAATCGGCGTGGTCACATACTCCTTTCCGATAGAAGCCGCAGGGAGCTATACCATAAATGCCTTTGACCAGAATAGCCTCCTCGCAACAGTCAAAACACTAGTCATACAAAAAGCCAATCCTGCGATATCGCTGCCTTATTTCCCGAGTGATTTTTTTTATAACGGATCGTCATCGTCAGCAGTGACTGCAAACATCCTCTCCCGCGATAATCAGCTTCAGGCAAACGTTTTCGTAAACGGTGCTATTTACAATTCTTTTTACACGGAGAACACGTTCTATCTCGGGCCTTCCAGCGGCTCTTATCTGGTGATAGCCAATACCCTTGGGGACGCTAATTATACTGCTGCTGCAGCCTTCAATATCCTATATCTCTGTCCGGCCCCTGCGCTTCCCCAAGGAATCGCGCATTACGTGTGCATTGGTCTTAACAACTACCTAAACTACACAATCCCGTCAAATACCCAACTTCGTATAAGCGTTAACGCGCTCGCCTATTCTGGGTACGAGTCAAACACTCTCAACAACACGGAGCTATTTTTCCAAAACGGGACCATAGCTTATTCCTGGATGGAAGGGAACATTTCAAATGAACTCCAGTCATCCTCATTACCTAGTTCGAACAGCGTGCTGTTCTGGTTCAAATCACCTCCTTCAAATTCGTATCTTGGAGCAGAATCCGCCAATGCAATATACTTGGGGTTCGCAGAGAATACCGCAACGCTGATGAACAACCTAACTACCGGTGAAGCGCCTCAGCTTTCACCTGAGTATGGGGAGTATGACAACGGTGCGAATGTTTTCAATATGTACTGGGATTGGAAAGGTCAGGTTCTGCCACCAAACTGGGATGCTTATTCTGGAGTATTACCATCTGCAAACAACGGTCTGACAATAACAACAACCGCATCCGATGCTGGATATCTTTACGAGGGCGCTTCGCCATCGCTGCCGTTTATATACGAGCTATACGGCGAGGGAAAAACAACCACCGCATACAATCTGGATTACGGCCCGGTATACATCAACGTGCTTTACGGCACGAACTTTGGGAACAAGGGATCCATAGGCGGACCATGGATATGGGGAACATCTCCTTACAACTGGGAAATATTCTCAAATGGCACAAATTACAACAATGGGGTGGTTCCTACTCCACTGCTCAACAAGTTCTATCTTCTCGGTGAGGGCGGAAATAGTACAAGTTCCTATTGGGCTATAAACTATGATAAAGCTAACGGCACTTCCTTGGCCTTAGCATCCGGAGATTACATCGGATTCTGGATGGATTATTACGCAACAAGCTTTGCATACTGGGCCAGAACAAGATATCTATTGCCTAACGATGTGCAGCCAACCTCCCAATTCACCCATATCGAGTCAGCATCAGTTGTACTCTCCATTGCGCCTTCAAATCAAATAACTTATGGCTCCAACGCATTGGTTACCTCTACGTGCACTCCGAGTACTGACACGTGCCAGGTCTGGGAAGAAGGAGGTGATGTTCCCCTCGCATCAGGGACAGGGTCGGCTTCCTATGTCCTTCCTGTCCTAGGAGCAGGGAATTACTACTATTACGCAAACGATATAACCTCTGCAGGAACATCCACTCTGTCAGTACTTACCGTTAAAAAGGCAACACCTCAAATCTCCCTCCCACATTTCCCATCCGATTATACTTACAATGGCGCCGTGTCACAGATAACAGCCAACATAATCTCCCTTTATAACCAGGTCACGGCGAACGTCTATGTAAACAATGTCCTTGAGTCCAGCTTCGAAGCGGAGAATGTATTCGGGGAATCTTCTGCCGGTACCTATCTCGTGGTTGCAAACTCTCTAGCCACTGGAAATTATCTTGGAGAAAGCAATACACTGTCCCTTGATATATCGAAAGCAAAGCCGAATCTCTCTATCATAAATTTTCCGCAGGATTTTTTCTACACAGGATTTCCATCCCCTGAAATCACCGCGAATATTCTATCATACGGGAGCCAGCTCTCAGCGAACGTGTTCATTAACGGCGTTTCATTCAATTCCTTCCATACTCAGAATATCCTTGAGCTCGGACCAGACGGCGGCTCCTACACAGTTACTGTGAACACTCTAGGAAACGTGAACTACACTTCTGCTACCACCTCAAATGTGCTGTACATATGTCCAAATCCTACTGTGCCAGCTGGCATAGGCCATTTCATATGTATAACATTCAAGAACCTTGAGCAAAAGCAATCCCTATCCGGCATCCCGCTTAACTTTACCTTTGATGCTGCCTCTTATCGTTCCTACGAGAGTAATTCCCTCAACAATACTGAACTCTTCTACGGAAACGGCACACTGGTAGATTCTTGGATTGAAGGCAATGCACTTGACGAGAACGGAGCTTCAAGCGCTCTTTCATCATCGGACAATGTTCTCATATGGTTCCGGTCAGATTCTCAATCCTATCTGCCCCCGCTATCTGCAAATTCCGTATACCTTGGATTTGAATCCACGCTTTCGAATCTCTTGAATTCGAAAACTACCGGAGAAGCCCCCCAGCTAAGTACTTCCTATGGGGAATACGATACAGGCGCGAATGTGTTCACTGATTATTGGAATTTCGAAGGCAATACCTTGCCCTCAGGCATAAGTTCATACATAAGTCTAGGGGCAGTCTTTGTGGAAAACGGGCTCTTTGTGACAAGCTCCAACTCGGGCACCGGAGGGGAGAATGGGGCTGCAATATTCTCCGGATCTGGAGTTACTGCTCCGAATGCAATAGAATTTTACGGGCGAGTGCCATTCCTATCTGTGGATCCGGGGTGGGGGTGGATACAGCTTGGCCTCTCTGATTTCATAGGATCGGTGGAATCAGCACCCGCCAACGGCGGATCCCACCTGCTCACGGTCCTCGAGACAGGCCTTCCGGGTAGTTTCCTTGCTTCGGGAGTCACAAGCTTTGGGGGAACCATCAGCTGGGGTACGCTTCCAAACAACGACAACTACATTCCCTACACCACCAACGGTGTCTTCAACTTTATCTTCAATGCCACTGACTATTACAGCACTCTAAACTACACGAAGCCATTGGTAAACATCATGGATACTACCTCCCAGATATCACCCTTGCCATTCGAGCTCATGCTTGGAAACAACGCAGGCACTTCGGCGGAGATGTCAGTATACTGGCTCAGGGTAAGGGCTCTCCCTGCGAATGGTAGCGCAATCACCCACTCATTCAGCAGCCTTCAGACCGCTTACTCCTCTCCTGTGATATCTTCTCCAATCCCTTCCATTCAAACCGTGGATCAGGATCAGAAGGCAGCTATAACTGACAACGGCCTCTCTGGAGGCACTCCGCCCTACTATTATCAGTGGCTTGCAACTATCGCGGGAGGTTCTTCAGGAAGCGAGACGGCAGGCGAGGCAAATACCCTGCTTGGCGAAGGAATTTCCAATGGGGAAGCGCAGTCTGCCAATGCCATATGGCCTACCTCATCCTCAACTCCTGCAGGGGTGTACAGGTTCAGGCTTTCAGGTACCGACTCTCACCCTACGTCATCCACGAGCGGGGAAGCCGAAGTGGAGGTTAATAACGCACTGGCAGCATCACCAATAACTCCGATAAGCCCTAGCATCGAAATCGGCCAGTCGGTGACACTAACTTCGAATCCCTCCGGAGGATCACCTCCCTACTCCTATCAATGGTATTCTGGAAGTTCCCCTTCATGTCTTGCAGATACCGCAATTAACGGGGCAACCTCAAATACGTATGCAGCATCTCCCGCCTCCGACCTCTATTACTGCTACAAGGTCACCGATTCGGCAACGGTGCCAGAGAACCAGATATCCGGAACAGACGGCGTTTCAGTTTCCCCCTCCGCATCAAGCGGACCTAATCCTAACCCGTCTCCGCAGTACGTCGTAACCCTCTCGGATAGCGTTTCGAATGCAACAGCTTCAAATACGCCTGTATTCATGGCGGAGGTCGTCAATCCTTCAGATGACAAGTTCATAGCCTCCTACCTTTATTACCAGGAGCAGTTGCCCGCGAAAATAACCTATTCGTCGCTTTATGAGCTGAATCTGTCCTTTGCTTGTTCATTCTCTGTGGGATATCTGCACTACCATTATTCCGGAGGCACATCTGGGCTGGGCACCACGCCATGCGGAATCAGTTACCTTGTTCATGGGGGTACCTACGACGTGCAATACACATTGCATTCACCCGAAGTCTCTTCCACGACAACAATACCTACAACGATCATCAATGTTTCCAGAAAGTCGACCACATCAACAACATCTATCCTCTCTACCACAACACTGCCAAACACGATAAATGCGGCAAAGAATCTGACTCTGCGAGAAACAGCCAGCATAAACTACACCACTCCTGCAAGCCTTGACTTCGCTGCGGCTAACGTCATATTAAAGATAAGCGCGCTGGCAGTAGGCAACAATACAGTCGCAGTGGAAATCACAAATTATACCGAAAACGCGACGATGCCGCCAAACTACACCAAGCTTTATGTGTTCGACCTAAATGTCTCTCCGTCGACAAGAATCGCAGTCAATGTGACGATGGGTTACAACTGCAGTCTGGATCCAAACATCATCACTCCTTTCTGGTTCAACGGCGAAGACTGGTCGCGGATATACAATTATATCGTTGTTCCTGACAGATGCATTGTTGATTTCAGCGCGCCAGCGGACAATGCCGAGATAGGGATATTCGATGCGCTACAATCTCCTTCCACGGTAACCACGGTTCCTGTTCCATCAAATACCATAAACACATCCTCAGGTCTTTGGATAGGGGCCGCCATGATGCTTGCCATCGCACTGCTCTATGCGTTGGCAAAACTCCTAACTGGCGGTCTTGGTAAGAAGCAGAAGACCCAGCGTTAGGTATTAATAGCTTTGTTAATCAATACTTCATTAACGGTGCTTCACTGGATTACTACGACATGCTAGACAGGGCGTTTTCAAAGCTGCCCATCCTATCTGAGGAGAAATCGGATTTCCAGATCCCGCAAGTAGACTCTCTCGTTCAAGGTAATAAGACTCTTATAC
Organism: Microcaldota archaeon; assembly: GCA_021827925.1. Taxonomy (GTDB): domain Archaea; phylum Micrarchaeota; class Micrarchaeia; order Micrarchaeales; family CABMGC01; genus JAKATZ01. Next base: position 44,268 of record JAKATZ010000003.1, on the reverse strand, counting down.
GGAATATAGACCAGATTGCTGGAAAGGCGCGCAGGGGCAAGGATGAGATAGCAAAATACCTTACAAAAGAGCTTGCAGCTCCGGTAAGCATAAGCGGCCAAAATCTAGACATAAGCGCAAAAGTGAATATCTCAACGCTAAATGAAAAAATAAAGAGATATTTCGAGATGTATGTTATCTGTAAGGAATGTCATAAACCCGATACGCACGTGGAGGGCAGGGACAGGGGCTACATCAAGATAGCATGCGAAGCCTGCGGTGCAAGGTACACCGTCAAGAGCTATTAGTGTGAGAGGATGTATTATAACAAGAACAAGAAAGCCGGCGAAACGCAGCATACGCTCATGCTGCCGAGGGGAGGAGAGGTTGTAGGCGTAGTAGTAAAAGCGTCTGGAGCTTCAAAGTTCATAGTGATGTGCTCCGACAAAAATGAGCGGACGTGTGCCATACCTGGAAGGCTCAAGCGCCGATTCTGGATCAAGGAGGGGGACATAGTGCTTGTCAAGCCATGGCCTGTCCAGGGGAACGAGAAAGGGGATATAATCTGGAGGTATAGCATAATGGACAAGACCCTACTTAAGCAGAAAGGCTATGACATACAGAAGTAATGCCATGCTTGTCGTTGTGGGATCAATCAATCCTGTCAAGCTTCGTGCGGCTTCCTACTCAATAAGCAAGGCATTTGGCGGTGCGCGCATAATAGGAAAAGAAGTGTCTTCCGGTGTTTCGTCAATGCCAAAGAGCGCAGTAGAGACTCTCAAAGGGGCTGAAAACAGGGCAGTAATGGCTCTAGCTTCTTACAGGAGAGCCAGCCTTGGCGTAGGCCTTGAAGCAGGCATGGAGAACAGCACCCACGGGCCTATGCTGTGCGAATACGCAGTAATAAAGGACAGAACTGGAAGAATCGGAGTTGGTGGCGGCACTATTCTGATGCTTCCTAAGTCAATATCTTCCGAGATAGAAAAAGGGAAAGAGCTCGGGGAACTCATGGACAGGATTACCGGTGTCAGAAATACCAAGCAGAAATACGGCGCGGTAGGCTTTCTGACCCACATGATAACGACAAGGGAGGAATCTTTCCGGCTATCTGTGGCATACGCCCTCACCCCCTTTCTGAATAAGGATCTATACTCAGAGGGAAGCCCTTCGCGTGGCATTCCTCCGGAGTAGTTCTTCAATAAGCTTCGAATGCATTTCGTTATTATGCGCAACGTCTATGAAAATCTCTTCACTTTTGCCGGTTACCCCTTCAGTTTCCCGGATCTTCCGCCTCACTTCCTCGAGTTTTTTCCGAAGCCCTTCAATTCCTGTGTCATTAAGCGCATCCGACCTTCCCTTAAGCTCCTCTATCTTTCTGGACAGAAGCGTTTCCCATCCTTCTATCTGCGGCACGCACCAAAATTCATCAACAGAATCACGCAGTATCCTCCTGCCTTCCTCAATACTTGCGGCATTCGCATAAGCATCTCTTCCGCCTCTTCCGTCATAATTCACTCTCCCCAGCCGTATTTCCAACTCCCCGCGCGTAATCTGCGATCCCAGTATAAAGTGGAGGCCGTATTCCCTACGAACTGCATCAATTATGCCTAAATATGCCCTCGCAGTGATTCCATCTCTAATCAGAAATTCTCCATGGATCTCTATGACTACCATTTTGCCATTTATGCTCCTGCCGGTGGAAAAATCGAAGGTATATCCCCTTGTCCTGCCTCCTACCTGTACCAGAAGGCTTATGGGCTCGTATTTTACCTTATCTCCAAGACCCTCGCACAATACCTTCCATGTACTCGCTTCGTATTGGCTCTTCGTACCTGGGTCATCAGGAGCGCGCAGCAATTCCTTCCTTTTATGCATGAATAAACTTGAAATTCCATGATATATTAATCATGCAGCATGGCACATCCGGGCCCCAACTGCAGGTGAGCCTCAGACATTTCCGTTCCTTTCCTTGCCTGCCGACAGCACGTAGGCAAGTGTCCTATCATAATCCCTTTTTATTCCGTATGCCCTTTCAAAATACGCGAGCAGGTTTGTTATGTCTCTGTGCAGAAACTCCATTGCATGTGGGTGCCTGATCACAACCGCCTGGCCGAAATCTATTAGATACGGAACATTTCCCTTCATGAGTATATTGTATTCGCTTATGTCGCCGTGAACAAGCCCTCCTCCGTAAAGCTTCCTTATGTCTTCTATTACATAATCAAGGACCCCGTCAGGATTGCCTAGCCTCGTATTCCTGAGGCTTGGCGAAGGATGCCCTTCCTCCCCTATCATCTGCATCCCAAGGACATTTCCGCTGAATGCATAAGGTACCGGTGCGCGTACTCCAAGCGCCGCGGCGATCTTCAGATTGCCATATTCTTTCTTGCACCAAACATTGACATAATTGTATAGGTTGCCCTTCACTTTCCCGAACCTTGGGTCGCCTATTATGTACTCCTTTCTCCTGATAAAACCGGTTGTTTCAACTCTGAATATCTTCACTATGACGAACTCCTCCCTCACCTTATCTCCCGCTGCTGCGAGATATACGTCAGCCTCCTTTCCTACTGCTATTATGAATTCAAGACCTGATATCACGCCATGTGAGAAGAGCCTCCTGAGCGTGAGCATAGTCTTTGTATCGAAGACGCCCTCCTCCACCTTCGATTTCTCCTTAAGCATGAACTCTTCCCTTCTCTTCTGCTTCTTCTTGCTTATCCTTCTCGCCAATACATCATCTTAGCTGATTATCGCAGCATTCCTTTTTATTACTGCTCTTCCATTACAACTCAGGTTTGATGAAGCTCTCAGTTGTACTCTCATTATCCCTCATTTTCATTGTCTCACTCAATGCAGGCGTGGTGACACTTAATAGCGCGTGCGGACATTCGCTAAGCCAGCGATACGTGCTTTTCAACTTGTCAAACACGGGAAATGATACTGCATACGCCCTCCATATCCTGCCTTTTATCTCAGGGGTGACATTGAGTAATGGATCTTATTACTTGGGTTCGCTGGGACCCGGTACGAAAGCGAGCATAAACCTAACCCTTGAAAACATAACTGCGGTAGGATCATATTCCGATTACATTGCTGTGGCTTACGGACAAGGCAGTTCCTCATTCGTAGCAGTATTCCCCTGTCTTTTATCCTTCAGCAGGTCCGCGCCAAGCCAGGTGGAGCTGGCTTATAATATCTCTCATTCAAACGGCGAAGACATAGTCAGTGCCAAAGTGCTTAATGCCGGACGCGATGCCATAAGCACTAACGTATCGCTGATACTGCCTCCAGAGTTCTCCTATCTTTCCAACAAATCCTTCAACATCCATCTCGGACCCCTGCAATCGGGCCTTGCGAGGTTTGTCCTAAGCAGCCAGGCGCAGGCACCGTACTCTTATTCCGGCGCAATAAGCGCATCGTATGAAAAAAACGGGACCCATTATGCCTCAATTGCCGGGATAGTGGTAGGCAGTGCATCCATCATCCATTCAAGCAGGCCAAGTGCTATACTTTTCGGGGTCATGCTCCTGGCCGCCCTTATTGTCCTCCTTTTGGCAAGGGCAACTGTGATCTCTAGAAGGAGGCGCCATAGGAAGAATGCAGAAGGGACAGAATGAAAGCAGGCACATAAAACGTCAGGTGTAGTTCATTATCTGGTACAGCGCATAATACGCCCCATTGCTTGCAGGCTGGATCGCAAGAGTTTTGAGGTCATACCTCTCTTTTGCGCTCGCGCAGGTGCCTGTATTATACGGCGGCACCGCACACCAATATCCGTAATCAAGGACGAAGCAGCTGAATCTTGCCCTTGAACTCTGATTCAGGTCGCCGAGATAAGAGATCTGCGCCGCGCTTCTGTTCAGTTCGTACCACACGTCCGGGGTAAATGAGAAGACAAGGCAGTCGGAAGGGACTTTCATGTAATTCGACTGTATGAAGCTTACGGCCCCTAGCGGCACAGGCTGCTGGGGCATGCTGCCTGTAGGCATGGTGGGGATCGGAAGAAGCTCTACAAAAGGGAATACAACAAGTACGGCTATGATAGCCGCGCATACGGCAGTTCCTACTCTCTTGTTTCTTGTAAATATTTCAGCAATCTTCCCTGCCTTGGTGATCCCTATGCCTGCAAGTATTGCAAGTCCTGGGGTGATCTCAAGCATGAATCTTGAGTCTACCCCGAACGTCGCCCCCCCTGCGTAGAAGAATCCGTAAAATAGAAAATAGGAAAGTATCCAGGCAAGCAGCATGATTAACACTCCGAGTCTTCCCTTCTCTTTCCTATCCACTGCAAGAAGGATCGCGCCAGTTATTGCAAGGATGGTAACCCCGACTGGAAATACTGCTGGATAGTAGCTACTGCTGTTGAAATAGCCCATAAGGTAGAGGATATTCGTCTTCCCGTTGCTCATCAGGTTCTTGAAGGAGAACAGGTTATTCCCTGTCTGTCCGTATGACGGGGCCGAGGCCTCTATCGATATATAATACACCTGGGTGAATAGCACTGCTACTACGAGAAGCGCAATCAGCAAGAATCCGGCGTCGTAATTTACCGCGTTCCATACGTTCCGAAGCCTAGTCCCGATCACTGTCATGGGTCTGCCTTCTCCAAAAACGATATACGAAAGCAGGAATATGGGGATGAGAAGAGCGGCTTCAAGTCTTGAATAAACGGCCAGCGCAGTACAGAATGCGAAAAGGGCAAATGTGCGCTTATTGCTTTGCTTCATGAATACAACAAAAAACAAGAACGAGAACACGGAAAGCATCATGAATGGAGTATCAATCGATGCCTCTGTCCTGGACCATATGAGCACCTCCGGAACAAGGGAAAATACCAGCGCTGAAATGATACCTGCCTGCCTATTTTCGGTTATGCTTCCTGCAAGGAGAAATACTCCGAATACCGAGAGTGCACCCACAAGGACCTGCAGCGCGTATGCGGTGCCTATTCCTATCCCGAAGATTGCAAAGGCTATGGCTATGAAAACCGGCCATCCTGCCGGGTCATGATACACCTGGTTTGCGAAACAACTCTTCAGATATCCTGTGCCATACTGACACCAGAGGGCATTGGCATGGCTGAGTATATTTAGGGCTATCCCCTGATAAATGTTCTCATCAAAGTAAAGCTGCTCCACTGGGTGCACGAAGACGGCAAGGAACACAACAAAGAAGATGAGCAGCATCATGATGGCAACGACGTCAGCCCTCCCTGCGTCTTTCGAAACAACTTTCCATATCTCCTTCCTACATGCTCCTGCAAGAACCAGAACCGCAGCAAGCGAGAAGAGTACAGAGGCCGTTATTGCGTATCCAAGCAGCATCATATCTCCTTGTTCTCTACAAAGTACTCCCCAAGGAACATCCGTTTTGTTTTAGTCTGCTTCATTGTTTCTATGGCATCGGAAGGGTCGTTCACCATTGGCATTCCGTGCAGATTGAAGCTCGTATTCAGAACTATCCCATATCCGCTGCTTTTCCTGATCCTCCCTAAAAGTCTTCTGTACTCTTTATTCTCATCTGAAAGTATCTGCGGGCGCGCAGTCATGTCCACGTGCATGACCGACTTCAGGGAACTGCTGTGTTCCTCCCTCACATCATACGCCATAGTCATGAACCGATCCGGACATCTGACCCCTTCCAATACCTTTTCAGCGTCTTCGCGCAGCATGGACGGCGCAAAAGGCTGGTACCAGTCTCTCTGCTTCACATAGAGATTCAGTCTCTCCTTCACCTTCTCGGAATCTGCTTTGGCAAGAATGCTCCTGTTTCCCAGAGCCCTTGGCCCATACTCACCGCGCCCCTGGAACCAGAATACATAATCATCGCTACTTATCAACTCAGCAGCATGCCCTGCTCGGTCTGCATCCCTTTCATACCTGAGCCATTTCTCTTTCCTGAGGCACCTCAATATGTCCTCATCGCAGTACTCACTTCCTAGATACGCATCCTTGAATTCATAGCCTCTTACTCCATTCTCTGTGTAATTGGCGTACATCGCAGCTCCCATGGCTATGCCTCCGTCCCCCATGTGCGGAAATATATACCAGTTATCAAGGCCTTTAATCTTCCTTATCTTCATATTCGCCTTTATGTTGGACATGACCCCTCCCGCCATCGCAACGTTTCTCGTACCGAACTTTTCGATAGCATTTCCAACAAGCCCCACCAGTGCCTCTTCAAGTACCTGCTGTGCCATGTACGAGAACCTTTCCCTCGGCATCGACCACGCTATTCTGTCAAGCATCCTGTACTGTGATATGGGGCCGTACTTGGCCCTGATATCGACTCCATTCACGCTGAAGAATTCCCGCAGCTTGTTCTCATCAATCCTGAAGGGATAGGAATAGTCGGCCATCGCCATTACCTTGCCTTCATCTTCTAGTTCTCGCATGCCGACGATGTTTGTCGCCTGCTCAAAGAAAATGCCTATCGAGTCCCTCGCCTTGATGCTGTGCTTCCTTTCAAGGGTTCCTTTTCTGAATGTGCTTATCGAAGCGCTGAGGCCGTCACCGAGCCCGTCCACAGTTATTACAAGCGAGCTGTCCATGCCTGACGTGAAAGCTGCCGTAGCCGCATGCGCCATGTGGTGATCCACGCTGCATAACCTGTAGTTTCTGAACCCCAGCCTTCTGAGCTCTCTTCCAACCGCCGCCTTACTAACTGTGCTGCATAAGGGCAGAATCCCCACACCTGTCATTGCATACTTCGCATAATGCATAAAGCTTTCGAGCCTTGGCTTGTACATCTTCCTTCTCCTGAATTTGTAGTATGACTCCTTCTGCCATGGAAACACTCTTGACAAAGTCTTTGCAAATTCTGTGGTGGGGAAAGCTACGACCTCCACCTCATCCGGAGTTATCCCAGCATGGCCCAGCGCAGCTTTTATCGAGTTGTTCGGGAATGCGACCTCAAGCTTTCTCTTCGTGAACCTCTCCTCGTTAGCAGCGAAGACTACCTTATCGTCTTCTAGGAGCGCCGCGCCTGAATCATGGCCGTCCCAAATGCCTAAGATGTACATGCTAATCAGTGTGTGTCCTGCCTTCGGTTATTACGATAGTAAAATTACGCTGCATACAAGTATAAAAGCATTTTCATCTACATACTCAGAATAAATCATAAGCTTGTGGGGATATAGCGTGGTTTATGCAAGTGCAAAAGGTCTGCAAAATGTGCGTGTCCAGAATCTGGCTTCAATGGTGCGCGTGCTAGGCGATCATGTAGACGACAATGGGTACATGTCAGCGTCTTCCCAGAAACTTCCCAATCCCTATCGTCCCTACTATCCCTGCTGGTATCGCGATCTTTCTAATGTGCTCATGTCGCTTACCGACATATACTCCTTCGGAAAGCGGCACTATCCCAAGTTTATGTCTGCGGAGATAGGCGAAGCTCGCGTGCTTTCTTCCAAACTGCTGGGATTTTCATGGGGTTCTGTAGCCCAACATCTAGATCGGATACGAGCAGGGGTCAACACTCCTCTTGAAGACGCTGCAGCGTTCCGTTCCCTTGCATGCCACATAGGCGCAAGGGTCGGGCCTAACGGCGCCCTTCTTGAGATGCAGCGCGATGATCTAACCATCACGGATACCGACAATGGGAAAAATCAGGGCCTGCGCCAATACGACACACTACCTCTCCTGTTCCTATCTGCAGAAAGATACATTGCCGCATTTGGCATTGGCGAAGCAGACGCAGCAGTCAGGGTCATATCCAAGAACGCAGGCCTCTTCCTTGACTACCTTGCAAAAATATACAAAACAGAGTGCTTCAACGTATGGGAAATGGATGGCCACATGGTGCATTCATACGATGTAGCTGCGATACACCGTGGTATACGCAGCCTCCAGCGCATCTCAAGAGCCGCCGGCGTGCAGATTGACGAGGAGAAAGCGGAGCGAACTCTGGCAGATATCGACGATTTCCTCAGACTGCACTTCATACGCAATGGCATCTTGTACAAAGCCAAGAACGTGTTCGGTAAGGATGGTGGTTTTGAAACGGACCCCGTTCCCGCAGTAGACGCTGCCGCAATACTTGTGTTCAATTATTTCACACCACCTTGCATAACAAAAGACGTGGAGATGCGCACAATGCGTGAGATAGAGGAAAAGCTTGTCGGAGAGTATAACTTCTACCCAGTAAGATACAATATGCATCCTGATCATGTGGACAGATATTTCTACGGCGGAAGATGGGCACTGCTTGGGCACGAGCAGGCAGTCTGGTATCTTAAAAACGGCATGGCGGAAAAAGCCGAGAGAATACTCCAATACACGGAGAACAAATATTTCTTCAACGGCTCCAGACTATTGCCTGAGCAGGAATTCGTAGATCCAGCAAGTCCCGGCAGTGATCCGGAAGGATACTATGCCCGTAACGGCAACAGGATGATCCCTGACCTCGCATGGTCTGAAGCTTCTTATGCAAATGCAGCTATAGCCAGCCTGGAGGGGGCTGCACGCGGCAATTCCATGGGGGTGGCTTTATCCGCATTGGCGCATCTGCTTAGGCCTGCCGCTTCGATTCGCAGCAGCCTGCGCCCATCGACAACACAGACTTCATCCATCGTGTAATAATCAAAACAGGATTAAGGTTCTCTGTTCAATAAGGTTGTATCTCCCCTCCTTTCATTGTTTGAACAGTTAGTATCAGGGCATTCGGGGTGACATTCTTAAAGATATCCGAATACGCAAAGATGCACGAGGGGCATATTGATAGACGAAGACATTTGAGTCTAGTCAAACACAGGACGACCCACCGGAACATATCCTTATCGAGTCTGAAGAGTAGTTCCTAGCGCAATAGACACTTCAAAAGATTTATATACTATGTCTGCGAAGTAATTAGCAAATAGTGATTCAAGTGGCCACATTGTCGACTCCGCAGACCCAAGCAGGCGTTCTCAGCTTCTACGACGCACCAGAGCGCGGGCCAATGTTAAATCCCAAGCTGCTGCTCATAGTGGTATTCGTGGCCACCCTTGTCGTAGTTGTGCTGAATCACTTTGTGACAAAGAGCATATCCTGACTTTCAGTACTTTCTTTTCCATGCAGGACTCTCCAGTGCTGTTCATATCATGCAAGCGAGAAAAGATCCCTTTTCTTCTCTCTCACTTCCCCGCTTTCTGCCAAGAGGGAAAGACAAGCCTTCGCTGCATCGTCACTGATTCCCATCTCAGAGGCAAGGTCCTGCACTCTTCTGTCTCCACTCCTCAAAGTCTTGATTATCCCGCTCAGGTTCCTGTTGAAGAACTCCCTTGCAACAATATAAAATTTCTTATTGAACGCTCTTGTCCCTATCACTATGCCGCGCCTCACGCTCTCCTCGAGAGCTAGGGAAAGCCGTGCAGCCTCCGCTTCGGTAAGAAGAACCACGAAACCATTCTCCTCAAGCGCCTTTATTTCCTCGTCATTCTCCGCTCCGGAACTTACCAATATCCTATATCTTTGTCTCTGCTGCCCCTGCTGCTGCGGCCTTTCCTTTTTCCGCATCAGGAACCTGTCGTAGATGCCTCTTGATATGCCGTAAAGCTCTTTGTTCTCTTTCCCGTTCCAGAACAATGTGACCATGCGTGAGTCCTCCAGCTTCTTCAATATTTCCTTCTCTCGCCCGGTAAGCAGCGCCGATACGGTTGCCCTGTCTCTTTTTCCATAGCGAACCGTATCAAGTTTCTTGAGGACAGCGATCTCCTCTTGCGAAGGCTCAGCGCCTTGCTGGGGCATGCCGCTTGTGTGCTGTTGTTCCTCCTTCCTTGGAACAATCGCGGCCCCTCCTACCGCAGACGCAGAATCAGCATCTTTCTTCGTGAATAGGAAAGCGTCCTCGCTAAACTTCTTGAAGTACACTTCATCGCCCTCGGTTATCCCTATCTTCTCAGCCACCTCCTGAGGTACGTAAACTGCAAGCTTGTTATTGACTTTGTAAATCTTCATCACTATCCCAAACCACTGTTTATTAAAAGCATTCTCAGTAGTAAGACTATATGGGGAATCAAGATTTAAATGTATCTATAGGCGGAAAACATGCGAAAAGAATCGCATGCACAAGGAGCAGCGACCTTCTGAAGGCAATGCGCAAGCGTAACCCTCTTTCGGACAAAAGGGAGAACGGAACAGTTGTACTGATAGGCGGCAGCAATGAGTACCACGGGGCCCCTCTTCTTGCCGCCAACGCTGCGAATGACCTACTCGCATCGCTGCGCATAGGTGCGGGATACGCAGAACTCATACTGCCGCGCAGCATACTAGCGCCGGCAAGAAGTGCGTCTCCGAATTTGGTTGTCAAGCCTGCAGGCAAAGATTTCATACCGAAGTCAGCAGTTCCGTTCATTGCCCAAGAGATAGCGAGGGCGGACGCTGTGATAATAGGTCCGGGAATGGGAAGGAGGAGGAGTACATCCGAAGCGGCAGGCCTTGTGATTAAAAAGTGCATAGAACTTGGGAAGAAGGCCGTTATAGACGCTGACGCGATATACGCGGCGGCATCGGCAAGGAAGCTTTATCCTGATTGCATATTCACTCCACATGACCATGAATTCAAGGCACTTTCAGGAATTTCACTGCCTAAGGATGATCTTGAGGTCAGAGCCAATGCTGCGTTAGAGACGGCCCAAAAGTTCGGAGCTGTAATCGTACTCAAAGGTCACCATACCCTGATAACAGACGGGACTAGGATAAAGCTGAATAGGTCAAGATCCGCTGTGCTTGCAACTATGGGAACTGGGGATGTGCTGTCGGGCATTATCGGAGGATTCCTTGCGATAGGCTCCGATGCTTTCTCTGCTGCCATCGCAGGGGTTTATCTGCATTCTAAGATAGGGGATATGCTGTACAGAAGAATGGGGAACCATATCATTGCAAGCGACATCGTGGATAGCATACCTACTGCACTGCGCAGGCTCTCAAGCCACGCAAGCCACGCCAAGGTATAAAAAGCAGCGATGCGATATCTAGTGCGGTAATATGGCAGAGAGCGCTCCCACTAACAAAGAGGCAGAGGAAGCTGTAGCCCAGCTCCGGTACCTGCAGAATATCTATTCGCAGCAGTATGAATTCCTGGAAAACGAGATAGCAACGTACTCACTGGCTCTCAACTCCATGCGCAGGAATTCAGAGCTCATTGAAAACACCTCCCGTCTGAGCAACTCAAAGATACTTGTAAACGGCGAGGCTGGGATGTATTTTGAAGCAGGTGTAGGGATCATGGAAAAAGTGATCGCCTACGTCGGTGCAGGATATCTTGTGGAGAAGAGCCTCGAAGAGGCAAAAGAATTCGCTAAGTCCAACGAGAGAAGAAGTGAGGAAGGGCTGCGCAAGCTGATTTCTGACAAGCAGAAAGTAGAAAAGGAGCTGATGGACATCTCCTATAAGCTCTCATCCGTGCGGCAGAGGTAGAGGTCCGATGTTCGAAGGCCTGAAGAAAAAGTTTTCCTCCTTCATAGGCTCGCTGGGCAAAAAGGAGGAAGAGAAAGCCGAGGAGGCTTCAGAAAAGGAATCGCATCCTACAGCGCCTGCAGAAGAAGCTTCGAAGGCGGGCAATCCTAAAGTAGCGGAAACCACTCCTGACAAGCCCGTGTCTCTAAAAGAGCTTGAAATGGGCTACAGCTCCAATTCAAAGAAAGAAGAGCCAATAACAAAAACCGCGGAGATAGCAAGGGAATCTGAGTTTGCAAAAGATACGGATGCCAAAAGCCCTGCGAAAGAAGAAAGGACAACTAACGCGGCGAGAGAGAGGCCCAATGCCCCTAAAGTGACTGCCAAGACCCGGATAAAGGGGATCATCTTCGGGAAGGTGCGGATAACTGAGAATGACATCTCGCCTTTCATGGAAGAACTGAATTCTTCTCTGCTTCAGTCTGACGTGAATTACGATGTTGCAGAGAAGATAATGGCTCGTATGCGCGAAAGTCTTGTAGGAAAGGAGGTCGGTTCAAGTGGGGCCGAAGAGGAGATAGCCGCCGCAATAAGATCATCATTGCTCTCAGTGCTCGGTAAGAGGGCCGGCACAGACATAGTAGAAATGGCAAAAGCCTCAATACATGGGGGCGAAGGCCCATTCAAGATACTCTTCATAGGTCCAAACGGAGCCGGCAAGACGACTACCATGGCAAAGGTAGCCAAGCTGATGCTTGGCGGTGGTCTGTCCTGCGTACTATCAGCCAGCGATACATTCCGCGCAGCCGCAATAGAGCAGACTGCGTATCACGCTGAAAGGCTCGGCATAGGCGTAATAAAGGGCAGATACGGGGCTGATCCGGCAAGCGTAGCCTTTGATGCAATCTCCCATGCAAAGGCGCATGGCATAGATGTAGTGCTAATAGACAGCGCAGGCAGGCAGGAAACGAACAAGAGCCTCATGGAGGAAGTCAAGAAAATGGTGCGTGTAACGAAGCCTAATCTTAAGATATTTGTCGGAGAGAGCATAACCGGAAATTCCCTTCTTTCGCAGGTCAGTGAATTCAATGCCGCTGTGGGTCTTGATGGTGTAATACTTACTAAACTTGATTGTGATGCCAAAGGCGGCAATACTCTCTCCATACTCGGTGAAACTGAAGTGCCGGTGCTATACTTCGGGACCGGTGAAGGCTATTCGGATCTGATGGCGTACGATCCCGAATTCATAGTGGGCAACATCGTGCCTAACAACTGACTGCTGTCTCATATGTTCTTGGATCTCAGGTACTCGGAGACCTCTTGGAGTTCATATAATCTTTTGCTTATGTCCTGACAGAGGCTCCTCGTTGCTGAAACAATCACGTCAGGTGTCTTTCCAGGCGTGAATATTATTCTTTCTTCTCCTATATCTTTACCGTCCCATCTTGTAACATGGCCTCCTGCTTCTTTGACCAGCAGATAAAGCGGCCCTATCTCCTCGGGCCCAATCCTCTTCCTTCCTCCGTACACATTATCTGCAGTCACCAGCGCATCAGCATCTCCAGCCGCTATCTGTGCAATGTGCAAAGCCTTGGATCTTGCGTCATAAGGCCACTGGAACGTACCCATGCTCTGCACTATCTCCGGACCCAATGTACCAAGGGCAACCATGTCGTAGGATATCTTCAGCGGAAAATCTCCCTCAATTCTTTTCCTTTCGGATGTTCTGATACGCTCTTCTTCTGTATTGCCATTAGTAAAACCAGTGACGATGAAACTGCCGCGGCCTCTCTCGGCATAGAAGAGGTTTCCGCTGTTGAACTCGAGAAATCCTGCTGCGATGCAGTCTTCGAATCTTGGCAAAGTACCTTCGAATACTCCGATTACCGTTCCGTGCGGCATCATTCCCCTTCCTGTCTTGAAATTCAGCGTTCCGTCTATATCATCTATAATTACCGTGTACTCACCCTCCGGAACGTCGATTTTGCCCTTCTCTTCGGTATAAACTGCAAACCTTCTCTCCTCTTTCCGCAGCGCCTCAATTACGGCATCGCCTACCACTTCATCTCCCACAGTTGCAATATCAGCACCTGTATGCACAAGGTCCTTTGCACCGCTGCCCTTTGAAACTAAGGCCGTATGCCCCACTCCTAGGAGTTTGCGCACTAGTATGCCCGCTTCTTTCTCTGCAAATTCCATAAAATCGCGCAATAATCCTGCTCATACATTATTCTTCGGGTCAAGGATCCTATCAAGCGTTTCCCTGTCCATTATCTTCATATTCATGCAAACCTCTTTCACACTTTTGCCTTCATCATAGGCCTTCCTTGCTATTTCTGCAGCCTTACTGTACCCTATGTGTGGCGCAAGGGCAGTTGCCATCGAAAGGTCCATCTCCAAATGCCTTCTTATCGTTTCATGCTCCGCCTTAACTCCCCTAACGCACTTTTCAGAGAATGCAGTAATTCCATTAGTAAGTATGCCCATCGAGAAGAGCAGGTTGTAGGCAATTACCGGCATAAATACATTAAGCTCGAGTTGCCCTGCGTTTGCCGCCTCTTTAACCGTTGCGCAGTTTCCCATGACTTGGAAGCAGACCATGTTCAGCATCTCCGCCATGCTCGGATTAATCTTACCTGGCATAATGGAAGATCCTGGCTGTACCTCTGGAAGGAGAAGTTCTCCGATTCCAGCCCTGGGCCCAGACCCAAGTATCCTGAAGTCGTTGGCTATCTTGTTAACAGATATTGCTATGGTCTCAAGTGCTCCGTTAAGCCTGAGTTCCGCTACTTGGCCCTGCATATCCGCAAAAATATGCTTAGAGGCACGGAACTTCTCCCCTGTTCCTTTGCGTATCTCCTTCAATATGTCCTCTTTGTATCCCCTGCTTGCGTTCATCCCTGTGCCAAGGGCGGTGCCTCCTATCGGCACCTCCAAAAGTGCGTCCATCGCATGTTCAAGCGTTTCTATAGCTTCGATCACCATCCCATTGTATCCAGAGAATTCCTGCCCGAGTTTCATCGGAACGGCATCCTGGAGATGAGTTCTGCCTACTTTTATGATATCTCTGAAAACCAGCGCCTTCTCCCCTAGCCTTGATGAGAGCTTCCACATGGCATGAAGCAAGTTCTTCGCAGAGGTATGTGCGGCGATCCTCATCACTGTATGGTATGTATCATTTGTCGACTGCGACATGTTCACGTGATCGTTAGGGTGTACAATCTCGTACTCTCCCTTTTTCCCTCCAAGCAACTCTATGGCCCTGTTTGCTATGACCTCATTCACATTCATGTTTGTGCTTGTGCCTGCCCCTGCCTGGAATACATCTATAACAAACTGATCGCGCAGTTTACCTGACATTACCTCGTCTGCGGATCTTATTATCATACGGCCTTTCTTCTTATCAAGCGATCCTGCCTTCATGTTCGCCTCCGCAGCCGCGCGCTTCAGCAAGGCATAAGCAGAGATAAATCCTTCCTGAATTCGCAATCCTGATATCCTGAAATTTTCCACAGCCCTTTCCGTCTCGGAGCCATAATATGCATTTTCAGGAACTTCCACTGTTCCAAGAACATCCGTCTCTTTTCTATGCATCATTCTTACCAACCGTTTTGATGCTGTCTTCGAATACCTCCGCTTTCAGCAGCTGTATTGCAGAGGCGGGATCCACTCCCTTGGGGCATACTTCCGAGCATGCGCCTGCGAATTCGCATCCCCATGCGCCAGTTATCTTGTCAATTGCCGTGAGCCTCCCCTTCATCTGGTCTCTCGAGTCCTTGTGGTATCTATACGCCTGTGAAAGCGCCTGCGGGCCTACGAACTCCGGATTTGAATTCACGACCGGGCATGCGTCCATGCATAGCCCGCACATTATACAGTATGAATACGGTAGAAATCTGTTCACCTCCTCGTGGGTTTGCTTATAGAGCTCCTTTGCTCTCCATTGTTCTTTCTCATCCTTCCTGTAGAGGTGCGGATCCAGGGAGGAATGCTTGCCGAAGAAATCGTCAAAATCGGTTACCAAATCCCTGAGCATCGGATGAGCCTGCATTGGCCCTACTTCTATGCGGTTATCCACTGCGGATTTTGCCGCACTCGTTTCGCATGCAAGGACTGGTTTTCCATTGACCACCATGGCACAAGACCCGCATATGCCCATTCTGCAGCTATATCTCATGGCAAGCGTGCCGTCCTGCCTTTCTTTGATATCAAGAAGAGCGTCAAGTACAGTGGTGAATCTACTTACCTTTACGCTATGACTGCTCTCCTCAAAGTGTTTCGCATCATGGTTGAACCTCTTGATATTCAACATGACTTCATTTCCAACTCTGGAAGTCTGTTCCTTTCTTCTCCCTGTTGTTGTAATCTTATAAAACGATCTTGGAACCGATGCCCCTCTGTGTGCATATACTTCGATGTAGCTGAGTATGCCAAAAGCCAGGAAGAATGGAACGAGCAACACCTGGAAGACGAGTTGCATCCCCGTATATCCAAGCATTCCTGTCAGAGCGTACCCAAACAATGCTGCCGGAGTCAGTATCATCGCCGCGTACATGAATAATATGTATCTCGATGCTCTCATGATAACCATCCTGCAATAAGCATGACAAATCCTGCCATCCAGACTGCGATCGCAATGTACGGTAAGGCCTTGTATACGTTCTGGCTCCGCCTCTTCTCAACTTCTGCGCTCAGAAATGAGCTGTTCAGATGGCCGAAGGCAACCTCTCTGCTTCTCATAACTGAGAATGCAACAAATACCGCGAATAACTGCGGCGTGAACAGAATCCAAGACAGCGCAACCAGCAGCTTAGTGTAGTATGCAAGGTGATGCAGCGTTACGGTATCTGCAGCTATGAGCAGCCCTGCGGCAATGGCGACAAAGACTGCGATCCTGTAGAAAAGCATGTGCAAAAAGGCCCCTTTGTCGAAACGGTAAAGGCGCAATATGCTCTCTTGCATGCCCCTAAGGTCAAAAACTTCCTTGTCCAAAAACTCCCCTCAATATTTCCTCTCCTCTGGCTTCCATCCCCCAAGCGTAACCGGCAGATATGATATTCTGATCTTCCCTTCATTCGCTGATATCAAAGTGTGCTTTAGCCAGTGCTTGTCATCCCTCTTCGGATATTCAACCATTGAATGTGCGCCACGGCTCTCTTTTCTGCGCACCGCAGATTCTGCAACAGCCGCGGCAAGTTCCAGCAGGTTGCCTATCTCAAGCACATCCCTGAGGTTAGTATTGAACCGCCTTCCCCTGTCCTCAAGGTAGATATCATTGAATTCTTTCTTCAGGCGCGAGATCTCAGCAATGGCCTTTCTCATTTCCGGCACCCTTCGGTACACGTACATCCTGCTGTCCATAGTTTTGTTGAGCATCTTTTTTATCTCGTAGGGGTTGTTGCTTCCATCGCTCTCGAGAATGCCCGATATTCTCCTTTCTTCCTCATCAATTTTGCGTACAATCTCCTCGCTTTCGGCAGGGCGGCCTTCTTTGGATGCGTAATCTGCTGCAGCTTCCCCTGTTATCCTGCCCCAAACCGAGCATTGGCTCAATGAGTTGCTGCCTAGTCTATTCGCTCCATGCACACTGACACAGCCGCATTCGCCAGCAGCCCAGAGCCCACCGAAAGGTCTTCCTTCCTGCGATAGAATCCTGCCTTTTATGTCCGTATGTATACCTCCCATTGTGAAATGTGCAGCGGGCCTCACGGGTATCGGTTCATCGCCTGGATCTATCCCTAGCATTTTTATCGTTATTTCTTTTATCATCGGCAGTTTCTCGTCTATCACCCTGCGATCCAGATGCCTCAGGTCAAGATGCACATAGCTGTATCCGTATTCTTTATCCGGGAAACCCCTCCCTTTTTCTATTTCACTGATTATCGCCTTAGATATTATGTCCCTGGGGGCCAGCTCCATCTTGTTCTTCGCATATCTCTCCATGAACCGTTCTCCCTTCGCATTGAACAGGTATCCTCCCTCTCCCCTGGCCGCTTCGGTTATGAGTATGCCGCTTGGTATAAGTGCCGTGGGATGAAATTGGACGAATTCCATGTCCTTCAATGGGATCCCTGCCCTGTATGCCAGGGCAGTACCATCTCCCGTGCTCGAATATGCAGTTGTAGTAAATCCGAATACCCTTGAGAATCCGCCTGTCGCTATTATGCAGGCGCGAGATCTGAATATTCTCTGCTCTCCTGTTGCAATGTCGATTGTAGGCAGCGCCGCGAACCTTCCTTTGTCAAGCACGATCGCTGTTGCCAGGTGCTCATGGAATATCTCGATGTTCTCAACAGCAAGCGCCTGGTCGTATAATGCCCTCATCATGAAGAAGCCCGTCTTGTCCGCAGCGAAAGCGGTCCTCGGTATGCTCATGCCACCGAACGGCCGCTGCTGCACAGTTCCCTTCTCGTCTCGGTTCCATGGGACCCCTATGTGTTCGAAGAATTTTATCTCCGAAGGTGCGTTCTTCACCAGGATCTCAACGGCATCCTGATCTGCAAGGTAGTCCGAGCCTTTTATCGTGTCGTACGCATGCAGATCCTCAGTATCTTTCTTTATTTTCGGATATAAAACCCCAGATATGCCTCCCTCCGCAGAAACAGAGTGGCTCCTCATGGCGTGCATTTTCGATATCACTGCAATCCTTGGCTTTGCTTTAGACCTCGCAGCATGCAGCGCCGCAGTGAATCCGGCTATGCCGCTTCCCAATATCACGATGTCATAGCTAAGCGATTCCATGAACCCACACTCTTACCTTCATTCGCAAAAGCTAAAAAGATTGATATGTAGTATTTGTAAGCCAAGGCAACCTTTGGTGCACGGCGGAGCTAAATGGACAACGATTCTTTTTATGAGACTGAACGGCCCGTGTTTGAGGAGCTGGAAGGCCAGCTGGGAGGTTCTCTATCCGACCAGGAGCTGCGGTACAGAATAAGCAAGGCAGCAAAGGCGAGAAACCCGTCAATAACAACAGAAGAGATTGAGCAGCTCGTCAAGGATGCGAAATCATTCGAGCCGATAGACAGGTACCTAAGCGATGAAAACGTAGAAGACATAATGATAAACAATACTTCTAACATCTTCGTGTATGTTTCCGGGAGGGGACAGATGAAGATAAGGGAAAAAATCAACGGCAGGGACGAGCTGGAGAAATTTGTCCGGAAACTGCGCATGTATGCGACGTCACAGGTTGCGAACCAGAACATATTTGATGTCCATATGCCTTCAGGATCAAGAGCAAATATAGTAGAGTCTCCACTCGGGGCGGACATCACTGTCAGGAATTTCAAGCGCAAGGCACTCAGCATCATAGACTTGATAAACGAAAGGGAGCTGAGCTACAACATGGCAGGGAGGCTATGGCTCTACGCTGAAGGACTGAAGGTGAGGCCTGCAAACCTGATAATAGGGGGAATGCCCGCAAGCGGGAAGACGACGCTTCTTAACGCAATGTTTAGCTTCTTCAGGCCCGAACAGCGCATAGTAGTGATAGAGGAGACCTATGAGATAAATACTGAAACGCAGGAAAACTGCGTGCGGCTTGAGACCAGTTCAGATGTAACCGTGCAGGACCTTGTCAAGAACGCGCTGAGGATGCGTCCAGACATGCTCATAGTCGGTGAGGTGAGGGGCGCAGAGGCCAAGGACATGATGACCGCGATGAATATAGGGAAGATCTCGATGGGGACCATACACGCGAGCACCAGCAGGGACGTGGTCACAAGACTGCAACACACACCAATGAACGTGGAGAAAGATATAATACCCCTTATAGACGCCATAATAATAATATCGCAGGCAAACGAGAAGGGGCAGCAGCTGCGAAAGATAACACAGGTCTCAGAGATTTCCGGAATAGAAACGCAGGTGCTTCTTTCGGATCTCTATTCCTATAATTACAAGACAGGAGAAAGCTCAGATATACTGCCTAGCGTTACGTACAGGGATACCCTTGCAAAGCTCGCAGGCCTGCCTGCCATAGAGATAGTTGCCGAGGAACAGAGGCGAGGCAGAATACTGCAGAAACTTAATTCAATGGGTGTACGCGACCTCAGGGGGATAAACGAATTCAGCAAGGAATACTACGACAATCCGGAGAGGGCAATGCAGAAGATCGGGCTTACCCACTAATGCATTCACACGGTTCCGTCACTCAGGAGGTACTTCATGAGCTTTCTGAAAGCGATTCCTCTGTGCGAGATCCGGTTTTTCTCCGCAGCGCCCATCTCCGAGAAAGTCTTCCCGCACTTGTCCGGAATGAATATCGAGTCGAATCCGAAACCCTTCCTTCCCCTGGGCATATCGGATATTCTGCCATCATTGGTCCCGCAGAATACCCTGAGCCTTTTTCCATCGTACAACGCAACGCAGCTTTCGGCATAAGCCTTTCTGTCCTCGAAGCCGTTCAGCGCAGTACATATGCCCTCACAACCCATCGAAGCCAGCATCCATTTGGTAAGTGCCCCCGGAAACCCTCCGAATGCATTTATGTAAATCCCTGTGTCTTCTATTACAACGCGTCCCCCTATTCTATCGTAAGCCTGTAGTGCCTTGTGGGCAAGCACTTTTCTTATGTTTACCTCCTGTATCTCGTCTAACTCCATTTTTCTGTACCGGAGTAGATTACCGGTTATCCGCTTCGCCTCATTCACTTTGAACTTATTCGAGGTAACGAAGACTGCCTTCATTCACATCAATCTCATAATGCATGCAAAGCGATAAATACGCGCTGTTTTAATGCTTACCTGCAGAACGGAACTTTTGTGCAGCACGGCTGCTCAAGTGATTTATTGGACCTACTGGGGGGCATAGCCATGGGTATCCTTTCCATGGCAAGCTTCGGTGTGCTGGATTTCCTTACGGCAACGATAGCATCGAAGATAGGCTCCTTCAGGAGCACTTTCTGGCTCTCGCTCTTCTCCTTCGTTGTCCTTGCCGTTCTTTCAGTATTCCTCTCGGGATACCATGGCATAAGCGCTTTCGATATTCTTCTCCTGGTGTCTGCAGGCCTTCTTTCAGTCATAGCCTGGCTATCCTTCACAAAGGGTTTCGAATCAGGAAAGATCTCTGTCATAGCCACCATCGGAAATACGTGGGGAGCCATCACCGCAATACTGGGATTCATATTACTCGGAGAGAAAGTGTCCGCAATCCAGGCCGCAGAGATCGGGATGATAATCGCAGGAACGGTTATCATCTCTATAAAACCCTCCGAGATCCTTGCGCGGAGAGGTAAACCGGCTGCGGGATCATTGTATGCTGTTGTCGCATCCATCGGTTTTGGCTCAGCCCTGTTCATAGTGGCATTCGTATCAAGGTCAATAGGCTGGTTTCCTACAGCACTGTTCCTATCAGCGTCCACCCTGTTTTTTGTCACGGCATACGGCAAGTCCAGCAATCTTAAAATGCGAATAGATTCCAAGCTCCTTCCGCTCCTTGCGGTAATGGGTGTAGTATCAATGGCAGGCCTGCTGTTTTATACCATAGGTGTTACCTACAACTACTCTGCGATAATAGCACCGGTAAGCTCGGCATCACCCTTGGTGACCATACTTCTGGCGGCCCTTCTGAGAGGAGAAAATGTATCGAAAAGCCAGGCAGCAGGCATAGTCATGGTGTTGCTCGGGATAATGGCGCTGTCAGCGTGAAAACGCTATCCTAGCTTCTAGGTGCAGATCTAAGCACTGACACCGAGACTGGGTGCAGTTCCCTGATAGCCCTCTTCAGTGCTTCGATGCTCTTGGCAAATGCGCCCCCGTTAGGAGTGACGCAATCTGCGCGCATGATGTACTCCGAAGCACCAAAGGCCACCGTAGATTCTGCAAATACCATGTGGGGAAGAGAAGCTCCGCCATCGATAAAAAATGGGGGCATGAATGAGAATGCGTATGCGAGCGGCGCAGAAGCCACTGTAGCTGGAGCAGTAAGCCTCATCAGGTTCTTTTCAGCTTCAGCCTCAAGGCTATATGTTCCTCCGCGCAGAGACTCAGATTCTTTCTCGTCAAGCTCCTTGTTTTTAGGTACCGATATTAGCGATGTATGAAAAAGGAGAATTCCTCCGGCCATTATCACCAACGGCCTGTACTCCCTGCTGCAGATGAAGAACATGGATGCGGTTATCGAGATGTTAGAAGCATAGGCCATGAGATTTGCGAGATCAGCCCTGGTTCTGCCAGTAGTCCTGTTCCACGTCCTCACTCCTGCGTTTACCCCTGCCATAATGCTATTGTCAATCCTTTGGTAAAGCCCTTCCTTTGCCTTATTGTGAACAACCATCTTCCTACCGAACTATCGATTATCATTGGCAGGCAAGGTATAAAAGCACTGGGATGCCGGCGTGTACGAGAAGCGAATTCACTGAAAAGCTTATATTGCCACCTATCCGAGTATATGCATGACTGGGTCCAAAGGAGCAGAGAAGGCCAGAAAGGCCATCATCGATGATGTTGTTAAAAAAGTGTCTAGTGGGGAGGTTCCCCTTAACAAGGTGGACGAATATGTTGATCCTCAGGGAGCAGCGGAGGTCAGGCGCCTAGCTCTAGAACGCATACTGGGCGTAGAGATACGTCATGCCAAGTCACCATTTATAGACTACTCTGCGATAGTCGGCAAGAATGCCGAAAATGTATTCGGATCCGTGAGCATTCCCATGGGTGCTGCCGGGCCTCTTGAAGTAAACGGAAAGCATGCCAAAGGCAAGTTTTACGTTCCCATGGCCACAACAGAAGGCGCACTGATTGCCAGTGTGAACCGCGGTGCTAAGGCAATAACATCCTCCGGCGGCGCTACGGTTCGCGTGATAGGGAACATGATGACCCGCGGTCCAGTATTCCGTCTGGAGTCCATATCTGACGTTGAAGATTTCCTCGATTGGATTGAAAAAAACAAGGAAGAAATACTGCGCATAGCCGGAGGGACAACGAACAACGGAACTCCGAAAGGCATAATGCCTTTCGTTCTGGGCAACAATGTATGGCTGAGGTTTGGCTATGACACCGGAGACGCGATGGGTATGAACATGGTTACGATCGCTACCGAAACCGCATGCAGCCACATCGAAGAGAAATTCGCAAGGGCAAGGCTTATTGCCATTAGTGGTAATCTTTGCTCGGACAAAAAAGAATCCTTTGTCAACAGCCTTTTCGGTAGGGGAAAAACTGTGATCGCCGAAGCCATCATACCTGGGAACGTTCTTTCAGAGATCTTCAATGGTGCAAACGCAATGGAGATAAATGATCTTAACCTGCGGAAGAACTGGCTTGGCAGCGCGAGGGCTGGAAGCTCCAAATACAATGCACATTTCGCGAATTCCATAGCCGCGATGTTCATAGCAACGGGCCAGGACCCTGCCCAAGTTGTGGAGAGCAGCAGCGGATATACCTGGACAGAAGTTCGCGGCAATGGTCTTTACATATCAGTAACGCTAACCTCGCTTGAGGTCGGCACTATCGGCGGAGGAACGGGCCTTCCTGTCCAGAGAGAAGCGTTGTCTATGCTAGGCGCATACGGAAGCGGAGAGCCGAAAGGCTCAAACTCCCTGAAGCTCGCAGAGATCATGGCAGCGGCGGTCCTCTCCGGTGAACTCAATCTTCTCGCTGCACTTTCGAACAGAGAGCTTGGAAAGGCCCATAAAAGACTTGGAAGGAACACCAAGGCTTAAGCCCCGCGGGAATGGTGGTGTCACTCGCGACAAAGCGTCCGCCCTCAGTTTCTGTACGTCTGGATTAACACTATGCCTGTGACCTTCTTGCCGATATCCCATCCAACACCGAGGTATCCTAAAATCACTAGCATAGTGAACAAAAGATTTCTTATAGTTTGTTCCGGTAATCCTTATAGTTTCTGGCCTGGTCCTGCACAGCGACAGCAACATGCACAATATTAAATTATGCGCTCCAATTCATAGCCGATGAAAACCAGTGCGTTTGCGGAACGTCTTATTGCAGGAAGGTGGATTGCCGGGCCCGGAATAAGGGACGCGTTAAAAACAGCCGCGATGATTAATGACAAGGGACTTGAGGCGGAGCTTAACTATCTGGGAGAGGATTTCTCAGATCCAGCGGATGTGAGCAAGACAGTGAAGGTGTATGAATCATTGCTGACCAGGATTGCAGCGGAGAAGCTAAAGGCATCTATTGCCCTAAAGCCGACGCAGCTGGGCATGGGGATCAGTGAGGAAATCGCGCGTGCGAACTATTCAAAGATAGTGAAAGCCGCAAGGAAAGTGGGAATCTTCGTATGGCTTGACATGGAATCGCATGATTACGTCGACAGAACGATCTCTCTGTACGAGACCGAGGTTCTGCGTGGAGGAGTGGGCATATGTATTCAATCATATCTTCGACGAAGCGCAGAGGACCTGAAACGCCTGGTCAGGAAAAGAGCAGTCATACGCCTCGTGAAAGGAGCATATAAGGAAGATAGCAGCATAGCCTTTGTATCGAGGGAAGAACGCACAAAAAACTATGAAAGACTGATGCGGTACCTTTTTTCAAATTCGAAGCGTTTTATGATAGCAACTCACGACGAAAGGCTTCTGGATGGGGCAATACTGCTAAGCAAAAATCATCATACTGAACTCTCGTTCGGTATGCTGAAGGGCATAAGGAATGGCTATGCGGAGAAGCTTTCAAAGAAAGGGATGAACGTTGTCATATACGTTCCCTTCGGGGAGATGTGGCTGCAGTATTCATACCGCAGGCTTCGCGAAGCAAGCAATATGTTCCTAGTACTCCGATCTCTTTTTGAAAGATAAGCAGACCACTGTCATCTGCTATGAAAGCACCCTCGACTTAAGATCCTTTCTGATCTTATAGTTTCTCTCGGCATCTGAAAGAATCGCTGTATCTATCTCTTCTATAAACATCTCCTCCTTGTTGTGGTCCAGCCTCTTTATACAACCTCTAAACGGAATCGTTACCTGCGAGTTCCCTATCAGTGCCTCATTAATAAATCTCCTGCCTTTCTTCACGTGCAGTTCGCCTGCAGGGTTGCAGTACACCAGCGCAATGCAGTTCTCAAAGGCTCTGCTTGCGCAAACGGAGTTGACAAACTTAACTTCTGATGCCCTATCATATTTTAGTCCTATCCCGGCATCTTCCTGCGCCCAGTATGATGGGCATATTACAATTCTCGCTCCGCGTAGTGTCATCTTCCTGAACATCTCGGGGAATGCGAGATCCCAGCAGATGGCAAGGCCTATTTTCCCATATCTTGTATTGAATACGGCAAGCTCATTTCCAGGAGTAAGATACTTCCGTTACGGAAGCCATAGATTGATCTTTCTGTACTTTGCCTTCACCTTTCCGTTCGAACTTATGTAATATGCGACGTTGTAAAGGCTTCCGTTCTCCTCCTCTATAATGCTTCCTGGCACTATGTCTATCCGGTTCTTTTTCGCAGCTCTCTGGAAAAACCTGAGATATTCGTTATCCCTGTCTGCATATTCCCTTTTGCCTATAATCGGGCCTGTAAGAAAATCCTCCGGAAACACAATAATGTCTGCCTTTGAATATGCAGCATCTTTTACGAACATTCCAGCTCGCTCCAGATTCTCCTTGGGGGAGAACTGCTTTATCTCAAACTGAACTACAGCTATCTTCACTTTCATTTTCAAACCCTATATTATTTTTTCCTGTCCTGTATTCGGATGTCCGGAAGTGCGGCTTTTACCTTAGCGGCGCTGCCTGAGAATCTAATCGCCACAAATCCTGACCAAGCAACCAAAAAGGTGCTGCAAACTACGATAGGGGCGGTATGAAAACCCTGCCCGCTAGTCTTATCTGCTACGGCAGTCCAAATCCCTCCAATAGCCGATGTTCCGGCTGTCATAGCGGCTATCAACGCACCCCTCCTAAGCTTTTTGCAGCTTTCCATTAACTCCAAAGCATTGCGGTCAATAACCTGCCTGTCTGTTTTCGGTTGTTCTGCTTTCATCCCCTGTCCCATGCGATCAGCTTCATACCATGCTAAATCTTTGCCCATATATAAGCTTTTCTGTCTTTTTGTCGTCTAAAAATTTAAAAAATTAATAGCCGATCCATTGTGGCCGTGAAAGGATGACTATGCTGTAAAAATAGAATAAAATATGCACTTTTGAAAGTTTCTGCGCCGCTTGAAATCTCTGCCATCATACAAAATATAATAAATGATAATCTCCAATTATCTTTGCGTGATTCTATGCAAAGATCCCCGCAAATAAGATATATGGTACAGGTACGCGGTCTTGCCGCCGCGCGAAGGAGGGAAGATGCTTGTTATTTTCGCACCGGGACGATGGCCGGATCCTTGCAGGAGGGAGCAGACGATGCAAGAATAGCTGCGGCTGCTGCGCTCTCTATCGCACTGAGGAAAAGGGACAGGACAGGAGAAAAATCCAAATGAAAATAAAGAGGCCCACGGTCATCAACCATCGCAAGCCGCTGCTTAAATTATTGGTGTATAAGACGAATTATGAAAAAGACCTTCTGGAGAGACGGATGCTGACTAGCAAGGGGTACATACACTACCTTGAGCATAAGGGGACAGGGGCGAGCGTCATATTCCTCCATGGGCTAGCAGTCAATACACGGACCTGGCGCAAACTCATTGCGTATCTCCCAGATTCTATCAGTGTTTATCTGATAGACCTCCTCGGGCACGGATTTTCAGATGCCCCACGGATCGAGTACGACGTAGACCTGCAAGTATCAGTACTTAGTGAATTTATTGAGAGGAAAGGACTGCCAGAGAGCTTTGTGTTCGGGCACTCATACGGGGGCTGGATAGCTGCCATATACGCTCAGAAAGGGCATGCATGCAAAGGGCTGATACTCGAGGATCCTGCAGGACTGAAGGATTACTTTGAAGGAATGTCAAATGAAGGCACCAGGGAGAGCAGGAGGAACAGGCTTCTTGAGGACGGCATAAGGCTAAACGCCAAAGAGCATGTAATAAGAAGCATACTTGAGGATGACTTTGAGCGGGATCACGAACACCTTACCAGGGAGAGCCTCGCTTCGATAAACGTTCCTGTACTTATAATCTGGGGAACAGATGACACCACAGTCAAGACTGAATACTCTTCAAAGTTCAATGTTTACATAAAGAAAAGCAGGCTAGAGCTTGTAGAAGGCGCGGGACACACTCCCCATTATTCAAACCCTGAAAAAACCGCCACGCTTCTCCTCGATTTTATGGCCGGCGCTGAAGCTATATAATCCCCTTCACATTCCCGACTATTGACTGGTACGCTTCGCACGCAGTCCAGCTTACGGGTTCCCTGCCTTCATTTATTATCTTCCTAACCTCTTCCGCTTCGCTGTTCTTCCATATCTCTCCCAGGGAGTAGCCTGTTTCCCTTATATTTCCGATCTTCCTGCTCCACATTATTGAGGGATAAACGTTCCCATAACTGTCAAGGAAGAGGGAAGCGTCAAGGCTCTTGCTCTTCATGGGCTGCCTTGCAGTCCTAACATACTCTGATAGCTTTTTTAGGAATATTCCCTCAATGATAGGTATCATGCCTGGCTGGAAATTCCGCCTGGATACGAATTCCTTTATCTCCGCAGCAGCGAATTCCCTGTCAGGGGAGAGGTCAATGGACCCATTCCTGTAGTAACTGTCGGAGATCTGTCCCATGTTTATATGAAAATCGTTATGGGTGATCCAAGGTATCTCCTTCTTCACTTCATTGAATGTTTTCTCCAATTCTCCCTGGTTATATTTGCTCATTGTATAACCAAATACTAAGAAAAGGTTTCCATAACTCTTTTTAAGTTCGCTTAACTTCCTGAACATTTCAATGCACCTGTCAAAATTTCCAGATATGCCCCTCACATTGTCGTGCAATTCCCTGTATCCGTCAAGGCTTACCGTGATGGAGATCTTAGGTATTCCCATCTCAAGCATCTGGCGTACCTTTCCCACCACCATATCGTGGTTGCACAGCGAATTCGTGGGCATGGTCACAACATACAATCCTGCGGAGCTGTCCCAGAACGCCCTGACTATCTCAACTATATCACTTCTGAGGAATGGCTCTCCTCCTGTTATCTCTATCCACCTGAATCCCCTGTTCTTAGAAGCGAACTCTTTTACCTCGGCAAGACCGAGCTCGTCTCTAGGCTTGATCTGCCATATATTACAGGTCTTGCATCGCGACTGGCAGAGGTAAGTTACCGAGAAAGTGAGCTTGTAAGGACATTCAAGCGATCCGAAGTTGCTCATTGCCGCTTCATAAGCTAGCCCCAACAGCCTTCTGGCACTATCAAAGCCGCCCATGAATTAATTTTGAATACAAGCTATATATAGTTTTTCCAACACCTTAAAGTGCATCACGCGTGAGTGAATGGCAGAAGGAGGGAAGCCGCACATCTCCATAGTCATACCAACCCTGAACGAGGGGGAAACTGTTGGCAGGGTAATAACAGAAGTGCAGAGGATACTCGCAGGGAAGAACTACGAGATTCTTGTCATAGATGGGAATTCTTCTGATGGCACTGCCGATAAAGCGGAAAGGATGGGCGCCAAGGTAATCTACGAGAATACCGGAAAAGGGAACGCTTTGATAAAAGGCCTCGCAGAGGCGCGCGGCGAAGTGATAGTTTCAATGGATGCCGATCTTTCTAACGAACCTAAAGAGCTGAACCTCCTTATAGACAGTATAGAATCAGGATATGACCTCTGCATGGGATCCCGTTTCATGGCTGGTGGCGGGACAGAGGATATGCCTCTAGTAAGAAGAATGGGAAACAGGGCATTCGTTTGCATGGTCAACTTCCTATTCGGTTCGAACTACAGTGACATGTGCTACGGATATCGCAGCTTCAAGAGAAATATCGTAGCGCGGCTTCGTCTCAAAGAAACCGGCTTTGGAATAGAAACCGAGATAAACATAAAAGCAGCTAAGCTTAAGCTCAGAGTGATGGAAATACCCAGCAACGAAAAACCACGGAATGCCGGTGAGCCAAAGCTGCGGACATTTAAGGATGGCTATGCCATACTCGCTACTATACTGCACAATATCCGTGATTAGTCCTTAAGGCATATGTACGCGAATATCTTTGCATCATCGATTATATTTGAGATGACTGCGTATTCGTTGGCCCTGTGTGCGACGTCATCTTCGGTGCTCCATACCGCTGCAGAGAATCCTTTTTTCCTGAAGAACGCCGCGCATGTGCCTCCTCCAATGCCTATGGCCTTCGCATCTATTCCCCTGACCTCCTTGAGTGCGGATGAAAGCTCCTTAACTATCTCAGCATTGACGTCGGTTGGCGGTGCCGCCTCCTCCTTAAGGATTGGATCCACACTTATATCTATTCCTTTGAATTCCTCAGACGCGATGCGCTTCAGGTTCCCAAGTATTTCATCGAGGTCATACCTGGGCAGTACCCTACAGTCAATGTAAGAGATATCGACCCCTGGCACAATATTCACGCTATCCACATTCTTCTCATGCTTCGTCGGCTCAAAGGTGGACATGTTGGGATCAAATATGTCATCTGAGGCATTGTATCTCTCATGGAGATACTTGTCTATGCGGCCGATGAACCCAATAGAATGCCTGTAAGCATTGTCGCCCTTCTCCGGAGTGCTGGCGTGCACCTGTGTGCCCCTAACGGTTATCCGCAGCCAGAGTATGCCTTTTTCGGCTACCTCTATCTTGTCCCCTTTCCTGTCACCGCTGTCAGGAACAATGAAAAGACCGCTTCCGTCGAAAACAGGTTCGTCCAGCAACTTCTGTATTCCGTACCTGCTGCCTATTTCCTCATCCGCTACCAATGCGAGTCCGATGTTGTATTTGAGCTCTGCCCCGGATTCCATGAGCGCTTTAAGTGCAAACATGCCTGCTATGACTTCTTGCCCATTATCATTAGTACCTCTGCCATAGATCCGTCCGTCTTTGACAACGGCACTGTAAGGATCCGTTTTCCAGAGGCCGATCTCACCTTCTGCCACGGTGTCTATATGTGCGACAATCCACAGGGTCCTATTGCAATTTCCATATTTCGCCACAATGTTTGATCTCACAGCCCCGGACTCGTCGGTGTAATCGTATCTGACAGCGCCGATACCCCATGACGCTAGCTTTTTCTCAAGATAATCCGCTCTTTCCTTCTCGCCTTCCCCTCCTGAAAGAGGCGAGACGGACTTTATACTTATCATCCCGGACATCGTCTCGACAAGTTCGTCGCTGCTGCTCTCAATAATCGTCCCGATCTTTTCAAAATCTTTTTTCATCAAATCAACCTTGCGCCAAGTGCAAGGCATCGGTCATTGGTGCACTGTGCAGATTGGTATTGTAAAATAACTATTTAAGCTTCAACTAACAGACTCTTACTATGCTTAAGACGGAGAAGCAGATATTCGATAATGTGCACGGATACATAGGTGTGACCGCAGCGGAGCTTGAAGTCATAGATACTCCCGCGTTTCAAAGGCTGAGGCAGATAAAGCAGCTAGGTCTTGCGCATCTCGTTTGGCCAGGAGCCACACACACGCGGTTCATACACAGCCTGGGCGCCATGTTCATGATGGACCAGTTCCTTGGCAACGCTGTCAAACGCGAGATTTCAGATGAGGAGCGCCAGAAATACAGGCTTGCTGCACTCCTACACGACATAGGCCACTATCCTCTTTCACACACACTGGAGCATGTAATCATAAAGAAGCGCTGGGGGAAAAGCCACGAGGGCTTTGGAGCCGAAGTGATACGCAAATTCCTGAGCGAAAAGCTGGAGAACTACAGTGTGACTGAGATCACGAACACTATAGAAGGCAAGAGCAAGGACGGACTGAACCTTCTTCTAAAATCAGCCCTTGATGCAGACAAGTCGGATTATCTCCTAAGGGATTCGTTCAATACCGGCGTTTCCTACGGGAAGGTAAATGTGCCAAGTCTGCTGCGCATAATAACGTTCGAAAAGGACAGGATTGTTTTTGAAAAGGACGAGGTCCCTATAGAAAGCTTCCTGATAGGCCGGTACTACTTGTACAGGGGTGTTGTCCACCATAAGACAGTAGTGGCAATAAACCTCATGATACAACGGATATACGAATTGCTTGTCGAAGAAGGATACGTTACTGCTCCCAAAGGCCTGCTAAGCGGCGACGGCTCGGAATTCCTCTCCTACACCGATGATATGTTATCCATGGCCATGCATTCGTATCTTAGAAGGGGAAAATCTGCATTCACAAAGGAACTCATATCCATGCTGATGAACCGGGTTCCACTGAAGATTGCGTACTCCAGCACGGAGGCGGTGGAGGATGGTGCTCCGAGGGAAAACCTGTTCGTGAGGTCGCTAGAAGAGAGCAAAACCGAGTTGGAGAAGTTTGCCAATTCGGCAGGCGTGGATCCGGATTGGATATTCCCCATAACACTGAGGGATCTTGGCCTGATAGATGAAGAAACTACCATATTCATAAGGAGGAAAGGGGAGATGATACCACTCATAGCTTCAAATGCGCTTGTGCTTCGGATGATAGGCAGCAAAACACTCTTCGATGCAAGGATATATGCCAAACCCGAAAGCGCATCCAAACTTCGCAAAGCCATGAACAAAGAAGCAAAATAGACAATAGCATGGATACCAATAACGATCCTGAGGAAAACTTTTTGCATGCTATGGCGCGTGCACTCAGCGAAGCATGCCCAGATTCCGGAATAACCGAACTTGAAATGCGCTACTCCCTCTTCCTGCCTGGCAGAGATTATGGGGATGTCAGCACGGCAATAGCATACCGGCTTTCCGGAAAGATGAAAAAATCTCCTGCGGAGGTAGCCGAAACACTGACAAAACGCATCGGAACTGTCGTAGGCATTTCGAAAGTGACGCATATCAACGGATACATAAACGCAACATTCGAAGAGAAAGGCTACACTGCACTTATCCTAAACAAGGTACTGCGATCCGGAAATGGATTTGGCTCGTCCAGGATGGGGAATGGTAGAAAGGCTATAATAGAGTCTCCGAGCGTGAATCCGAACAAGCCATGGCATATCGGCCATCTGAGAAGCGCCCTCCTGGGCGATGCGGTATCCAACATCTTCTCATTCTGCGGCTACAATGTAGAGCGCGAGGATTACATTGACGATCTCGGACTGCAGATGGCAGTGGTTCTATGGGGCAGCATGAATCTTGCCGCCAAGCCAACCGGAAAATACGATCAGTTCCTCGGCGAACAGTATGTGGAGATAAACAAGCTAATAGAATCAAAGAAGCTTGAAGCGGAGATAACCCTTCTTCTACAGAAGATGGAAAACAGCGCCAGCGACGAGGCAAAAAAAGCAAGGAAGATGGCAGAAGAATGCGTGAAGGCACAATATGAAACTGCATTTGCGTATGGCATATACCACGATGTCATGGTATGGGAGAGCGACGTGGTAAGAGAAAGACTGCTCTCATCTGCAATCGCACTGCTCCGGGAGAATGATCTTGCGAGGATGGCAGACGATGGCGAGTACAAGGGCTGCCTTGTTACCGATGTCGGAGGAGGAGACAAAGCGAAGGTTCTGCTGAGGAGCAACGGAGTTCCTACCTACCTTGCAAAGGACATTGCGTTCCATATGTGGAAACTTGGGATATTGCATAGTAATTTCCGCTTCGCGGGTTTCATCGCACAGCCTAACGGAAAGGAAGTTTATTCTACCGCTGAGAACGGCAGAGAAATGGAATTCGGGAGTGCGGAGATAGCGATAAATGTGATAGGTTCGGCACAGGAGCATCCCCAGTCAATACTGCGCGGCGTTCTGAATGGGATAAGTGGCGGCAGGCATGGAGAAGTTGTGCATATGTCTTACGGGGAGATAGGCGTCAAGGGAGGTTCATTGAGCGGTAGGGAGGGAGGCTGGCTGGGCCAAGGCAGGAATTACACTGCAGATGACTTACTGCGCGAAGTTAAATCAAAGGCGCTGGAGATAGTGCTGAAAAGCGAGAAGATAACTGATAAGAGCAGCGCAGAAATTATCGCATTGAAGGTTGCAATAGCCGCAATAAAATTTGAATTTTTACGCGTGGATCCTTCGAAGAAAGTCACATTCGAATGGGAGCGAGCGCTTAATTTCGATGGCAACAGCGGCCCCTATTGCATGTACACCTACGCAAGGGCATCGAGTATACTAACAAGAGCCGGAACAACTGATACTGCTCTGGGGGAAAGAGATTACGCCGAAATAACACGCGGATATGATTTTGAAATTGTCAAGATGATCGGCAGTGCCGGGCGTATAATTGAGAAGGCCTGCCGCGAGCTGCGCCCAAACGTAATAGCAGAATATGTCGTAGATCTTTCTATTCTTTTCAGCAAGTTCTACGAGAACATGCCTGTCCTGAAAGGAGGGGACGCAATGACGCTACGTCTAGCCATAGTGCACGCGGTAAGGCAAGTTATTTATAACATGATACGCTTATTAGGTATCGAAGCCGTTGAGAAGATGTAAGCGTTATGGGTCCGTAGCTCAGTTTGGATAGAGTGGCACCGTCCTAAGGTGATGGCCGCGGGTTCAAAATGATCTTTTGTCAAATGGCAGAAGACTTGAAAATCCCGCCGGACCCGTGATTTCCGCGTTGCCGGAAAACAGACAAATCATGCAAATTTGTGCAATCGCATCAAATCCAAACGGTTTTAAATATATCCAGTGTTAAGTCTTCGCTGTCTTGGTGTTGTTATGGCCAAAGGAAGTAAGAAAAGCGTTGCGATGCAGGAGCCCAGAGTGATCATAAGACCGATAGGCAAGATGGGTGGGCTCGACAACATACACGCCGCACTCGTGGTCCTTGTCCTGATACTCCTTGCACTTCTTGTTTATGTTTCATACGCAAAGCCGCCGGTAATAGCGCCTTTGAATGCAACAAACTCGACATCATGCAAAAATGGCACAACAAGCAACGGCTGCCTATCTGCGATCCACACTCCAGCGGAGATAAAATCCTACGTTGAGCGCATGCTCGCTAGTTATTCCGAAGTGAATTCATCTCTGTCCATACTGCCGTACATAAGCAACATCACCGCCATGAGCATAAGCTATCTCCCTTCAGGGAAATGGTACGCAGTACTTCCTGCACATGATCCAGTAACTGGCGCTGGATTCTATCTTTCATTCCTGCTGAATGACAAAAATCTTAGCGACTCGATCCCCTTTCTGCAGGCAGCCAAACCCTCGGCGGTATCAAACAACTACGTTGCATCAGACGGCGTGATATCTATGGCAAACGCATCGTCATGCGTCAGTGCCAGTCCGCTGCAGATTTACTGGTTTCTAGATCCTTACTCTCCCGGTGCGATAAGCAGCTTGTCCTATATGACAAGCATGGAAAGCAGATTTGGAAGCAGGATTTCCGTCTATCCGGAGATACTTTTCTCGCAGTACTCGCAAGGCATAGCAGACTCGGAGGGTACAAACAGTACATTGGAACTCGGAGCATACCTATTCTGCGCTTCTCTGCAGTCACCATCCCAATTCTCCAGCTTCGCATCAAAACTGAACTCAACCTACTCTGGATCCTACATGTCTTCGGGACTGCTTGCTGCGCTTGCATCATCCGCGGGGCTTAACGAGACTGAGCTTGGAGGCTGCCTGTCATCAGCACCCGGGCATATAAGCAGTCAGGAGCTTCTTGCCAAGCAATTGAAAATAACCTCAACTCCAGCAGTCGTCACAGACTGCAGGTATCTGTCCCTCCCAGAGACGGCTGCAGATGCGGTGTGCTATGCAAACAGCAGTTTGTGCTGAGCACATGGCCAACATCCTCGTAGGAGTTGATACCGGGAAAACACAGGCCGTAGTGTGCGTAAATCTCGAAGGGAAGAGGATATGTTCCGCATCTTCACGATTCGCAGGCATGGGTTGGCTAGTCCGGTACATAGGTGGCGCAGGCACACCTGTCATCCTGGCGAGCGATAAGAAGAGGCCGCAGAAGACCGTACTTAAGCCTGCAACAGCATTCAATGCCCTGCTATTCACTCCCAAAAACGACATAAGCGTGGTAGAGAAGGAAGGACTAAGCAAGAATCACGTCCTCGGAACGGTTCATGAACGCGATGTGCTCTCCGCGGCCATAGCAGCCTACAGACACTACTCCAACAAATCGAGGCAGGCTGAAAGGAAGGCAAAGGCCAATGGTGCTTACGCTGACAGCATAAAGGCACCGGTCATAAAGAGATACTCGGCCTATGAAGCGCCATGGGACAAGAAGCCAGGCAGATCTGTGGGATGATCTGAAAGTCAGGAAGACACGCTATGCATTTATAAGTTTAACGCTTCTATAGATAATAGGTTCACAGTGCTTTACCACTTGGCCAGTGGGGAAGCAGAGTGTACCTTTCTAAGTTTTAATGGTTGCAGCAATGGAAGGCATTGAGTCAGTGAAAGAGATACAAGAAGCAGAAAAGAGGGGTAAGAAGCTTCTAGACGATGCACTCTCCCGCAAAGAAGCGAAGATAAGGGAGGCAAAGGAAAAAGCAGCGCAGATAATAACTGATGCTGGCGCTGCCGCGAAGAAGCTCAAGGAAGAAGCTCTTGAAAGTGCTGAAAAGGAAGCAGAAAACATGCGTTCTGAAAGGCTTGAGGCCGCAAGAAAAGAAGCAGATGCAATCCTTGGCACAAAAACGACTCCTGGGAAGCTCGATAAGATTACAAACGCTGCGACTAAGAGCATTCTTGGCAATCAAGGGTAATAAAATGCTGCGCACCCAACAGATGCGGAAGATACGGATAATTGCGTTAGGCAAGGACCGTGAGCGCATCGTTGCCGCTGCCCATAGGATCGGAGTTATAGACCTTAGGAAGAGCATCCTGCCCCTGCCGGATGACATTCCACCGGAATCCGGAGCTGCACTTTCCGATATGCTTGTGCGGATAGAGGGGTGCTTGGGCATCCTTGAAAAACGAGAGATCAAAGGCGAGGCACATCTGCCTCCAGGGATACTTGCCCGGAAGGTTGCAGCTCTCTCCGAGGCCATAGACTCAATATACGCGCTAAGCACAAGGAGGAAACAGATGCTTGAGGAGGGGAAGGCGCTCGACTATGCAGAGCATGTCGCAAGCGCTTTCAGTAGCATCGATATTGATTTTTCATCTCTAGGAAGCGGACGCATATCTATCCGCGGGTTTGAGACGGAGAGGAAGTCTGCAGCCGCACTGCAGGCAGAGCTCAAGAAGTCTGCGAAGCGCTATGAAGTAATCGTACTGCCTTTCAAGAAAGACATGGCAGCAGTGCTGCTTGCTTCTGAGAGATCCGAAGCTACCGTAGACGAGATCGTTAAGAAGCACAAGATGAAGGAGCTGGATATGAACGCAAGGTATCTTGACGGCAAACCCGGCAGTGTTATATCTGTGATATCCCTCAAGAGAAAGGAGAACGAGCAGAAGGAAAAGGGGATAGCTGCGCAGATAAGCGAGATGAGCGAGAAGTACTACTCCACTCTTGCAAATCTGCGCGAGATGCTTAAGATAGAGATAGAGCGGGCTGGGATCAGCTCAATGTTCCGTAAAACGGTTAGCACCTTTGTCATGGAAGGCTGGGTTCCAGATAGGAGATTCAGGGAATTTCGGGATGTCGTGGATCGCGAGACTGCAGGAAGATACTTTATTGATTCTCTCGAAGCTAAGGGCGAACTCGCCCCTACGCTGGTAAAGCGTCCGAAGATACTGAAACCTTTCGATTACATGGTGGAGTTCATATCGATTCCTCGCAGCGATGAAATAGACCCTACGTGGATTTTCATACTCTCGTTTCCCATATTCTATGGCCTGATGGTCTCTGATGTCGGGTATGGCGTGGCGTCGCTCGTGTTCGCCACGTTCATAAAGAGAAAGGTGAATCCCGAAGGGCTTGTGGCAAACACGGCGAGCATATGGCAGTTAAGCTCAATATCGGCTATCTTTTTCGGATTCGTTTCCAACCAGTACCTCGGCCTTCAGCTTAATCAGTACTTCACGACATTCCACGGCTTCGACTGGTTCACGAACATCTCCGGAGTGCTTGTTGCTACTTTGCTGTTCGGAGTCGTACAGATACTTCTTGGCCTGTTCTTCGGATTCATCAACCATTACGAGAAAGGACATATGAAGAAAGCGCTGAGCAAGCTAACTGGCATGCTGCTCATAATAGCAGGATGCGTTGGGGTTGCCGGTGGGTTGTTCAACGCGTTCCCGGTTCAGGTGTGGGAGCCAGCAGCAGGAATAGCTGTTCTCTCAATGCTTGTGACGATGGCCCTAAGCGGCGCAGAAGCAGGGGAAGTACCAAACCTGATGTCGCACATACTCAGCTACACAAGAATAATGGGCTTCGGGCTAGCCAGCGTAATTCTTGCATTCTTGATAGACAGCGCATTCACTCCGAAACTGAGTGACGGGCCTCTCCTTTTTATTGTTTATCTTGTCATATTCCTGGTGCTGCACTTCCTGAACATGCTCACCGGAATCTTCGAGGGCATCGTGCAAGGCATAAGACTTAACGTCGTGGAATTCTTCGGGAAGTTCTATGAGGGCGGAGGCATAAAGTACAGGCCTTTCTCTTACAGGCGGGTTTATACTAAGGAATGAAATATTGGTGAAATAATGGCAATAACAATGGAGGCTGCAATCGCAGCAATAGGTGCAGGAATAGCGATAACTGGAGGGGCCATGGCAACTGGGATTGCGCAGGCGAGCATCGGAAGCGCAGGCCTTGGCCTGATAGCGGAGAAGCCAGAGGAGATGGGACGGGTGATACTATTCCTTGTGCTCCCTGAGACGCTTCTTATATTCGGCTTCGTGGTAGCGATACTCATAATGCTTGCCGGAGGGCTTATCTGAAGGGATTAGATGCCGCTTAGTGGGCTGAAGGAGGGCATAGCAGAGGAGGCTGAGGCGAAGGCAAAGCAGGTAGAGGCCGATGGCGACGAGGCAGTGGAGAAGATACTCGCAGAAGCTTCTGCAAAGGCCGAGGAGATACTGGGTGCAGCCAAAGAAGCGGCTGCAAAGGATTCTAAGGCAATGCTTCAGGAATCCGAGGCCAATGCGCAGATAGAAGCGGACTCGCTGCTTCTTGCTGCGAAGGAAGTGGTTCTCAGGAGAGAATTGCCAAAGGTTACTAAACAGGTCGCAGACAAGATAAGGAAAGATTATCTGGCAGAGCTAGTCGCGGCTGCGCTAAGTTCGTTCAGCGCTGTGGCTAGTGAATCTGGGATGATCGCAGAGGTAAGCAAGAGCTGCGAGAAGATGGTAAAAGGCCCCAAGAAGGTCATAAACGGTATGGACGACGGTGCTGTCTTCTATTCTGGAGACAGGTCCGTTAGGCTTGATGCCACAGTCGGATCTATACTCTCCAGAAGCGAGAGCGAACTGAGAAGCGCGACATCGAAAGTTCTCTTCCAGGTTGATTGAATTGGGATATAGGGCTGCCATAAAATATGGATACTCTAGTGCCAGAGTCAAGGCCATGGAATCGCGTCTGATGAGCCCTGCAGCGATGCAAGGCATGATAAACGCAAAGGACGCCAGCAGCATGATCGCGCTTCTGATACAGACTGACTACAATCGCTTCCTCGCCGAGTTCGGCGGAGTGAACATAAGGCAGTCAATGATAGACTTTGCGCTAAGCAAGAGCTTTGCGGATAGCGTGAGCAAGCTGGTACAGATAACGCCTAAAATGGAGCGCGAGATAATACGCGGCCTGGCGGGCAAATGGGAACTTAACAATGTAAAACTGGCGATAGAGGCGAAGGAAAGGGGAGCAGCATATGATGAGATTTCCAGGTACATCATAGATTACGGAAGATACGGGCAACTTGCAATAAAGGAGGCAATGCACGAAGACACGATGGAGGGCCTGATATCAAGGCTCTCCAAGAATTCCCCTTATTCTTCTATAATGGAATCTGCATCTGCAGCTTATTCTTCAGGCAAAGAAGCTTCATCCGCGCTTGCTGCGATAGATGCCGGATACTACAAATCAAGGGAAGGCATAATAGACGCACTGAAGCAGCGCAGGGAACACGCATTAAGGATCGTAAGGCTCGATATAGATATGCGGAACATAATCGTGCTAGTCCGCGCCAAGAAGCGCGGTCTCAACTTCGAAGATGCATTTCCTGCACTGGTTTCAAGGGGCGGGATACGCATCGATAGCCTGCGCAGAACATTTCAGGGTTCCGATGGCGTTGAGGGATTCGTATCGCAGCTGCACGCGATGGATCTAGCGGATGCGATACCTGCCTATCGGAAAAACGGGCAACTGATAAC
Source organism: Microcaldota archaeon (assembly GCA_021827925.1). Taxonomy (GTDB): domain Archaea; phylum Micrarchaeota; class Micrarchaeia; order Micrarchaeales; family CABMGC01; genus JAKATZ01. The sequence goes on along the minus strand of JAKATZ010000003.1, from coordinate 5,697 downwards.
ATTCGAGATAGCAATGAGGAATTATATATTTGAGGCCAGCGCAAGAATACTCCGGCACTCTGTGCTCTCGATAGGCACGATAATAGCTTACGTGTATCTGAAGGAAATGGAGCTTTTCGCCCTTAGGATATTGATAAAGAGCAAGGCATACGGGCTTGAAAAAGAAGAAGTTTCAAGGTTGATTAGTTGGAGGACAAGCTGAGAAAAGATTATAGGATAGCGTTGATAGGGGGCGAAGAGCTATCACTGGGATTCCGCCTTTCCGGTATAAAGGAGGCGTACACGGTAGAGAGCGCAGCAGAGGCGGAGGCGATACTTAAGAAAGTGATGCAGAATGATGGCATAGGCCTGATAGTGCTATCCTCCAAGATAGCCAACGGCATAAAGGATAAGAAGCTTCTCAACGCAATAGACACAAGCCTTCTTCCCCTTTTTGTGATAGTTCCTGAGCAGAACGAGAAATATACTCCTGACACTCTCAGGAGATTGATACTTAGGGCCATAGGAATAGACATAAGCAAAAACATTGGTAATTAGCATGGGAATAATAAAAAGAATATCGGGACCACTTGTAATAGCGAAGGATATGCTAGGGAGCGCCATGTACGATGTGGTGAAGGTAGGGCGTGCGGAACTCGTAGGTGAGATAATACAGCTCAAGGGAGAGGATGCAATAATACAGGTTTACGAAGACACCTCAGGGCTTAGGCCTGGAGAAAGCGTAGAGAGCACCGGAAGCCCACTCTCGGTAGAGCTCGGACCAGGTGTACTTCGCATGATCTATGACGGTATACAGCGGCCGCTTGAGGTCCTTGAGCAGAAGAGCGGCTCTTTCATAGGCAAGGGCATTACCGCAGAACCGCTTGACAGGAAGAAGGAATGGGAATTCGTCGTGAAGGACGGCATCAAGAAAGGCATAGATCTGAATCAGGGTGACATAATAGGCTACGTTCAAGAAACCGATCTTATCAAGCATTACATCATGGTGCCAGCGGGAGTAAGCGGTAAGATAAAGAGCATAACTGGGGGAAGCTTCACAGTGGACGAGGCTGTTGCGACTCTCGATAATGACGGCAGCGAGGTGCAGCTTAAGATGTTCCAGAGAAGATCGGTCAGACGCTCCTCTCCTTTCAAAAGAAAGTTTATCACAAGCGAACCTCTCACCACGGGGCAGAGGGTTGTAGATACATTCTTTCCCGTTGCAAAGGGCGGCACCGCAGCGGTTCCAGGGCCTTTCGGCGCCGGAAAGACGGTCATACAACACCAGCTTGCCAAGTTCGCGGACAGCGACATTGTAGTCTATGTTGGATGCGGAGAGCGCGGTAACGAGATGACAGAGATACTGACAGAATTTCCAGAGCTTCAGGACCCCAGGACAGGAAAGCCCCTCATGGAGCGCACCATACTCATAGCAAACACAAGCAACATGCCAGTAGCTGCGAGGGAAGCAAGCATATATACTGGGATCACTATAGCCGAGTATTTCCGTGACATGGGCTATAGCGTCGCAGTCATGGCAGACTCAACTTCAAGGTGGGCGGAGGCGATGCGTGAGATATCCGCAAGGCTTGAGGAGATGCCTGGCGAGGAAGGATATCCTGCATATCTTTCCAAGAGGCTGGCAGAGTACTACGAAAGAAGTGGGATGGTCGAATCTCTAAACGGATCCAAGGGATCCATAACTCTCATAGGGGCCGTATCGCCCCCAGGAGGGGATATCTCGGAACCCGTGTCGCAGGGAACTCTCCGTGTGGTAAAGACCTTCTGGTCTCTCGACGCATCGCTTGCAAGCTCAAGACATTTCCCCTCGATAAACTGGCTTAATAGTTACTCGCTCTATCTCGACGCTCTGGAGCCATGGTACGTAAAGAATGTAGGCGAAGGCTTTGTAGAAGACAGGAAGGAGGCGATGAGGCTCCTGCAACGGGAATCTGAGCTCAAGGAGATAGTGCAGCTTGTCGGAGAGGACGCTCTTCCGGAATCGGAGCGCGTGCTGCTTGAGATAGGCCGTATGATAAGGGAGGATTATCTCCGGCAGAGCGCTTTCGACGAGATAGACGCGTACACAAGCCTGAGGAAACAGAGCCTGATGCTAAACACGATGCTCTTTTTCTCCAAGGCGGCTTCGGATGCAGTAAAGAACGGGCTTAGCGCAGACAAGGTGGCCGGGGCGAAGGTAAAGGCCGAGATATCAAGGATGAAAGGCATAAAGGAAGAGAATGCCGATGCCGAGATAGGAAAGATAAAAGACCATATCGCTTCGGAATTCCGCGAGATGACAAATGCAGAACATGAGGCTGAGGAGAACGCCGAGAAGAAGGCCAAAGAGGTAGTCGAATGAACTTTGAGATAGAATACAATACCATAGCAAGCGTCGCTGGGCCGCTGGTGGTCGTGAACAAGGTGAAGAACGCCGCATACGGCGAGATAGTCAGGATAAGGCTTCCAAACGGGGAGTACAAGCTAGGGCAGGTCCTTGACACGAGCGAGAACAATGCGGTGGTGCAGGTATTCGGGCCTACGAACGGCATAGACGTGAAGGCCTCCTCGGTGAGCTTCACCGGAGAAACTTTCAGTGTTGGTGTAAGCGAGGACATGCTCGGAAGGATATTTGATGGTCGCGGAAGGCCCAGGGACTCGGGATCCGCAGTATCCTCAGAAACAAAGAGGGACATAAACGGGGAGCCCATAAACCCCGTCTCTAGGGCGATGCCGAGCGATTTCATAGAAACGGGGATATCAACAATAGATGGACTGAACACCCTGGTTAGGGGGCAGAAACTTCCTCTCTTCTCAAGTTCTGGCCTTCCCCACAACCAGCTAGCAGCGCAGATAACAAGGCAGGCGAAGGTCAAGAACCAGAGCGAGGGCTTTGCGGTGGTCTTCGCGGGCATAGGCATAACATACGACGATGCGGAGTACTTCATAAGAGAGTTCAGGAAGACAGGCGCCCTGAAGCGCACTGCGGCTTTCATAAACCTCGCCGATGATCCCAGCATAGAGCGTATAATAACCCCGAGAATAGCACTCACCACTGCAGAATTCCTTGCTTACGAAAAGAACATGCATGTGCTCGTAATACTTAATGACATGACGAACTATGCAGAAGCGCTCCGGGAGCTATCAAGCGCAAGGGAAGAAGTGCCTGGAAGGAGGGGATTCCCCGGCTACATGTACACCGACCTCGCGAGCATATACGAACGCGCAGGAATAATCCGGGGAAAGAAAGGCAGCATAACGCAGCTCAACGTCGTTACGATGCCTAGCGACGATGTCACGCATCCGATACCCGACCTCACGGGATACATAACCGAAGGCCAGATGTTCCTTAGCAGGGCTTTGAGCAACAAGGGCATATACCCTCCGGTTAATCCTCTCGGTTCCCTATCCAGGCTGATGAATAATGGGATAGGGGCAGGGAAAACAAGGGAAGATCATAGAGGTGTTGCTGACCAGCTCTACGGCGCTTATGCACGTGCACAGGATGCGAAGAGCCTGAGTTCAATAGTCGGCGCAGAAGCGCTCAGCGAAGGGGACAGAAGGTACCTTAACTTCGGCGAGGCTTTTGAAGAGCGCTTTATACGGCAAGGCTTCGACGAGGACAGGAGCATCGAAGAGACGCTCGCCATAGGCTGGGACCTTCTATCCATGCTGCCCGAAACGGAGCTGACCAGAATAAAGGTCGATTACATAAAGAAGTACTACAAGAAGAGTGTCTGAATGCAAAGGATCAACCCCACACGTATGAACCTTATAGAGGTTAAGAGGAGAACTAGGACAGCAAGCAGGGGATACTCCATACTTAAGAGAAAGCGCGAAGCTCTCGTTCTTGAGTTTATGAAGCTGCTGAAGCAGTCCGGAGGAGGCAGGGATTACCTCTATGAGGTGATGCAGCGTGCTTACAAGACCATGGCTACCTCGTCCACCTACGTTGGGAACTTTGAGTTGGAAGTCACCGCACAGCACGTCAGAGAGGCTGGCCTCGTTGGCATGTCTGTTAAGAACATAATGGGGGTGAGGATACCTGAAACCATAAGGGAGGAGAAAAAGAATGAGATAGACTTCAGTCTTATCTCAACAAGCATAGCTACAGAAGACATCGGCGATGCCTTCTCAGCGGCAATAGATGCGATAATAGACGTGGCTCAGCGCGAGCAAGGCTTGAAGAGGCTGGTCGTTGAGATAGAGAAGACCAAAAGGCGAGTGAATGCGCTTGACAATGTGATAATTCCCAACTTCAAGTCACAGTCAAAGTACATAGCCATGCGGCTGGAGGAGATAGACCGCGATATGTTCTCCGCGCTGAAGCACGTCAAGAAGAAGCTTTCGAAGGGAGCCTGATGCTCAACGCCTGCCTTTACAGTGGTGGCAAAGACTCCACTCTTGCTCTACACAAGGCCATGCGCAGCGGCATAAAAATAGACTTGCTCGTAACTTTCCTATCAAGGAATAAGGAGAGTTATATGTTCCATTATCCAAATGCCAGGCTGACATCACTGCAGGCCGAGGCTCTGGGCATAAGGCAGGTATTTGTGGAAACGGAAGGTGTCAAGGAGGAGGAACTAAAGGACCTCTCGGCCGCGCTGGAAGATAATGGTGTCGGTCTTCTCGTGACCGGCGCAACTTACAGCAGATACCAGGCTGACAGGATAAAGAGAATAACCGGAAGGCTAGGAATAGACAATGTGGCGCCGCTCTGGAAGATAGATCCTCTCGAAGAGCTCGGAGAAATAGCGTCGGAGTTCAATGCAATAATAACAGCAGTTGCAGCAGAGGGCCTTGACGATTCCTTCCTCGGGGAGAGGATAGACAAGAGGATGATAGGGAAGCTGTCTGAGCTGAACCGCAGGTATGGCATAAACCTGCTCTTCGAGGGGGGAGAGGCCGAAAGTTTCGTACTCGATGCACCACTCTTCCGCAAATCAGTGAGAATACTCAAGGCCAGCAAGGAATGGAACGGAGTAACGGGAACGTATACTATAGAGAAGGCAGAACTCGCCGAGAAAAGCCTGCCGGCTACATGACTGCAGTCCTATCGCAGCAAGCTTATTAAATGCCGGCCCTGAATCACTACTTGGCAATGTGATTGCTATGGATTCGGATGTTTTTGCGGGTTTTCGAACAGGGATTCTTCTGGTTGCTGTTCTGTTGTTATCTACAGCAAATTCGGCTCCGCTATCAAGCTTTCCACAAGGCACGTATTATCTTTCAAATTCAATGATCTCTGCCGGAGAGATATCGACAGCAAATGCGACAGTGATGGGGGGATCTGGAGGGGCTTATTACGGGTCATGGTCTTTCCTTCAGGGCAATCTGCTTTCGAGCACGAGCATATTATCCGCAACAGTTCCTGACGGGACGAACCCGTATGGAGTAGCGTTCAGCCCCGACGGCAGGCTCGCATACGTCACAAACCATGGCAGTGCAACAGTGAATGTAATAGACACTGCAATGAACGCCGTTACAAATACGATAACTGTGGGCGTAAACCCCTCAGGAGTTGCGTTCAACCCTTCCGGAACGTTTGCATATGTCGCAGCTTCAGGCAGCGGCACGATTTACGTAATAAACGTTGCGACAAACAGCGTAGCTTCTACAATATCCACTACAGCGACGCCTTCTGCAGTGGCATTCTCCCCTAATGGCACCATTGCATACGTCGCGCATTACACAAGCCCAGGCACGATTAGCAAGATA